>CAJXMI010000015.1 GCA_913056145.1 uncultured Spiribacter sp.
CCGCCGCAAGGGCCTCGCCAAGACGGGTGCCAATCCGGCCACAGCCGGCAATCAGTATGCGCTCGGTCATGATGGCCCTAGAATACCGGGTGGAGCCCCGTGGAGGACAAGTCATTGAGTGCCGATCGTCTGGCGCGCATGCGCGCCACGCTGGATCGTCGTCAGCCCGACCTGCGGGTACTGCTCGACCAGGTCCACAAGCCGCATAACCTGAGCGCCATTCTGCGTACCTGCGATGCAACCGGCGTATTCCGGGCCCACGCGGTATTGCCGGGGCGCGAGCTCGCCATCCATCGGACCTGCTCGGCGGGTGCCGGGCAGTGGGTCGACACGGTAACGCACTCCGACATTGGCGATGCCGTTGGTGCGCTCCAGGCCGAGGGGATACGGGTGTATGCCGCGCACCTGTCGACGGCTGCCGTGGACTTTCGCCGGATCGACTACACCCGGCCCTGCGCGATCCTCATGGGTGCCGAGCGCTGGGGGGTGAGCGAGGCGGGCGCGGCGGCCGCCGACGGGCATATCACCGTGCCCATGGCCGGCCTGGTGGAGTCGCTCAACGTATCGGTAGCCGCGGCTGTCATTTTGTTTGAAGCCCAGCGTCAGCGTGAGGCGGCAGGCCTCTATGCACGCCCGCGCCTTGATGCCGATACCTATCGGCGCACGCTGTTCGAGTGGCTGCACCCGCGCCTCGCCGAGCATTGCCGGCGCCGGGGTGAGCCCTATCCGGCGCTCGACGAGGAGGGCGACCCGATACGCTCGGCAAGCGCCTCGAGGGCCTGATCGGCCGGAATATCCTCGCTCGCCTCGGCGGCCCGGGCCCGGTACTCGAGCGTGCCCGCCTCAAGGCCGCGGGCGCCGATGACTACCCGGTGCGGCAGGCCAACCAGCTCCATGTCGGCAAACTTGACGCCGGGACGGGCATCGCGGTCGTCCCAGAACGGCTCGTAACCGGCCTCGCGCAGGGCGTTGTAGAGCGCCTCGGCGGCCTCGGCAACGGCTGGTGCCCGGTCGGCACCGATGCTGACAATGCCGATATCGAATGGCGCGAGCGGCGCCGGCCAGATGATGCCGCTCGCGTCATGATTCTGCTCGATGGCGGCGGCAACGATCCGTGAGACACCAATGCCATAGCAGCCCATTCGCAGCGGCTGTTTCTCGCCCGCCTCGTCGAGCACCCGGGCGTCCATGGCCTCGCTGTATTTGGTGCCGAGCTGGAAGATATGCCCCACCTCAATGCCGCGGTGGATCTCGAGGCGCCCGGCAGCGCAGCGCGGACATCCTTCGCCGGCGACGACCGTGCGCAGATCCGCGGTTTCGGGCCGGGGCATGTCCCGCTCCCAGTTCAGGTTGATCCAGTGCCAGTCGGCCCGCCCGGCGCCGCTCGAGAAGTTCACGAGGGCCGCGGCGCGGTGGTCAACGAGCTGGCGCAGGCCGTCCGGCAGGCCTCGCGGACCAATGAAGCCGCGCGGCACACCGGTTGCGGCCAGTGCCTCGTCGGGCTCGGCCAGGCGCACTGCATCGGCGTCAAGCGCGTGAGCAGCCTTGACCAGGTTGAGCTCGTCATCGCCGGCCACAAAGAGCACGGCGGGGGTGTCGTCGGCCATGACCACAACGCTTTTGACCACCTGATCGGGGGTGATGCCGAGCACCTCGCACTGCTCGGCCACGCTGTGAATACCGGGCGTCGCACGCTCCTCGGCGGCCAGGGGGGCGGCGGCCGTCGGGGCCTGCGGGCGACTGGTGGCCAGTTCGGTGTTGGCGGCGTAGTCGCAGCCGCTGCAGCTTGCGATCTCGTCTTCGCCCGAGTCGGCGAGCACCATGAACTCCTCGGACACGCTGCCGCCAATGGCCCCACTGTCGGCGCCCACCGAGCGAAAGCGCAGGCCCAGGCGCTCGAAGATACGGGTGTAGGCACCGTGCATGTCGGTGTAGGTGGCCTCGAGCGAGGCGTGATCCAGATGAAACGAATAGGCGTCTTTCATGACGAACTCGCGCGCCCGCATGACGCCAAAGCGCGGCCGGATTTCATCGCGGAACTTGGTCTGGATCTGATAGTAGGTAAGCGGGAGCTGGCGGTAGCTACGCAGCTCGCGGCGCAGATAGTCGGTGATGACCTCCTCATGGGTCGGGCCAATGCAAAAATCCCGCTCGTGTCGATCCTGTAGCCGCAGCAGCTCGGGGCCGTAGAGCGACCAGCGGCCCGACTCCTCCCAGAGCTCGGCGGGCTGGACCGCCGGCATGAGCACCTCCATGGCCCCAATGCGGTCCATCTCCTCGCGCACGATGCGCTCGACCCGACGCATGACTCGCAGACCCAGGGGCTGCCAGGTGTAGAGCCCGGCGCCGATTTTCTCGATAAGACCGGCGCGGAGCATGAGCTGATGGCTCACGATATCGGCATCGGCCGGGGTCTGCTTGCTGGTAAATAGCGGGAAGCGGCTTGCGCGCATGCCATCCTGTCCTGTCGGCTTTTGTCTGCTGCACAGGTTAGCCGACCGCGCGGGAGCCGCCCACCCCCGCACCCGCGCTTGACGCCCCACGCGGCGCACCGTAACTTGACCGGCTTTCACCGTTTTGTAGCGGGTTCAGCCTGGCGCCGGTCAGAGGTTATGCGACACATCATCTCCATTCTTGTCGAAAACGAGTTCGGTGCCCTGGGGCGCATCGCCGGGCTGTTCACCGCCCGTGGCTACAACATCGACTCGCTGACCGTCGCGCCTACCGATGATCCCACGCTCTCACGCGTGACGCTGGTGACCCAGGGCGATGAGCGGATCGTCGACCAGATCCTCAAACAGCTCAACAAGCTGCTTGACGTGGTCAAGGTCATGGACATCACCGAGGCCACGCACATCGAGCGTGAGCTCATGCTGGTAAAGGTGCAGGCCACCTCGAGCGAGATGCGCGACGAGTTCAAGCGCCTCGCCGACATTTTTGACGGCCGCGTGGTCGATGTAACCGACAAGACCTACACCATTGAGGTGATCGGTCGCAGCAGCAAGCTGGATGCCTTTCTCGAGCTGCTCGATCGCAAGACGCCAATGGAGGTGGTCCGCTCGGGTGTGATCGGCATTGCCCGCGGCGAAAAGCAAATGCGTATCTGAATCAACCACACGGGGGAGCCATGAAGGTCTATTACGACAAAGACGCGGATCTGTCGATCATCCAGGGCATGAAGGTCGCCATTCTGGGCTACGGCTCGCAGGGGCATGCCCATGCCAACAATCTCAAGGAATCCGGCGTTCCCGTCGTGGTTGGCCTGCGCGCCGGCTCCGCCAGTGCCGAGAAGGCCAGGGCCGCCGGGCTCGAGGTCGCGGAAGTGGCCGATGCCGTGGCCGCGGCAGATCTGGTCATGATGACGCTGCCCGACGAGCATCAGCCCGCCGTCTACGAGCAGTTTGTTGCCCCCAACCTGAAGCAGGGCGGTGCCATCGCCTTTGCTCACGGCTTCAACATCCACTACCAGCAGATCGAGCCGCGCGCCGATATGGACGTGATCATGATCGCGCCCAAGGGTCCGGGCCATCTGGTGCGCTCCACCTATGTGGAGGGCAACGGCGTGCCCAGTCTTATCGCGGTGCATCAGGACGCGAGCGGCCGGGCCCGGGAGATTGCGCTCTCCTATGCCTCGGCCAACGGCGGCGGGCGCTCCGGTGTCATCGAGACCAGCTTCCAGGAAGAGACCGAGACCGATCTCTTTGGCGAGCAGGTCGTGCTGTGCGGCGGCATCACCTCGCTGATCGAGGCGGGCTTCGAGACCCTGGTTGATGCCGGGTACGCTCCCGAGATGGCCTACTTCGAGGTGCTGCACGAGACCAAGCTGATCGTCGATCTGCTCTACCAGGGCGGCATTGCCAACATGCGCTACTCCATCTCGAACACCGCCGAGTACGGCGATTTCACGCGCGGCCCGCGGGTGATCAACGAGGAGTCGCGCGAGGCGATGAAGCAGATTCTCGAGGAGATTCGCAACGGCGAGTTTGCCAAGGAGTTTGTCCTCGAAAACCAGGCCGGCGCCCCGCGCCTCAAGGCCATGCGGCGGCGCGCGTTTGAGCATCCGATCGAAGAGGTCGGCTCCAAGCTGCGCGACATGATGCCCTGGATCAAGGCCAATCAGCTGGTGGACCGCAGCCGCAATTAGGCGGCTACCGGTTCACCCGGATCCGGCCGTCGCCCGTGGGGCGGCGGCCGTTGCCGCGAGGTCGACATGACCGACGACAGCGAGCTTTCCGAGCGGCCGCGGCGGCGCGGCATCTATCTGCTCCCCAACCTCATCACCACCCTCGCGCTGTTCTTTGGCTTCTACGCGGTGGTGGCAGCCCTCTCCGGCGCCTATGAAATGGCGGCGATCGCCGTTCTGGTCGCGATGATCATGGATGGCCTTGATGGCCGCGTGGCGCGGCTTACCAACACCCAGAGCGACTTTGGCGTGCAGTACGACAGCATCGCCGACATGGTCTCGTTCGGGGTGGCGCCGGCGCTCGTGGTCTATGCCTGGGCGCTCGAGGATCTGGGCGAGCTGGGGCCGGCCTGGGACAAGCTTGGTTGGCTGGGCGCCTTTATCTACACCGCCTGCGCGGGTTTGCGTCTGGCCCGGTTCAACACCCAGGTCGGGGCCGCCGACAAGCGCTATTTCCAGGGGCTGCCCAGCCCGGCAGCGGCGGCCACCCTGGCGGGTCTTGTCTGGGCGGGCGACCGGCTCGAGTTTGGTGGCTGGCCGGCGGGTATTCCCACTCTGATCATCACCGTGCTGGCCGGCATTCTCATGGTCAGCAACGTGCGCTACGACAGTTTCAAGGAAATCGACTTCCGGTACCGCGTGCCGTTTGTGGCCATGGTCCTGGGTGTGCTTGGCGTGGCGTTGCTGTCACTCCATCCGCCCACGGTGCTCTTTGCGCTGGCCCTGACCTACATGGGCTCGGGCCCGATACTGACGGTGCTCCGGCGGCGCCGGCGCCGTCGCAAACGCCGCAAGGCAGGTTAGAATCCCCCCACACCGGCAGGAAGGACAGCGGGCAATGACTCAGGCCGATCAGTTGATCATTTTTGACACGACGCTGCGCGATGGCGAGCAGAGTCCGGGCGCCTCCATGACCCGCGAAGAGAAGATTCGCATTGCCCGGGCGCTGGAGCGCTTGCGCGTGGATGTGATCGAGGCGGGCTTCCCGGCGGCCAGTCGCGGTGATTTCGAGTCGGTGCGGGCGGTTGCCGAGACCGTGCGCGATGCACGGGTCTGCGGGCTGGCGCGTGCCAACCCCGATGATGTGGATCGGGCCGGCGAGGCCGTGGCCCCGGCAGCGGCGGGGCGTATTCACACGTTCATTGCCACCTCGCCGGTGCACATGGAAAAAAAGCTCCAGCTGAGCCCGGATGAAGTGGTCGAGCGCGCTGTGGCGGCCGTCCGGCGCGCGCGCAACCTGTGCGACGATGTCGAGTTCTCGCCCGAGGACGCCGGGCGCTCCGAGCCCGACTTTCTGTGCCGCATTATCGAGGCGGCCATTGACGCCGGCGCGGGCACCATCAACATCCCCGACACGGTGGGCTACAACATGCCGCGCCAGTTTGCCGGTCTGATCCGCGATCTGCGCGCGCGCGTCCCCAATGCCGACCGGGCGATCTGGTCGGTGCACTGTCACAACGACCTGGGAGTGGCGGTGGCCAACTCGCTCGCGGCCATCCGCGAGGGCGCGCGCCAGGTCGAGTGCACCATCAACGGCCTTGGCGAGCGCGCCGGCAATGCCGCGCTCGAGGAAGTGGTGATGGCGCTGCGCACCCGGCGCGACGACTTTCCCTGCGACAGCCGCGTCGAGACCCGCGAGATCCTGCCCACCTCGCGCCTGGTCGCCAACATCACGGGCTTTCAGGTGCAGCCCAACAAGGCCATCGTGGGCATCAATGCGTTTGCCCA
Source organism: uncultured Spiribacter sp. (assembly GCA_913056145.1). GTDB lineage: Bacteria > Pseudomonadota > Gammaproteobacteria > Nitrococcales > Nitrococcaceae > Spiribacter. Next base: position 5,912 of record CAJXMI010000015.1, read on the forward strand.
CGAATCGGGCATTCACCAGGACGGTGTGCTCAAGCACCGCGAGACCTACGAGATCATGCGCGCCGAGGACGTCGGCTGGGGCACCAATCGGATGGTTCTGGGCAAGCACTCGGGGCGCAATGCCTTTCGCAGCCGCTGCGAGGAGCTGGGCATTACCTTCGAGACCGCCGGGCAGTTGAACGAGGCCTTTCAGCGCTTCAAGGACCTGGCCGACAAAAAGCATGAAATCTTTGATGAAGACCTGCAGGCACTGGCCAACGAGGCCGTCGCCGCGCTTGAGGAGGAGCAATCGGTGAGCCTGGTGGCCTTTCGCTGTTGCTCCGAGACCGGCGAGACACCGGTAGCCGATGTGACCCTGCTGGTCGACGGGGCCGAGCATCGCAACAGCGCCTCCGGCGATGGCCCGGTCGATGCCGCCTTTCAGGCCATTCAGGGCATTATCCAGCTCGATGCCGAGTTGCTGCTCTACTCGGTGAACAACATCACCACCGGCACCGATGCCCAGGGCGAGGTCACCGTCCGGCTGGAGCGTGGTGGCCGCGCGGTGAATGGCCAGGGCGCGGATACCGATATTGTCATTGCCTCTGCCAAGGCCTATTTGAACGCCCTCAACCGCCTGCGCCGCGGGGTGCATCGCACCCATCCCCAGGCCGAGGGCGTCTGAGCGACGCGGGCGGGTATGACTGGGTTGGATGCACGCCGCCAGCGTCTGCTCTCCGCCATGGGGCTGACCCCCTGGGTGGAGCAGGGCGCGCCAGTCGCCGCGCGTGAACCGGGCTGGGCCGAACTCGAGTCGGGTGTCGCGGCCTGCACGCGCTGCCCGTTGCACCAGACCCGCCAACACGGCGTGCCAGGGGTGGGCGATCGTCATGCGCAACTGCTGGTGGTGGGCGAGGCGCCGGGTGCCGAGGAGGATCGCCGCGGCGAGCCCTTCGTCGGCCGGGCCGGGCAGCTGCTTGATGCCATGCTTGCGGCGATTGGGCTCGATCGGCACACCGGCGTCTATATCACCAACGTCATCAAATCGCGGCCACCGGACAACCGCGATCCGCGCACCGAGGAAATCACCGCCTGCCGGGGCTGGCTCGACCAGCAGATCGCCCTGATCGAGCCGGCGGTGATCCTGGCCGTTGGCCGGGTGTCGGCGCAGGCACTGACCGGCACCACGCAAAAGATGGGCGAACTGCGTGGCCACTGGCACGCCTACGGTCCGGCGGGCATTCCGCTGCTGGCCACCTATCATCCGGCCTATCTGCTGCGGATGCCGCGTGCCAAGGCGCTTGTCTGGGAGGATCTGCGACGTCTCAGGCGCCACCTGCGCGAGGGGTCGACATGACGGCTGATCCCGCGGGGTTTCTGCCCGTCATCCGGCCCATGCGCCCGGGTGATCTGGAGGCGGTGTTCGAGGTCGAGGCCAGGGCCTATGGTTATCCGTGGACGCTGACGATTTTTCGGGACTGTCTGCGCATGGGCTATGAGTGCTGGGTGCAATTGGCCACCGATCGCATCGTGGGCCATTTCGTGCTGGCCATGGGGCCGGGCGAGGCGCATGTGCTCAACCTCGCCGTGCATCCCGACTGGCATGACCGCGGCCTGGGGCGTGCGCTTTTGCAGCGCGCCCTCGAGCGTGGCGAGCGGCTGGGGGCGGAGTCGGTATTCCTTGAGGTGCGGCCCAGCAATCGGCCGGCCGTGCATCTCTACCGCAGCGAGGGGTTCCGGCGCATTGGCAGGCGGCGTGATTATTACCCCGCCGAGGACGGCCGCGAGGATGCGCTGGTAATGCGCTACGATCTGCGTGAGGTGATGCCGGCGGGCCGGCGATGACGAGCGCTACGCCACGCGCCACGGTGCGCGCCTGGGCGCTCTATGACTGGGCCAATTCCGCATTTGCCACGGTGGTGCTGGCCGGCTTTTTCCCCATCCTCTTTCAGGACTACTGGAGCGGTGAGGCGACGGGGGCGCAGGCCAGTCTGCGCCTGGGGTGGGCCAATGGCCTGGCAAGCCTGCTGTTGATCGTGATTGCCCCACTGCTGGGGGCGGTCGCCGACCGCGCCGGCTGGCACAAGCGTGCGCTGCTTGCGTTCATGCTGGCGGGTGCCCTTGCAACCGGGTTACTGGCCGGGGTGCCAGCCGATTTGTGGTGGGTGGCCGCGGGGCTCTTCGTGCTGGCCACCCTCGCGTTCATGGCGGCCAACCTGTTCTATGACGCGCTGCTTGTGAGCGTGGCGCCGCGCGCGCAGTGGCATCGTGTCTCGGGACTCGGCTTTGCGCTCGGCTATCTGGGCGGCGGGCTGGTGTATCTGGTGTGCGTGGTGGCGGTGCTGCGACCGGGCTGGTTTGGCCTGCCCGATGCGCTGACGGCCGCGCTGGGGGCCTTTGTGGTCACGGCTGTGTGGTGGGTGGTGTTCAGCCTGCCGCTCGCGCGGTATGTGCCCGAGCCGCCGCCGCTCATGGCCGAGGGGTCGGCGCTGCAGGGCGGCCTGCGCCAGCTGCGGGGCACGCTTGGGCATCTGCGCGCCTACCGGCCGGTGTGGCTCTTTTTGATTGCCTATTGGCTCTACATTGACGGAGTTGGCACCACGATTCGCATGGCGGTCTCGTATGGCCGATCCCTTGGCTTTGAGCAAAACGATCTGATCGTGGCGCTGCTCATTACCCAGTTCGTCGGGTTTCCAGCCGCGCTTGCCATGGGGCGGCTCGGTGAGCGGATTGGCGCGCGGGCTGGCATCCTGATTGGCCTGGGTGGCTACATCGGGATTTGCCTTTGGGGGGCCTTCATCCGCTCGCCCTGGGAGTTTTATGTCATCGCCGGCCTGGTCGGGCTGGTGCAGGGCGGCGTGCAGGCCTTGAGCCGTTCTTTTTATGCCGGCCTGATCCCGACCGAGCGTGCGGGCGAGTTCTTTGGGTTCTACAATCTGCTGGGCAAGTTCGCCGCGCTGCTCGGGCCGCCGCTGTTTGGCCTCTTTGGCGTGTGGTTTGGTGATGTGCGCTATTCCATGCTGGCACTCATCCTGCTCTTTGCAGCGGGCGGGCTGGTACTCATGCAGGTCCAGACAAGCGACGAGGAGACACGATGAGCGATCACGGGGTGGACAAGGATCAGGCCAAGCCGGCGCCGGCCGGCGAGCCCTCGCGACTGACCGTCTGGCAGGTCATGAAGAGCACGCTGGCCGCGGCCTTTGGCGTCCAGACCGAGGAGGCCCGGCAGCGCGATTTCAGTCAGGGCAGTGCGGGGACCTTCATTCTTGCCGGGCTGGTCTTTACGGCCGCCTTTGTGGTGCTGCTGGTGGTGATCGTGAGCGTCGTCCTCAGTCAGGTGGGCTGAGCGGGCGCAGCCGCGCCACCAGCAGCGTGACCGCGCCCGAGGCAATCAGGGCGCCCAGAAACGGCCCGAGCGTGGGGACAGCGCCCGGGAAGCTTGCGGCGAGGAGCCCGCCGGTCAGGCTGGCGGTGGCCACCGCCCCTGGCAGTACCGCGCCTGCAAGCCCTGCCAGCGCCCCGGCAATGGCAGCGGCCGGTGGCACCCGGCGTGCCAGGCCGGCAAATAGCGGAATCAGTGCGGTTGCGCAGAGCAGATCGGCAATCAAAAAAAGACGCAGTACCGAGATCTGCTGCAGGGCAAGGGCGATGACCGGCAGCATCAGCAACGCCGTCAGCCACCGTGCGCCCGGGAGCCCCAGGCGGCCGCTTTCACTCACGCCCAGCGACACGAGCGCGTTCTGCAGCGTGTCCACCGACGAGGCAACCAGCGTGATCGCGAGGATGAGCGCGGGCAGAGTGAGCCATGCGGGCGCCTCGCCAAGCAGGGCAAAAAACGGAATGGGGGGTGTGCCGAGGTCGAGGCCGCGCATGGCCGCCAGCACCCCGGCACCCCCCAGCAAAGCCACCACTACAATGGTGGTGATACCGCCGAGCAGGGCGCCACGCCGCAGCGCGTGATCATCCTGCGCGGCCCAGACCCGCTGCCAGTAACCCTGGTGGAACAGGTTGGCCGCCGTGACGGCAATGATCAGCGTGGCGGCCACGCTGAGCGCCTGGCCGGTGCCGATATCGGGCATGGCGCCGCTGCTGCTGGCGGCCGGGGCTTTGGGGGCAAGGCCAAGCGCGCCTAAACCCACCAGCGCCAGCAGCGTCACCAGCAGCCAGGCCTGCCAGCGATCGGTGATCAGACTGGCCCGCAGGCCCCCGATGGCGGTGTAGAGCAATGTCGCCACTGCCACTCCCACGCTCGCAAAGCGCCCGTCCACACCTGAGAGCAGGCCGGTAATGGCACCAATGGCGGTGAGCTCGGCGGCCAGAAAGCACAGCATGTAGAGCGCGGAGAGCGCCGCAATCCAGCGCCGGAAGCCCGTCCCGAAACGGCTTGCCGCAAATTCGGTCAGGCTGCGCCCGGCGGGAAGATGCCGACGGATGGCCGGGCCAACGAGCCCCAAGATGATGAACGGCAGCGCCGAGCCGAGTGCGTAGCCGGCCACCGCCACCGGGCCGACAAACGCGCCCACCTCGGGCGGTGCAAAGAGGATCCAGGCCCCCATGCCCGATGCCAGGAACGACAGGCCCAGCATATTGCCGGTCTGCGTGTGGCGCGCGGTGAGGTAGTCATCGAGGCCGGTCGTGTGCCGGGCGCGCAGGCCAAGGGCGATGAACGCAATGAGTACAGCGGCAATGGCCGCCATGGTGAGCTGAGGCATGTCGCGCTTCCTCCGCCGGTATGATCCGGTTCAGGTTCCAGGGTCTGCGCGTGGCGCACTCTCAGTCCGAAGACTCCCCTGGCGACGTGGGTTCAGATTGTCGGGGCCAGAGTATGCCGAGCCGCTGGTCGGCCTGCAAACATCGTGACCCTCGGGTGCATGCAGCGGCTGGGCATTCGCCGGCGGCACGGGCATGATGCACGATGAATCGACACGGCACGGCGAGGTAGTGAATGACGCGGCAATGGCGCTGGGGATTGATCGGAGTGGCTGTTCTGGCCGGGCTCGTGGCCGGGGCGGTGCCGGTGGTGAATGGCTGGCAGACCCAAAAGACCTGGCAGGCAACCATCGAAGCGCTTGATACCCAGCTGGCAGCGGCGACGGGTGGCGAGGCCGGGGCACAGGTTGTGGCCTATGAGCGCGGGCTCTACAGCGCCCGCACAACAACGCGCCTGGTGCTCCCGGCGGCCAGTCTGGCCCGTGACTCGCGGCGTGAGCTGGCACTCCCGCCCGGGCCGCCCGAACTGGTTCTGGAGCAAGTGATCCGGCACGGCTTTCGCGGGGTGCGCTTCTCCGGTCATCTCGAACCGCGCGGGCCGCTCGCCGTGCCCTATGCGCGTCTGGGCGGCAATGCCGAGACCCTGCAGATAAGCGGCCATATCCGACCGGGCTCGCAGGCCCTTGCCGTGCAGACGCAAGCCCTTGAGGGCCCGCTGGACCCGGATGGCGCCCTGCAGCTGCGCATTGAACCCCTGCAGCTCGAGACCCGCTATCGGGACGGCAGCAGCCGGCTCGAGACGCGGCTCGAGTGGCCCGGGCTGGTGATGACCGCGCCGGAGACCGAGGGGACTTTGCGCGTGGGCCGCATGAGCGCCGAGTCGGATGCCCGCCTGGTGGCCGGCACGCTGGCCGAGGGGGTCTGGGTGGGCGAAGGCCGTTATTCGCTGGAGGCGCTGGCGTTAACCCCGGCCCTTGAGCCCGGGATTGCACTTGAGCAGTTCACCCTGACGGCCGCCAGCCGTGAGCGCGAGGATGGCCTGATCGCGGGGACGCTCAACAGTGACTGGGCCCGGCTTGTCCTGCCCGACACCCCGCCATTGCGCGGGGCGCTGGAGGTTCGCTTTGATCGCCTGGCGCCGGCCGGTCTGCTGGCCCTCTCGCGGCAGTCCGGCGCTACGGACCTGAATGGACTGGCGGGCGCTGGCCAGCGCCGGGCCCTGGCGCTGCTGGCCGAGGCAGCGCCGCGACTTGATCTGTCGCGCCTGCGCGTCGAGACCGAGGCCAATGCCGGGCTGAACGGCTCCATGGAGCTTGCCGTGCGGCCTGCGATGGCCGATCGGCTGCGCACGGGGCAGGCCGGCATGGCCCTGTGGTCCGCCGTTCGCCTGGACGCTGAAATGGGGCTTGACGAGACCCTGGCGCGGGCTTTACCGGCCGAGCAGGCGGCGTGGCTGCGTCAGCTCGAGGGCTTCGGTATTGTCGAGCGGCGCGAGGGGCAGTGGCGTCTTGCGGTGTCTCTGACCGACGGCCAGCTCAGTGTCCACGGCCGGCCGTGGTGGGGCGGCGGCGGTGCACGCTGAGGCCGGCGTCCCGGCGTGAACCTCGCGCCCGAGCATCTTCCGGCAGCGGTGGCCTGGGGTCTCTCGGGGGCGTTTGCCGTTACCCTGCTGCTGGCCATCAGGCGGGCATCCTGGCGGGTGTTGCATGCCAATGGTCTGATCACGGTCTATCTGACGGCCACGGTGCTTGCGGGGCTTCTCTGGAGCCTGCAGGTGGGCGCCCGCGACGGGTTGACGCTGCATCTGCTTGGCACCGCTACCCTGGTTTTGATGTTTGGCCCGGCGCTTGCGATTGTGGCAGGCAGCGGGGCGTTATTGCTCACCGTGGTGGCCGGTCAGTCGGCACCGATGATGGCCGGGTATCACGGCCTGTTACTGGCCGTGCTGCCCGTGCTTGTCGCCGAACAGTCCCATCGGCTGTTGCGGCGCTGGCTGCCCGCCAACCCGTTCGTGTTTTTTCTGGGCAGCGGTTTTGTGGGCGGCATGCTGGCGCTGACCGCGCCAATCGTGCTCTCGGCGCTGCTCCTTTGGGCGCTGGAGGTCCAGCCCGGCTGGGCCATCCAGCGCGATTACCTGGCACTGCTGCCGCTGGTGCTCTTCCCCGAGGGCTTTATCAACGGCGCGGTCATGACCGCGCTCGCCGTCTACCAGCCGAGTTGGGTGCGGCGCTTTGACGACCGCGATTACCTGGCCTGAGCGATAGCGCGCCGGGCGCTAGAGCTGCTCGATGCGGGCACGCTGCTCGTCCAACCGCTCGAGTGCGGCGCGCGCCTCGGCCAGTTTGTCGCGCTCGCGCTGCACCACCTCGGCCGGTGCCCGGTTCACGAACGACTCGTTGCCAAGCTTGCCCTCGGTGCGCGCCAGATCGGCCGTGATCCGGTCGCGTTCCTTGTCGATCCGGGCCAATTCGGCGTCGCGATCGATGAGCCCGGCCATTGGCACGCGAATCTCGAGCTGATCCACCAGGGCCAGCGCCGATTCGGGGGCCTCTTCGCCGGCCTCGAGCACGTGGACTGATTCAAGCCGGGCCAGAAAGTCGAGCGCGTCGCGGTGACGGGCAAGACGCTCGCGGTCGGCCTCGGCGGCGTTCTGCAATAGCACCGGCAGGGGCTTGCCCGGCGGGATGTCCATTTCGCCGCGGATGCGCCGGATGCCCAGGATGAAGCGCTGCAGCCAGTCGATGTCGGCCTCGGCGGCCGGGTCTTCGCGACCTGCCTCGGCCTGCGGGTAGGGCTGGTGGATGATGGTCTCACCGCTCACGCCGGCAAGCGGGGCAAGGCGCTGCCAGATCTCCTCGGTGATAAAGGGCATGATCGGATGTGCCAGCCGCAGCACGGCCTCCAGGACCCGAACCAGCGTCTGCCGGGTCCCGCGACGCCGGGCGTCCGAGGCCTCGCCCTGCAGGGTTGGTTTGCTGAGCTCGAGGTACCAGTCGCAGTACTCATCCCAGAGGAACTCGTAGACAGCCTGCGCCGCCTGATCCATGCGATAGCCATCAAGCGCCTCGGCCGCGGCGCGCTCGGTCGTTTGCAGACGCGAGATGATCCAGCGCTCGGCGCTGCCCAGCTCAACCTCGCCACCCGCGGTGCCACAGTCCTCGCCCTCGGTGTTCATCAGCACATAGCGCGCCGCGTTCCAGAGTTTGTTGCAGAAGTTGCGGTAGCCATCGACCCGCCCCATGTCAAAGACCACGTCGCGGCCGGTGGTGGCGAGGCTGGCGAAGGTAAAGCGCAGCGCATCGGTGCCGTGGGCGGCGATACCCTCGGGAAAGGCCTTGCGCGTCTGCTTTTCGATGGCCGGCGCACGCTGTGGCTGCATGAGCCCGGTGGTGCGCTTGGCAACCAGCGATTCGAGATCGATGCCATCGACAAGATCAATGGGGTCGAGGACATTGCCTTTCGACTTCGACATCTTGGCGCCCTCGGAATCGCGCACCAGGCCGTGGATGTAGACCTCGCGAAACGGCACGTCGCCGCGGAACTTGAGCCCCATCATGATCATCCGGGCGACCCAGAAGAAGATGATGTCAAAGCCCGTGACCAGCACGCTGGTGGGGTAGAAGGTGGCCAGATCCGGCGTTTCCTCCGGCCAGCCCAGCGTTGAGAACGGCCAGAGTGCCGAGGAAAACCAGGTATCGAGGACATCCTCATCCTGTGTGAGCGCAACCTCGCTGCCCAGGCCATGGCGCTCGCGGATCTCGGCCTCGCTGCGGCCGACGTAGGCGTTGCCGTTGGCGTCATACCAGGCCGGGATACGATGCCCCCACCAGAGCTGGCGGCTGATGCACCAGTCCTGAATGTCCTCGAGCCAGTTGTAGTAGGTCTTGGTCCAGTTATCGGGCACAAAGCGGATCCGGCCCTGACGCACCGCCTGGATGGCGGGGCGGGTGATATCGGCCCAGCCCCCGGGGCGGCCGTCCTCCTGGACCTCGCGGGTCAGATCGACAAACCATTGATAGGTCAGATAGGGCTCGACGACCACGCCCGTGCGGTCGCAGCGTGGCACCATCATGCGGTGCGGATCCATGCCCTCCAGCAGTCCGGCCGCCTCAAAATCGGCCACGATGCGCTCGCGCGCCTCGTAGCGATCGAGCCCCTGATACGCCTCGGGCGCGTTGCCGTTGATCCGGGCGTCTTCGGTGAGGATGTTGATGGGCGTGCAGCCATGCCGCCGGCCCACCTCATAGTCGTTGAAGTCATGCGCCGGGGTGATCTTGAGGCAGCCCGTGCCAAACTCGGGGTCGACGTAGTCATCGGCCACGATCGGGATCTCGCGGCCCACCAGCGGCAGGCGCACGTGCCGGCCCACCAGATGGCGGAAGCGCTCGTCATCGGGGTTCACGGCGACCGCGGTATCCCCCAGCATGGTCTCGGGCCGGGTCGTGGCAACCACTACGTGCTCATCCCCGTCGGCAAGCGGATAGCGCAGCTTCCAGATTGCGCCCTGCTCTTCGGCCGACTCCACCTCGAGGTCAGACACCGCCGTCTGCAAGACCGGGTCCCAGTTGACCAGACGCTGGCCGCGATAGATGAGCCCCTCGTCGTGCAGGCGCACGAAGACCTCGCGCACGGCCTCGGACAGGCCCTCGTCCATCGTGAAGCGCTCGCGCGACCAGTCGACCGAGGCGCCCAGCCGGCGCATCTGGTTCTGGATGGTGCCGCCGGACTGGGCCTTCCAGTCCCAGATGCGCTCGACAAACGCCTCGCGGCCCAGATCGTGGCGCGTCTTGCCCTCGGTGTTGAGCTGGCGTTCCACCACCATCTGCGTGGCGATGCCGGCGTGATCGGTGCCGGGCTGCCAGAGCGTGTTGTGCCCGCGCATCCGGTGATAGCGGGTCAGGATGTCCATCAGCGTGTCCTGAAACGCATGCCCCATGTGCAGCGTGCCGGTCACATTGGGCGGCGGGATCATGATGCAGTAGGGGCTGCCCTCGCCGTGGGGCTGGAAGTCGCCATGGCGCTCCCAGCGCTCGTACCATTTGCGCTCGATGTGGCCCGGGTTATAGGTCTTCTCCATGAGGGGGGATGGCTCCTAGTGCTCGATGCGGTGGGTCTGGGGTTGTGCCCCCGCTTGTTGATAGTCACGGTAGCGCTCGCGCCCGGCACGGCGAATGGCCGTATCGGCGCTGATGATCTCGGCAAGGCGTTCGCGGTCGGACCAGTCGGCCGGCAGGTCGTCGCCCAGGTTGATCAGCATCTGCCCGGGCGCTGCCTCGGGCGCAATCACGATCGGGTTGTCACCGTCGCACGACTCGCGGCCATGGGGGATGAAGCTCTGCTCGTCGAATGTCCACAGGGCCTCGTCGAGGCGCTCGGTCATGGCCGCATCGGCCGTGCGAATGTGCACCGTCAGCCCCGCCCGCCATGCGCGGGCGGCCAGCCGGCAGCTGAACTGCTCACGCTGGCTGGCATCGGCGCTGGCAAGGATGTAGAAATCGACGCGCGGCATCATTGGCCCTGCGGCTGTACCATTATGTGGGGGCGCACGGCCCGAGACAGGAAAAAAGCATTGCACCAACGCGTAAAGACTACCGCAGCCACGGGGTGGATGTCGTGGGCCTGAGCCTGCCGGGGCGCCTGACCCGATACCTGCTGCGCGAGGTATTGCTGGCCTGGCTGGCCGTAACCGCCGTGCTGGTGGTGGTGCTGCTGACCAACCGGCTGGTGCAGTTCATGGCCGATGCCGCAAGCGGCGACCTGCCCGCCGACATGGTGCTCACGCTGCTGGGGCTCAAGGCGGCGGCCAACCTGGGCGTGGTTTTGCCCGGCAGTTTCTTTCTGGGCCTGGTCCTTGCGTTGGGGCGGTTGTATCGCGATGCCGAGATGACGGCAATGGCCGGCTGCGGCATCGGCCCGGAGCGCATTTACCGTGGCATCCTGGCGCTGGCCCTGCCCCTTGCTGTTGTCATTGCCGCGCTCACGCTCATGCTGGGCCCGGCGGCCGAGCGGCATGCCGACCGGGTCCTTGCCGATGCCCGGCAGACCGCGCAGTTCCAGGGCATACAGCCGGGCCGCTTTCTGACCCTTGGCGGTGAGACCACCGTGTATGTCAGCGATGTTGATGCGGCCGGGCGCATGCAGGCGGTGTTTGCCGAGCGCCGGCTGCCGGATGGCGGGGTCGAGGTCTGGGTTGCCGAGCGTGGACGTCGGGCGGTCAACGAGACGGCGTCGGGCGAGTTTTTACTGCTCTTCAACGGCGAGCGCACGCGGGGGCAGCCAGGTGAGCAGGCCTGGCAGTTCATGGAGTTTGCCGAATACGGTGTGCGGCTTGCCGAGCCCGCGCCGGTCCGACCCGGGGTGGCGCTGGATGCGCGTCCGCTGCGGGAGCTGCTGGGCAGCGATCAGCCCGCGGCGCACGCCGAGTTACTCAATCGCCTGTCCTTTCCGCTGATGGTCATCGTGCTGGCGCTGGGCGGTCCGCCGCTTGCCAGGACAGGGCCGCGCAGCGGTCGCTACGGCCGGGTGGTCACCGCCGTATTGCTGTTCATGGTGTATTTCAATGTGCTCTATGCGGTGTCCGACTGGACGGTCAGGACGGCCATGCCGGCATGGGCGGGCGGCGTGCTGGTGCATGGGCTTGCGCTGGGTGTGGTCGGGCTTGGTCTGCGCTATCGCCTGGGCATGCGCTGGCGGGCGAGGGCCGCATGATGTCGCGCATTGATCGGTACCTGGCCCTGACGGTGATCGCCGGTGCGCTTGCCGGGTTGTTTGTCATTGTCTGTCTGAGCTTTGTCTTTGAGTTCATTGACAAGGCGGATGCGATTGGCCGGGGTGGCTACGGGTTGGCCGAGGCCATGCTGGCCGTGGGCCTGAGCATGGTGCAGCGGGCCTATGAGGCTTTCCCCATGGCTACTCTGGTGGGGGCGCTGGCAAGCCTGGGCACGCTTGCGGCACGCAGCGAGCTCACGGTCATGCGGGCCGTGGGGTGCTCGGTGGGGCAAATTGCCCGGCCAGTGGTGGTTGCCGGTCTGTTCCTGGCGCTGCTGGCGGCGGCCATTGGCGAGTGGGTGGCACCACCGGCCACGCGGCTGGCGCAGGCCGTGCAGGCCGAGTCAAGCGGTGGTGTGATCGGCGCCGGTGGCGATGGCCTGTGGGCTCGTGATGGTCAATGGATGCTGCGCATCGAGCGTGTGCTGGCCGCGGATGAGTTGGCGGGAGTCACCGCGTTTGAGCTACAGGACGATCGCCTGGCGCGGATCGTGCACGCCCCGGCGGCCTATTTTGCTGGCGGCGTCTGGGCGCTCGAGGGGGCGCAGGAGACCCGCCTTGACTCGGTCCCGGTTCGCGTTGAAGGGCATGAGACGCTCCTGCTGGGCGGTGAGCTGCGGCCCGACATGCTGGAGGTGGTTGTCGTTGATGCCGCAACGCTGGCGGGCCGGGAGATTTTTCGCTACATCGGCTATCTCGAGGCCAACAACCTTGATAGCGGCCGCTATCAGCTCGCGCTCTGGGTCAAGATCGCAACTCCGCTGGCCACGGTGGTGATGCTGCTGCTGACCGTGCCCCTGGTCTTTGGCTCGCAGCGCAGCACCGGCGCCGGGCAGCGCATCTTTATCGGCGTGATGATCGGCCTGGTGTTCTTTTTGCTGAACCGCTTTCTGGGCAATGCCGGGCTGGTCTATGGCCTGCCGGCACCCTTGAGTGCGCTTGCCCCCACGGTGCTGTTTGGGGGGATCGCGTTGATTGCCCTGCGTCGCGCCCGCTAGTGGCGCGGCCTACCGGCGCTTTGGCTCGAGATAGAGATAGGTTTTTGACAGCCGGTCGTGCCAGGTGAGTGCCTCGCGGTCAAACAGCGCCCAGAGAAAGCCCAGCCCGGCCGGTAGCCAGGAGAGGATCGCGGTGACAAAGCGGTGGCTTGCAGCCCGCAGCGTCACCCGCTCACCGTTGGCATCCACCAGACGCAGGCGCCATGCTTGCATGCCGAGCGTGCGCCCACCCAGTACCCAGAACCCCGTGAAAAACGCCCACGACACCGCCAGCAGGTAGACCCGGAACGGCCCGTCGCCGGGTGCCGCGGCCTGCCCGCCGTGAAACCCGATCCAGAGCCCGCCCGCTGCCATCCACAGCGCGATCAGCAGCATGCCGTCATAGAGCACTGCGGCCAGACGGCGCAGCAGGCTGGGGCGATTATCTTCAGGAATCGTCATGGCGCGGATGATATCGTCTTTGCCGCTGAGATATCGAGTAACATCGCATCCTTCACACAGTATTCCACAAGGGGCAGGTAATGACCGGCAACGCAGCAATGAAAAAGGCGCTCATAAGCGCGCTCATGGTGGCTATGGCGGCCCTGGCCGGCGGCGTCGCCCAGGCCCAGTCCGACAGCGCGGCCGAGGCGCCGGCCGAGGCGCCCGAGACCTCAACCGAGGCCTTTGGTGACTGGACCGTTGTGTGCGTCGAGAGCACGCCGAGAACATGTCGCATGACCCAGCGGCTGGATATCCAGAACGAACAGGGAGCAGGTCGGCTCCTGCAGGTGACCCTGCTCAAAAACCCCGAGGGCGTGGTGATTGCCATGGAGCTGCCCTTTGGCCTTGACCTGCGCAGCGGCGTTGTCATCCGTTTTGATGAGAACGACGAGATCCCACTGCCATTCACTACCTGCTATGCCAGTGGCTGTCAGGTCATCGCCCAGCTCGCCCCCGAGCACCTGGAAGAGTTTCGCAATGGCGAGCAGATGCGAGTGGGCTTTCGCGCCATGGGCCAGGAGCAGACGCTCGTGACCGAGGTCTCGTTGAGTGGCAGCAGCGCGGCGCTTGAGTCGCTGCCAGAGGCCATGAGCCCGGAGTCGGCAGGCGGGGAGTAGGCCCGTTTGCGCTCACCCCTCGGTCGTTTTCATGGTAGACGGCCCGGTTTGACCGCCGGGTCAATCGCCAGTCGGTACAGGGCGATCCATCCCGGGCTGCTGATCTGTTTGTTGATTGCCCTTGCAACAACATTCATTGCGGATCATTACGGCGGCCCGACCCTGCTCTACGCCCTTCTTTTTGGCATGTCCCTGCACTTTCTCAGCGATCATGCCGCCTGTCGTCCCGGCATCGAATTCACGGCGACTACGGTGCTGCGCGTGGGGGTTGCCCTGCTAGGCGTTCGCATTACCTACGAGCAGGTCGAGGCGCTGGGTATCGGGCCGGTTTTGCTGGTGGTCGGCGCCGTGGTCACAGTTATCCTCGCGGGCCTGGTCTTCGCTCGATGGCTGGGGCTTTCCCGTGATCTCGGCTTGTTAACGGGTGGGGCTGTGGCTATCTGCGGCGCCTCGGCCGCCCTTGCGCTATCCGCTGTCATGCCTCGTCACGCAAACCATGAACGGAACACCATCCTGACGGTGGTCGGCGTCACAACGCTGTCCACCCTGGCGATGGTGACCTACCCCGTAGTGGTGGGAGCGCTCGGGTTGCCGGATACGCAGGCCGGAGTCTTTCTGGGGGCAACCATTCATGATGTCGCGCAGGTGGTTGGCGCCGGCTACATGATCTCCGATGAAGCGGGGGATGTCTCGACACTGGTCAAGCTGCTGCGGGTCGCGATGCTTGTTCCCGTTGTGCTCGCATTCATGGGGTTTTTTCGCAGGCATCGCGGCGAGGGTGAGCGTGGCCAGGCGGTGATGCTGCCCGGCTTTCTTGTGGCTTTTATCCTGCTCGTACTCGTGAACAGTCTGGGCTGGATCCCGGAGGCGACGCGCGAGGGGCTGTCACTGATCTCACGCTGGTGTCTTGTCGCCGCGATCGCTGCGCTCGGCGTCAAGACTTCGTTTGAAAAGCTGGTCGTGGTGGGTTGGCGGCCGGTTCTGCTGATGCTGCTCGAGACCGGCCTGCTGCTGGTGCTGGTTCTCGGCGTTGTTGTTTATGGCGGGATATAGCCGCAGCCGTTTTTCAAACACGGAAGGCATGGCGCTCCCACGGGGACTTGAACCCCGGTTTCCGCCTTGAGAGGGCGGCGTCCTAACCGCTAGACGATGGGAGCGTGGCCGGTTGTGCCCGGTTGCGATGCCAGGATCGGCGTCGCTCGCGAGGGCTGGTATTATACGACTTCGTTTTTCTGGCACAAGAGGTTGAGCCGACTCCGTGACTGAAGCGCAAGCCCGGGGCATCGCGCCCACCATCATCCCGCGCGACCAGCATGTCATCTCGCGCTCGCAGATCAGCGAGCGGGCGTTGACCGTGCTGTATCGACTGAAAAATGCCGGCTACGGGGCCTATCTGGTGGGCGGTGGCGTGCGCGACCTGTCGCTGGGCCGCGAGCCCAAGGACTTTGATGTCGCAACCGATGCCACCCCCGATGAAGTCAAGGCGCTGTTCCGTAACTGCCGCCTGATAGGCCGACGCTTTCGTCTGGCGCATGTTCACTGGGGGCCCGAGATCATCGAGGTGGCGACCTTTCGGGCACTGGCCCCGCCGGACGATGCGGATGCCGGCGAGCGGGTGCTCGAGGACGGGATGATCCTGCGCGACAACGTCTATGGCACGATCGAGGAAGACGCGCTGCGGCGCGATTTCACGATTAACGCGCTGTACTACAACATTGCCGATTTCTCGGTTGTGGATTATGCGGGCGGCATGGCGGATATCCACGCCGGGCGGCTGCGCCTGATCGGCGACCCCGAGGTGCGCTATCGCGAGGATCCGGTGCGCATGCTGCGGGCGGTGCGCTTTGCCGCCAAGCTCGGGTTCACGATCGATACCGAGACGGCCGATCCCATTCCGTGGATGGCCGATCTGCTCGATGATATTCCGCCGGCGCGCCTGTTTGACGAGGTGCTGAAGCTGTTCATGGCCGGGCAGGGCACCGAGACCTTCGAGTCGCTGCGCCAGCACGGCCTGTTCCGGTATCTCTTCCCGGCCACTGATACGGCGCTCGACGACGATGAGCATGGTCAGTTCATTACCTTCGTCGCCCGGGCGCTCGAGAGCACGGATCGGCGCGTCAACGAGGAGCGCCCGGTGACGCCCGCGTTTTTGTTTGCCGCGCTGATCTGGCCGGCGATCATGGCGCAGCTGCCCAAGGGGCGGCTCACCCCTGATCTTGATCGTGAGCTGGTTGAGCAGTCCATCACGGAGGCGCTCGAGCGCCAGCTCCGGCAGGTCGCCATTCCCAAGCGTTTTGCCATGCCCATGCGTGAGATCTGGGCGCTGCAGCCGCGGTTTGACACCCGCTCCGAGAAAAAGGCGAGTCGGCTCTTTGGGCATCCGCGCTTTCGGGCGGCCTATGACTTTCTGTTGCTGCGCGGCGAGGCGGGCCTGGCAGACCCGGAGCTTGCCGAGTGGTGGCGTACGTTTACCACCACCAGCAGTGATGCGCCGCCGCCCACGCCGGCACGCCGCCGCCGGCGCGGGGGCAAACGGCGGCGCGGCGCCAGCGGATCGGAGGCAGCAAACGAGCCGGCCGCGGGCAACCCGGACGACGGGAGCGGTTGACCGGTGTCGGTCACCGCCTATATTGCCATCGGCAGCAATCAGGATGGCCCGGTCGGACAGGTCCGGCGGGCCATCGAGGCGCTGGATCATTTGCCGGAGAGCGCCTGCACGGCGGTGTCCGCGCTCTACCGCAACCCGCCAATGGGCCCCACCGACCAGCCCGATTATGTGAATGCCGTGGCCGCGCTTCGCACGGCGCTGGCGCCTTTCAAGCTGCTCGCGGCGTTGCAGCAGCTCGAGGCGGCAGCGGGCCGACAGCGCAGTGGCAGGCGCTGGGGTCCACGCCCGCTGGATCTCGACATCCTGCTCTACGGCGAGCAGCGGATCGAAGCGGAGACTCTTGAGGTGCCGCATCCGGGGCTCGCGGAGCGGGCATTCGTGGTGGTTCCGCTTGCCGACATTGCGCCTGCAATCACGATCCCGGGGCAGGGCCCACTGCCGGCTCTGCTGGCCGGCATTGACGCCTCGGGTCTCGTCGCGCTCGGGTCCGGGGAGATTCACGAGGCCGACCCGCCGCCGGGCATGCGCTCGGCGGAGCCTGATGGGGCGCTGCGATGAGCGAGCCGGCACTCGAATACGTGGTGGTCGAAGGCCCCATCGGGGTCGGTAAGTCGCGCCTTGCCGAGCGCCTTGCCGAGCGCCTGGGCGGCGAGACGCTGCTTGAGCGCAGCCATGAAAACCCCTTTCTTGAGCGCTTCTACCGCAATCCCCGCGAGGGCGCCTTCCCAACCCAGCTCTTTTTTTTGATGCAGCGCGCGGAAGTGCTGGGGCGACTGCGCCAGAGTGATCTCTTTGTCCCGCGCGTGGTGGGGGACTTTCTGTTTGCCAAGGATCGTCTGTTTGCCGAGCTCAATCTCGATGCCAACGAATTCGATCTTTATGAAAAGGTCTGGCAGACGCTGGTGCCGAGCGTTCCGGTGCCGGATCTGGTGATCTATCTCCAGGCACCGGTCGAGGTGCTGCAGGCGCGCCTGCGCCGGTATGCCAGTGGTGCGGAGGCGCGGCTTGATGCCGATTACCTCGAGCGCCTTGCCGGGGCCTATGTCGATTTTTTCCATCACTACAGCGAGTCGCCCGTGCTCATCGTGAACAGTGCGGCGATCGACCCCGCGGATGATCCAGCGCACCTGGATCTGCTGGTCGAGGAAATGGCCCGCGCCCGCACCGGCCGGCATTACTTCAACCCCGATAAAAGCGTACTCTAGCGCCCATGAGTCGACCGGTAACCGTAGCAACGCTGCAGCGCATGAAACGCGACCGCGAGCCGATCGTGGCGCTCACGGCCTATGACTATGCCTTTGCCCGGGTGCTCGATGGCGCTGGTGTGGATGTCGTGCTGGTGGGTGACTCGCTCGGCATGGTCATCCAGGGGCATCCCGGGACCACACCGGTCACGCTCGAGGAAATGGCCTACCACACACGCTGTGTCAGCCGCGGGCTTGAGCGGGCGCTGCTCATGGCAGACCTGCCGTTTTTGAGTGACCACGACGTGGCTACGGCCGTGGAGAGCGCGGCCGTGCTGATGAAGTCGGGCCGGGCGCATATGGTCAAGGTCGAGGCAACGGCCGAGCAGGCCCCCATTGTCGAGGCGCTGGTGCGTGCCGGTGTGCCGGTGTGCGCCCACTTCGGGCTGCGCCCGCAGCGCGTTTTGCAGATGGGCGGCTATCGCGTGCAGGGCCGCGGCGATGACGGCGCCGAGCAGGTGCTGGCCGATGCCCGGGCGCTGGAGGCCGCGGGGGCCGATGTGCTGCTGGTGGAGTGCCTCACCGCGGACGTGGCAGCCCGCGTGCAGGCAGCGGTCGATGTGCCGCTGATTGGCATCGGTGCCGGTCCGCAATGCGACGGCCAGATCCTGGTGCTGCAGGACATGCTGGGGATGACGCCGGGGCGTCCGCCTTCATTCAGCCATGACTTCCTGGCCGATGCCGGCAGCATCCAGGACGCCGTTGCGGCCTATGCCAGGGCAGTGCGCGAGGGGCAGTTCCCGGCGCCAGAACACTGCTTCGGGTAGACGCCATGCAGCGAATCTCCGGTATCGCCGATATGCGCGCACGGGTCGTTGATTGGCAGCGTGCTGGATTGCGAGTCGGCTTTGTGCCCACGATGGGCAATCTTCACGGCGGGCATCTGGCCCTGGTCGACAAAGCGCGTGCGCTGAGCGACCGCGTTGTGGTGAGTATCTTTGTCAATCCGGCTCAGTTTGGCCCCAACGAGGACTACGCCACCTACCCACGGACCGGCGAGGCTGACTGCGCGGCCCTTGATGCGAGCGGCGTGGATTGTGTCTTCCTGCCCGCGGTCGATGCCATGTACCCCGACGGCGCTGGCCCTCGCACGCGTGTCGAGGTGCCCGAGCTGAACGGTATGCTCTGCGATGTCTCGCGACCGGGCTTTTTCAACGGCGTTGCCACCGTAGTGGCCAAGCTTCTGAATATCGTGACGCCGGATCTGGCGGTATTTGGCCTGAAGGACTATCAGCAGCTCCTGGTGGTGCAGCGCCTTGTGCGCGATCTCAACCTGCCAGTCGACATCATTGGCGGCCCGATCGCCCGGGAGCCGGACGGGCTTGCCATGAGCAGCCGCAATGTCTATCTCACGGCTGATGAGCGGGAACGGGCGCCGGCGCTGTATCGGGCGCTCTGTCACGTGGCCTCGCGGCTTGAGCGTGGCGAGCCCGACTGGCCGTTGCTCGTGGCGGAAGGTCTCGACCGGCTGCGGGAGGCGGGCATGCAGCCGGATTATCTCGAGATCCGGCGGGCCGATGACCTGGCCGAAGCGCTCACCAGTGATCACGAACTGGTGATTCCTGGCGCCGCCTATCTGGGACGGGCCCGGCTGATCGACAATGTCCGCGTGTCGCTCCCGACGCCCGGACAAAGGGATTAGGGAATGAGTAACCTGGAAACACTGCCTGCCTGGCAGGCGCTTTGGGAGCGGCGCGAGGCAATCGCCGAGACCTCGATCAGCGGGCTTTTTGCCGCGGACCCGGATCGTTTTGAGCGATGCTCACTCGAGCTGGATGGCCTGCTCCTCGACACCAGCAAGCAGCCGGTCGATGACACCACCCGGGAGGCGCTTCTGGCCCTGGCCCAGGCCCGGGAGGTTGCGCAGCAGCGCGATGCCATGCTGGCCGGTGAGCCAATCAACACCAGCGAAGGCCGGGCGGTGCTGCACACGGCGCTGCGGGTTCCACCGGAGGGTGCGGGTTGGGCGGGCCGCGCGGTGGCTGATGAGGTTCGGCATACCCGGGAGCGCATGATCGAGCTTGCCACGGCCATTCGCGCGGGTCAGCGCACGGGGGCAACGGGCAAGCCGATCCGGCATGTCATCAATATTGGTATCGGCGGCTCGGATTTAGGCCCGCGGCTGGTGCTTGAGGCGCTTGCTCCCGATGCCGATGGGCCCGCCGTGCATTTCGTGGCCAATGTCGACGGGGTGGAACTGGCGCGGGCCCTGGCCGAGTGCGACCCCGAAGCCACCCTGGTCGTGGTGGTCTCGAAGAGCTTTGGCACGGTCGAGACCATGACCAATGCCCATGAGGTGATGGCCTGGCTGCGCCGCAGCGTGCCGGCCGATGATGTGCTCGAGCGCCAGATGCTGGCGGTCACCGCCAACCTGGAGCGTGTGGGTGAACTCGGGCTTGACCCGGCACTGGCGCTGCCCATGTGGGACTGGGTTGGGGGGCGCTACTCGCTGTGGTCGGCGGTGGGCTTTTCGATCATGCTCGGCATCGGCCCGACGGCCTTTGGCGAGCTGCTGGCGGGCGCCCATGGCATGGACCGACACTTTGCCGAGGCCCCGCTTGAGGCCAACATGCCGGTCTGGCTGGGGCTGCTGTCGGTGCTCAACGGGACCTTGCTGGGGCGTCGCAGTCAGGCCGTGGTGCCGTATACTGAGCGGCTCGGGCATTTATCGGCCTACCTCCAGCAGCTCGTCATGGAGAGCAATGGCAAATCGGTGGACGCGGAGGGTCAGCCCACCCATCTGCCCACAGCCGGGGTTATCTGGGGGCAGACCGGCACGCCCGGTCAGCACGCTTTTTTCCAGGCGCTGCATCAGGGCACTGACGTGGTGCCGGTGGACTTCATTGGTGTGGCGCGCCCCGTGGCAGGTGAGCGGGGCGACCCACTCGAGCTCACCGCCAACCTGTTTGCGCAAAGCCAGGCACTGATGCAGGGCCGGCAGGGTGAGCATTTATCCGTCGCCCGGCTTTGTCCCGGTAATCGGCCCAGTAATACGCTGCTGCTCGAGTTGCTTACACCGTATACCCTCGGTGCGCTGATCGCGCTCTACGAGCACCGCACGTTTGTCGAGGCGGCCATTTGGGGCATCAATGCCTTTGATCAGTTTGGCGTGGAGCTGGGCAAAGTCCTTGCCGTGGATTTAAAGCCGGCGCTGGCCGGGGCTGCCGATACCGATGCCCTTGATGGTTCAACTGCGGGGTTAATCAGCCGCTATCGGGCCTGGCGGGGTTAGAGCCACGGGCGGGTTTTATCGGAAGGCAACGTTTTTTTGGCCCGTGGCAGACTCAGCCGGGCGATCAATCCCGACCCGGCATTCTGAAGGACCAACGCGCCGCCGGCGCCCTCGGCAATCTCTCGGGCAATGGCCAGTCCCAATCCCGTGCCTGGACCGCTCTCATCCAAGCGAGCGCCACGATCCATCAGGCGAGTGAGCTCGGCATCCGGCAGACCGGGGCCATCATCCTGAATAGTAATGTCGATGCGGTTATGCATGGTTGCGTCAATGGCCAGGCAGACAGCTTGGCGGGCATGCCGTGCCGCATTTTCAATCAGTGCCCCCAGCGCCTCAGCAAGATCGGCTGCATCGATGGCGCTCATTGCATTGGCACCCGTGGGTTCGATTCTGATAGCCCAATCCAGGACTGCCCCGCTGGGTGTTCGCTCAACCACGCTCACCACTTGTTGGCAGACGATCAGTGTATTGCTGCTCGCGTTTGCGGCACGTGTTGCCACTCGGGCACGCGTGAGCTCACGATCGACATGACGCTGCATGGTGCCGACGATTGATTCTAGTGACTGGGCACTGGCTGTTTCGTGACGCTCATGCAGCCGTTCGCTTTCGCTGAGAAGCGCCTGCAATGGCGTTTTAAGGCCATGAGCAAGATCGCCGGCGCGTTTACGAGCCGCCTCGAGCTCTGTTTCGCGGGCATCGATTAACGCGTCAAAGTCGCTGGCAAGCGGCCGCACCTCCTCAGGAAGCTGCGTGCCAAGACGTTCCGCCTCGCCGGAGCGCACGGCGGTCAGTCGACGCGAGAGCTCAGCAAGCGGCCGCAGGCCCACCCTAAGCTGCAACCAGCCGGCGGCCAGAAATATCGCGGCAAGCAGTGCGATATAGGGCATCAGGTCAGCGGTAAAATCCCGTGTGGCGCGATTGATAGCCTGCCGCTCGCTCGCAACCAGTGCGGTGATTGTCACGCTGCCCAGTGACGGGGGAAGGACAACACTGCGCGCAACGGCAATCAAGGATTGTTCGGCAGGACCGGCTACCTGTTGGATGGTGCGTAAACCCTCGCTCGCAGAGAGGGAAGGCAGATTGATGGACTGATCCCAGAGTGAGCGTGAGCGTAACGTTTGCTCGCGGGTTGCTATCTGCCAGTAAAGACCGCTGAAGGGTTGATTGAAGCGCGGATCGGCAAGGGGCGTGGCGAGCGTCAGTTCACCTGATTCGCTACGCTCGATGCCGGCAATCAACTGGTTGATCTGAGTTTCAAGCTCACCGGCCGCGCGCCGCTCGACATGAGCGGCAAAAAGCAGGCTCAGCCCCCATGCCGCGAACACAAGGCTGATAACTACGGCGATGATGCCCGCAACCGCCAGTCGCTGTCGTAGCGAGCTTCGGGTCATTCAGGCGCTCCGCGTAATTCGTAGCCAAAACCTCTGCGGTTAACGATGTAACCACTGCCGAGTTTGCGCCGAAGCCGGGTAATGATTGCCTCGATGGCATTGGCTTCGCGGGATTCATCGTCGCCATAAAGATGCTCGAGCAGCTCGGTGACGGGAATTGTTCGGCCTCGATGATGGATGAGATAGGCCACAAGACGATATTCAAGCCCTGTAAGGTTTAGGGTTTTTCCCCTCAGACTCAGACTCATGCGATTACCATCGAGACGCAGGTCGCCATGGTCGTGAATGGCACTGCCATGCCCTGAAGCGCGACGAACCAGTGCGCGTGCCCGGGCAATCAGCTCTTCCATACGAAAGGGCTTTGGCAAATAGTCATCGGCCCCGGCTTCGATGCCCTCAACCCGCTCGCTCCATGCACCGCGTGCCGTGAGGATTAAAACCGGCATTGCTCGTCCTGCGGCACGCCATTGTTTTAAAATGCTCAGGCCATCGAGCCCCGGCAGTCCAAGATCGAGGATGACCAGATCATAGTCCTCGGTATCACCACGAAACGACGCATCATTGCCTTCTGCACAGGATTCGGTGAGAAAGCCTGCCCCATCGAGCGCCTCGCAGACATCCGTAGCAATCATCGGATCATCCTCGACCACCAGCACACGCATCAGTCGTCCTCTCGCTCCACTTCGATGATCTCGCCGTTCTCTGCGTCAATTTCTATTTCGAGCAGATAGCCGTCGTTCGTCAGCACGGTGAGCTCGTAGTAATAACGAAACCATTCGCGATCGAACTCGGTTTCAAGGACCTGACCCGGATAGGCCGAGGCAACGCGCTCAAGAATGGTGGTGAGTGGCAATATCTCGCCGCGCTCGAGTGCTTCAAGAGCGCGCTCATGATCGTCATCAGCCAGCACGGCCCCTGATGCCAGCAAACCGCAGAAGATAAGAATAGGTCGCCAATTCATCATGCGCACATTTTACCGCGTGAATTGCTGACAGATCGCTGACAGGCCCCGTCAGTCCTGGATCAGGGAGGGGGTGGCAGATTGGTCCCCGCAGCAACAGGGCTGCGTGAATCAAAAACACCAAGGAGCTATGAAAATGAATCGCAAACAAATGATGGCGGGTGCAGTCAGTGGTCTGGCCGGTGCGTTACTGCTGAGTGCAGGACTTGCGATGGCGGATGGCGATCGCTGGCAGGGTTGGGATGATGACATGCCGCGTGACAACTGGATGACTCTGACCGAGCTTGCCGAGCAGCTGGAGACGCAGGGATATACGCCTTATGAAATTGAAATCGATGATGGGGCGTATGAAGTGCGGATGGTCGACCCGCAGGGCATGATGATCGAGTCGTACTTCAATCCTACGACCGGTGAGCCACTGCGGCGCTGGGCGGACTGATGGGCAGCCATCACGATGCAGGGTCAATGACTCCAGTCTGGGATCTGTTTGTCCGGGCATTTCACTGGATTCTGGTGGTGGCTTTTGCAGTTGCCTATTTCAGCGAAGGTGAACCGATGTGGTTGCATGCCTGGGCGGGCTATTTTATCGGCGCATTGGTGGTGGCGCGCGTTGTATGGGGGTTGATCGGGCCGGCAACGGCTCGATTCTCCCATTTTGTCACTCATCCGCGCGAGGTTGTTGCCTATCTTAAGGCTCTGCCCCGTGGAAGGGCGAAGCGCCATCTTGGGCATAGTCCGGCCGGCGGTGCGATGACCATCGCCCTGCTGGTTGGTCTGCTTCTAACAGTGGGGTCGGGCATGGCCATGCTGGCACTGGAATCCGCGAAAGGTCCGCTTGCACCCTATCTGGCAGGTGTCGAAGGTGGGATTTGGATCTGGCCGTGGGTGGATGTTGCTTATGGCCTGCATGAGGCATGCGTCAGCTTGATGAGTATGCTGATCATCGTGCATCTGGCCGGTGTTGCGCTGGCAAGTTTCATGCACCGCGAGAATCTGGTTGCTGCGATGTGGCATGGCCGTAAGCGGGTTCAGTAAGCCGCTCAAGTGCCCAGGTTACATGTTCGCGGACAAGATCTGAGGGGTGGTTGAGGCGTTCGCGCAGCGCCTCGATGGCTTCGGTGTCGGCAGGGCCATTGCCAAGGGCGACGGCCAGATTACGCAGCCAGCGCTGGTGTCCAAGCCGGCGAATGGCCGAGCCCTCGGTGCGCTTTAAAAACGTCGCTTCATCCCAGTTAAAAAGCTCAACCAGCGTGGCATTTTCCAGGCCATGGCGCGGGTGAAAGTCTGATTCATCCGTTGGCTGGGCATAGCGGTTCCAGGGGCAGACCGCCTGACAGTCATCACAGCCAAAGACGCGATTGCCGATGGCCGGGCGCAGGTCTTCAGGAATGCTGCCTTCATGCTCAATGGTCAGGTAACTGATACAGCGGCGGGCATCGAGTTGCTGCGGGCCGGTAATGGCCTGTGTGGGGCAGATATCGATGCAGGCCCGGCAGCTGCCGCAAAGATCGTCGACGGGTTCATCCTCGGGCAGCGGCAGATCGGTAAAGAGCTCGCCCAGAAAGAAATACGAACCGGCATGACGGTTGAGCAGCAGCGTGTTTTTGCCGATCCAGCCCAGCCCCGCGTTGCGGCCGAGGGCCTTTTCGAGCACCGGCCCGCTGTCCACGAACACCCGATAGCCAAATTGGCCCACGCTGTCCTCAATGCGATTGGCAAGGCGCTGCAAGCGTTTGCGCATGAGCTTGTGATAATCGCGCCCCAGTGCATACCGGGCGATGAACGCGCGGCGCCCATCGGCGAGGATGGCATCGTCTGCTTCGAGATCGGGCGGGTGGTAGTCCATGCGCACACTAATGATGCGCACCGTCCCGGGCACCAGGCGCTCGGGGCGGGCCCGCTTGACACCATGCCGGCCCATCCAGCGCATGGTGCCGTGGCGGCCGT
>CAJXMI010000016.1 GCA_913056145.1 uncultured Spiribacter sp.
TGTAGATGAACGGAATCATCGACAGCACCCAGAACGTGAAGCGCGTACCGGCGTCCTCAGCGACCTCACCCGGATACCCGAGAATGATCATGAGCGCGGCGGCGCCGCCGAGCCAGACACTCTTCGATACCGTCTCGCTGCGCGACAGCCGCATAACGAGGATCAGCTCGATGAGCAGCAGCGGTACCGTCAGCAGCCAGTCAACATAGCGATAAGCCTGGTTGAATGGATACCCGGTGACCTCGAGGGTGCCGCCCATTACCGAAAAGGCGGATTCCCACGAGAGCATGATCTGGAGATAGTGGTAGGCTGCGATTGCGGTCACGAGACCCGAAATCGTAACGGCCATGCGATAGGCCGGTGCCACGTGACTGCGGCCGAACCACAGAAAAAGCGTTGCGGCCGCCATGACAGCAAGACCGAACGAGAAGGCATTGGCAATAAACGTGTATTGCCCGAGACTCAGAGTCGACAAATCCATCCTTCATCCTCCGTTTAGAACTCGTGCAAACTGTACGCTCCGGATTGGTGCAAGTCAAAAGTCTGACATACCCCAACATCGCCCTTTCCGACCCCGTCCAAATAGTGAGGTTCAATGAGTCTGATTACGCTTGATGCTGTGGAATTTTCCGTGGGTGGCCCGCCACTTCTGGACGATGCCTGTTTGACAATTGAGCCCGGTGAGCGGGTTTGTGTGGTGGGTCGTAATGGAGTGGGTAAATCAACACTGCTGCGATTGATCGATAGAACGCATGAACCGGATGCCGGCGCGGTCCGCCATGGCGAGAGCGTCGTGGTATCGCGCCTTGAACAGGCAGTGCCAATCAATTTGCCAGGCACGGTTTTCGAGGTGGTGAGTGGCGGGCTCGGCGACCTGGGTGAGCTGCTGGTGCGCCATCACATGCTGGCGGAGTCCCTTGCCTCGGGTGGTGATCCGCAGGCGCTCGCCGAAGTTCAGGCGCAAATAGACGCCGTCGATGGGTGGGATGCCGAGAAGCGGATCGAGGCCATTCTCACGCGCTTCCAACTACCGTCCGACGCCGCGTTTGAAAGCCTCTCGGGTGGGTTGCGCCGGCGCGTGTTGCTGGCCCGTGCGGTGGCAAGCCGGCCCGATGTGCTTTTGCTCGACGAGCCAACCAACCATCTCGACATCGATGCCATTACCTGGCTCGAGCAATTTTTGAAAAACTTTGCAGGAAGTGTTGTTTTTATTACGCATGACCGAGCGTTTTTGCAGGCAGTGGCAACCCGTATCGTCGAAATCGATCGAGGCCGACTCAGCAGTTGGCCGGGCGACTATGCCAATTATTTGCGCCGGCGTGCCGAGCGCGCCCATGCCGAGCGTCAGGAGCAGGCGCGTTTTGATAAAAAGCTGCGCCAGGAGGAGGCCTGGATCCGTCAGGGCATCAAGGCACGTCGGACGCGCAACGAGGGTCGGGTGCGGGCTCTGAGGGCAATGCGCCAGGAGAGGGCAGCTCGGCGCACCGAAATAGGTCAGGCGAATCTGACCATTGCCGATGCCGAGCGCTCGGGCAGGAAGGTCATCGAAGCGGAGCATGTCGACTATGCGATCGGGGAGCAGACCCTCGTGCGCGATTTCAGTACTCGCATCCTGCGCGGTGATCGCATCGGGATTGTCGGGCGCAATGGGGTGGGCAAGACGACGCTGCTGCGCCTGTTGCTGGGTGAGCTGACACCGGATTGCGGGCGCGTGCGGCCTGGCAGCAATCTGCAGATCGCCTATTTCGATCAGCACCGGGGCGCGCTCGACGAGACGCAAACGGCGCGCAATAACGTCGCCGGGGGCGAGGAGTTCATTGACCTCGGCGGCGGGCATCGGCCGCATGTGATGGGCTATCTGCAGGATTTCCTCTTTACACCGGAGCGGGCTAACGCCCCGATCAGCCGGCTATCGGGCGGCGAGCGCAACCGCCTGCTGCTGGCAAAGCTCTTTGCCCGGCCCGCCAACCTGCTGGTACTCGATGAGCCCACCAACGATCTGGATGTCGAGACACTGGAGCTGCTCGAGGAGCGCCTGATCGACTACGACGGGACGCTGCTACTCGTCTCGCATGATCGCGCGTTTCTGGACAATGTGGTGACCAGCGTGATCGCTCCCGAGGGCAACGGGCGGTTTGCGGAATACGTGGGGGGGTACTCCGACTGGCAGCGCCAGATCGCTACCGCCCCGCAGAATACGGCCCGCCCCACCCAGTCGGGCGCCCCGGCGGATCCGAGCGCAGGAAAACGTGCGCGGCCCAGGGGAAAGTTGAGTTACAAGGATGCGCGCGAGCTCGAGGCACTGCCGGCCCGTATCGAGGCCCTCGAGGCCGAGCTCGGCGTTGCCGAACAGACAGTGAATGACCCGGCTTTGTATCAGCGGGGGCAGGACGCCATCGCGGCGGCCACCGGGCAGCTCGAGCAGACACAGTCCGCGCTCGAGGCTGCCTATGCACGCTGGGAGCAGCTTGAGGCCGAGCGGGAGCGGCTGGCCGGTCAATGACCCGGGGTGTGGGTGCTCATGGGCCCTGTGCCGGTACAGGGCCGATCACCCGCCCACCCGAACCGGCGGCGGCAACCCCCACGCCGACCAGCGCAAATCCGGTAAAGGCCAGCGGATAGCCATTGGCGTCGATCATCCAGCCCGACAGGGGCGAGCCAATCGCCTGCCCCACGGCCACGGCAAGAAACGGTAGCACTGGCCCGAGCGCCGGGCGGTTACCGAGTATGCGGGTGCCCTGCACCAGATAGAGTCCGGTCAGGGTCATGTAGGCCATGCCAAAGGCAGCCGCGGAGATCAGGATGGACGCATAGGCATTGGGCAGCCAGGCGAGCAGGGCGAGTGCGCCGGCCAGCATTGTGACGGCAAGGGTGTGCGTGCGTGCCGTGCCGATGCGATCCATCAGGTCGCCGGCGGCGCTGCCAAGCAGACCCGCAAGGCCGATGCCAAGCCACATCCAGCCGCCGGCTGCCGCGGACAGCCCGCCATGGCGCACGATCATATCGGGGGCAAACACCCAGTAGATGCTGCTGACCATGCCCATGCCCACGGCCAGCATGCTCAGCCATGCAATGGCGCGCCACTGCTCGGTGCTTACCCGCGTATGCGGGGAGTGGCCGACGGCACGCGCCGCCGTTGCCGTGGTGGGCGGCAGCCAGTAGTAGGCGGCCATCGCCGCGAAGACGGCGAGCAGTGCAAAGCTGACATAGGCGCCGCGCCAGTTCCCGAGCAGCCAGGCCGAGATCGGCATGGCCAGGCCCACGCCAATGCTGGTGCCGGCGTTGTGCACGGCGTTGACGCGGCCGCGGAAGGTGGGGGTGACGCCGGAGTGCACCGCATCGGCCAGCACCGGAGAGGAAAACCCCGTACTCATCCCGCATAAAATCACCGCGAGCCCGAGCACAACGCTGCCAGGAGCACCGGCGATGAGGAGCAGGCCGCTGATGGCCAGCATCACGGTGAGCGTGCCGGCATTGCGGGGGCCAAGGGACTCGGTCAGCCGGGGGCCAACAACAACCGCGGCGATAAAGCTCAGGAAAGGAAGGGCGCCGATAAACCCCGCGGCCGTTGTATCAAGCCCGAGGTCTTCGCGAATGATCGGCATGAAAAGCCCGAGGACGAAACGCGCGAGGCCGTAGGTGATGGCAATAATGCCCGCCCCCAGAAGGGCCATCCCCGCAACGGATACCTGACGCATACCGGCCTCGCCTGTTCATGTGCGGGAGTGACTGTCCGCCCCGTCGGGCTGGACAGCGGGCAGGCCGAAGCGTTCCGCCCTGGCGCCAGTTTAGCGGGGATCAGGCGTGGGCTGTAGCGTGGGCTCGGCTGCGGATCTGCTTGACCATGGCCACGAAGCCGTCGCGCCGGTTGGGCGTGAGTTGCTGGCCCAGTCCCAGACGCTCAAAGAGCTGCTCGATGTCCAGGTCCAGAATCTCCTGTGGCGTTTTCCCGGAGTAGGCTTTCATCAGGATGGCGACCAGCCCCTTGACGATGAAGGCATCGCTATCGGCCTGGAAGTGCAGTCGCGGCTGCTCCTCCTCGCTGATCCGGCTCACAAGCCAGACATTGCTGGTGCAGCCCTCGACCCGGTTGTCCTCGATGCGCTCGTCTTCGGGGAACGCCGGGAGGTCTTTGCCAAGGTCGATCAGCAGCTGATAACGGTCCTCCCAGTTATCGAGAAACTCGAAGGTGTCGACCAGTCTCTGCAGGTCCATTGGGGTCTCCGCGCATGGCTCGGTGGCTGAGTCCACACGATAACACGAGGTGCCACGCGTCAGTGGTCATCGGGGCTGCGGGTGGCATTGGCGGTGCTGAGCGCACGCGACTGGACAACGCCGGCCCACGCAAGGATCGAGCCCGCAAGTCCAATGGCCACCAGGCTCAGGAGCGCGATGGCCGGCGCCAGTGTGGATAGCAGAAACCCCACCACGCTCGGGCCCACCACCACGCCGGCAAAGGTGATGCTGAGCGCACGCCCGGTGACGCTTCCGAGGGCGACGGCCGGGACGGCGCGTGCCAGCTCGGCAAAAAACACCCCATTCCAGCCACTTGCGCACAGCCCAAGGGCAGCCGCCAGTGTGTAAAACAGCCATTGTGGCGCCGTCTCGAGCACGGTCAGGCCCACGAGCAAGGCCGTCAGGCTTGCCGTAAAAAGACCAATGACCGGCAGCACGCTCCCCCAATGCTGGACGCGATCGGCAACCATGCCCCAACCCGGCCGACCGACAATGCCCGATACGTGAAAGATCGTGAGAACAAGGCCCGCCTCGACCGGCGAGAACCCGGCGAGCCGGAAGGCAAGCAGCCCCAGAAACGTCGACAGCGCCAGCTGGACAAAGCTGTAGCAAAACGACGCGGAGGCAAGGAGGAAACAGCCTCGATGAAAGGTCTGCACGCGGCCCGGAGCGTTGGTTGGCCGGGGCGTCTCGATCACGGCATCTATCCGCCGCGATGGCGGCCAGAAGCCGAGCAATAGCGCACTGACCACGCCCGCCGTAATCAGGGTCGTCATCCGATAGTCGACCTGACTGGCAATCAACGGCAGCGAGACCCCGGCAACGGCGCCCCCCAGCGGCACCCCGCTTTGCTTGAGGGAGAGCACGATGTTGCGCCGGTGGGGCGGGGCGACCTGGTTGAGGACCACCGAGCTGGAGGGGTTCAATGGGCCATAGGCCACGCCCATCAGAATGGCACCCAGCAGAAAGCCCCACGGCGTGAGCAGGGTGAGCAGAAGGTACCCGCAAAGCCCGCAGAGAATGGCAAGATTGCTTGTGCCAAGCGGGCCCAGCCGGTCAAAGAACCGGTGCGCACTGGGGCTGCTGCCCATGGCGACCAGATAGGCCACCGAGGGAAAGAGCCCGATAACCAGCTCCGCGCGCGCCAGCTCGCCCTGCAGGTAGGGGGCCAGGGCCGATACGGACAGAATGAAAAACGATCCGATCGCCTGATGGGTCAGCGTGAGCGACAGGGGCATGGCAAGGCCCTGAGATGTGTAATGCGCGTGTGTATCAGTCATGCATGATCAGTCGGCCAGGACAGTGGGTGTGGGTTTATACTGCGCGACCTCAGTGGATGAACCCGGGTAGGTCATATGGGAGCTCGGCAGAAGACAGCGACACGACCGGACACCATGACGGAGCGCGCCTACCGGGCGATCCGCCGCAGGATCCTGGACGGCGTCTACAACAGCAACCAGTTTTTGCGTGAGGAAAGCCTTGCCCGGGCACTGGAGATCAGTCGAACGCCGGTGCGTGAGGCCCTTCGGCGCCTGGTGTCCGAGGGCTGGATTGAGCAGATCCCGCATCGCGGCGCCCGTGTGGTCGAGTGGACGCGAGACGATGCCGAGGAGGTGTTCGAGCTCCGCAGCATTCTCGAGGCGCATGCGGCGAGGCGCGCCGCATCGCGCATGACGGCCACCGACATCGACCGGCTTGCCGGGCTGGTGGATGCCATGGAGGCGCTTGCGACCAGCGAGAGCAAGGATGCCCGCGAGGATATCGCCCCGCTCAATGATGAATTCCACCGCATTATTCTGACCGCTGCCGGTAGTCCCCGTCTGCAGCGCTTGGTCGGGGCCATCGTTCAGGCGCCCATGACCACCCGCAGTTTCCGTCGCTACGACGCCCGTGAAATGGCGCGAAGCATGGTCCAGCACCGCGACATCGTGCGGGCGATCCGCGAAGGGGACGGGGTCTGGGCGGCGGCGGCAATGCGCGCGCACATTCTGGCGGCGCGTCCGGCTCACAAGCGCGGTGTGGACAACATCGACGGCTGAGCGATTACCCAATATCGCATACAAAATGGTCCTTCCTCTGAGGCATGAGCCTTTTTTTAAGCAATATGCTTGAAAATTGGATGCAACTTGGTCAGTCTCTCCAGAAAAGCAGAACAAAACAAGTCGGAGGAGAGACGTGTCAGCGCGCAATCTGAGCACGAAGTTACTCGAGTCACACCGGGTGGCCGGAGATCTCCGGCCGGGTGCCGAGATCTCGCTGCGCATGGATCAGGCCCTGCTGCAGGATGTCCTTGGCACCCTCGTCATGCTCGAGCTGGAGGGCATGGGCATCCAGCAGGCGGTGCCGCAACCTACGGTCCAGTACATCGACCACGCCCTCATCCAGCAGGACCCGCTGAGTGCCGATGCTCACCGCTTTTTGAAAAGCGCCTGCGAGCGCTTCGGGATCTGGTACAGCGGCCCCGGCAACGGCATCAGCCACCCCGTGCACATGGAGCATTTCGGCGTGCCGGGCGAGTCCATGGTGGGCTCCGATAGCCACACGACAGCAGCTGGCTCGCTTGGCATGCTGGCAATCGGCGCGGGGGGCATCGAGGTGGCCCTCGCCATTGCCGGCGAGCCGCTTGTCATCCCCATGCCCCGAATCTGGGGCATCGAGGTGACGGGCGAGCTGCCGGACTGGGTGTCGGCGCGTGACGTGATCCTTGAGCTGCTGCGCCGTCACGGCGTGGCCGGTGGCAAGAACTGCATTCTCGAGTTCTACGGCGAGGGGCTCCAGGGGCTCTCGGCGATGGACCGCCACATCATTGCCAATATGGGCACCGAGATGGGGGCGACCAGCACCGTCTTCCCGAGCGATGAGCGCACGCGCGAATTCCTTGCGGCCCGAGGCCGGGAGGCAGTGTGGCAACCCCTGGCGGCCGACCCGGGTTGTCAGTACGACCTTGAAGAGCGCATTGATCTGAGCGAGCTCGAGCCGCTGATCGCGCTGCCCTCCAGCCCCGGCAATGTCGTCCCGGTCCGCGAAGCGGCGGGAGAGCCGCTCTTTCAGAGCTACATCGGCTCATCGGGCTGCCCGGGCTATAGCGAGTTTGCAACCGTGGCGCAGATGTTCAGTGAACAGGGCTGCGCCGAGGGTGTATCGCTCGACATCAACCCCACCTCGCGCCAGGTCCTGGGTGCGATGATCGAAAACGGCGATCTGGCGGCGCTGGTGGCGGCCGGTGCCCGCATTCACCAGGCCGGCTGCAACGGCTGCATTGGTATGGGCCAGGCCCCGGCGCAAGGACAGAACAGCCTGCGCACGGTACCGCGCAATTTCCCGGGGCGATCCGGCACCAAAGAGGATCGAGTGTTTTTGTGCAGCGCCGAAACCGCGGCGGCATCGGCGATCAGCGGGGTTATTACCGATCCGCGCACACTCGACATGCCGTATTTACGTCCGGCGGAGCCAGCGCGCCTGCCGGCTGCCGATGCGGGGTTCATGGCGCCGCGCGATCCCGAAGCCAACGGTGCACGGCCCGCGCTTGCCACCAGCGACAACACACCGGCGCTGCCACCCCTTCCGCCACTGCCGGCGGACCTCTCGGTGCCGGTCATCCTCGAGGTCGGGGATGACATCAGCACCGATGACATCATGCCGGCCGGCACGGCCATCCCTTACTGGTGCAACGTGCATGCCTCGGCGCGTTTCATGTTCGAGCCGATTGACCCGGCCTATCCCGATCGGGCTGCGGAGTCGGCCCGGACCGGCCACGCCATCGTGGCCGGGCATAACTACGGCCAGGGCTCAAGCCGCGAGAATGCGGCGCTCGTGCCGGCCCTGCAGGGGCTGCGCGTTGTGGTGGCACGCAGCTTTGCCCGTATCCACTGGCAGAACCTGGTCTGCTTTGGCGTCCTGCCGGTGACGCCGGCGACGGAAGATGACGCGAAGGCGCTGGCGGCGGGCGGTTGGCTCGAGATCAGCAATGTCCATGGCCAACTGGCGGCCGGCGCCCGCCTGGAGGCAAGCATTAACGGCGTAGCGGTGCGGCTTGCCCATGAGCTCACCACCCGCCAGCGCGAGCTGCTCGCGGTGGGTGGCGTTATCAATCAAATCGGACAGCGGAGGGGATAGCGGATGGGGCCGCTTGAGGATGTACGGGTTCTGGAGCTTGGTCAGCTGATCGCAGGGCCTTTTTGCGGGCAGTATCTGGCGGATTTCGGCGCCGATGTGGTCAAGATCGAGCCCCCCGGGCGCGGCGATCCCATGCGCCAGTGGGGCAGCACCGATCACCAGGGCAACACCGTTTGGTGGCCGGTCATTGCGCGCAATAAAAAATCGCTGACCCTCGATTTGCGCACCGATGAGGGCCAGGACATCGTGCGGCGACTGGCCGCCGAGGTGGACATCGTGGTGGAGAACTTCCGCCCCGGCACAATGGAGCGCTGGGGGCTTGGCTGGGAGGCCCTGAGCGCGATCAACCCGCGGCTCATCATGGTGCGCATCACCGGCTTTGGCCAGGATGGACCGTATGCCTCGCGGGCCGGTTATGCCTCGGTTTGCGAGGCCATGGGCGGCATGCGCTATATCGCCGGTTACCCCGATCGCCAGCCGGTGCGAATGGGCATTTCCATTGGGGACACGCTGGCCGGAATGCACGGCGCCATGGGAGCCATGATGGCGTTGCATGAGCGCGAGCGCAGCGGCCGCGGCCAGATGGTGGACAGTGCCATCTACGAATCCGTCATGACCGTGATGGAGAGCCTGGTCCCCGAGTATGAGGTTGCCGGGCGCATTCGTGGCCGCTCGGGCAGCCGGCTCGACGGCATTGCGCCGTCGAATGCCTACCCCTGTGCCGACGGCCGGGATGTGATCATCGGGGCCAATCAGGACACCGTGTTTGGCCGTCTCTGCGAGGTGATGGGGCAGCCGGGGCTCGCGGATGATCCGCGCTATATCGATCATCAATCGCGCGGCCGCCACCAGGATGAGCTGGACGCCACGATTGCCGACTGGACCCAAGCGCATGATGCCGACGTCGTCGTCGAGCTGCTCGGCAAGGCGGGGGTGCCGGCCGGGCATGTGTACCGCGCCCCCGAGATGCTCGCCGACCCGCACATCCAGGCGCGGGAGTCGATCATTCGTATCGACGACCCGGCGATTGGCGAGATGCCCATGCAGAATACGTTTCCGCGCCTCTCCCGCTCGCCGGGTGGCGTGCAGCACACCGGGCCCAAGCTTGGGCAGCATACCCACGAGGTGCTGCAGGACTGGGCCGGAATGGACAAAACGGCCATTGATGGCCTCACCGAGCGCGGGGTTATCTAGATGGACGTTGTTATTGTCGTGGCCCTGCTGATCCTCATGATCATAGCCGGGGCGCCCATTTTCCTGGCGCTGGGGGCGGCCGGTCTGCTGGGCCTGTACCTCGAGCAGGGCGGGCTGGCGCTTTTCTTTGCGCCGACATCGGCCTTCGGGCAGTTGAACAGCTTTGAGCTGATTGCCCTGCCACTGTTCATTTTGATGGGCAATTTCCTGGCGGCAACGCCGATCGGCTCCTATCTCTTTCATGCGGCCGTGTGCTGGCTCAGCTGGCTGCGTGGCGGACTCGCAATTGCCTCGGTAGGGGCGTCGGCGCTCTTTGGTGCGGTGAGCGGGGTGAGTATCGCCGGTGTAGCCGCCGTGGGCGGTATTGCCGTCCCCGAGATGCTGAAACGCGGCTACTCCCGGCGGCTCGCATCGGGGGCCGTTGTCAGTGCCGGGGCGCTCGCCATGCTGATCCCGCCCAGTGTCCCTTTCATTATTTACGGGGCCGTGTCCGGGGTGTCGGTGGCCGATCTTTTCATCGGCGGCATCGTGCCCGGTTTTGCACTGGCACTTGCGTTGTCCACCTACATCTATTTCCGCGTGCTGCGGAATCCCGAAGAGGCGCCACGGGATGACAGCATTACGATCTCGTGGCCCGAGCGGGTGCGCAGCCTCGGCGGGATCTGGCATGCCGCCGTTCTCATTGTGGCTGTGCTCGGCTCAATCTACTCAGGCCTCGCCACCCCAAGTGAAGCGGCCGCGGTGGGCGCCGTGGGGGCATTCCTGATCGCGGGCGTGATCTTCCGGGCACTGCCGCCAAGGCGGATCGGGCAGATCCTCCTGCAGACGGCCAAGGTGAGCGGGGCGATTCTGCTGATCATGGCCTGCGCCAAGATCTTCGGTGACTACATGAATTTCATGCGCGTCCCGCAAATGCTCACCGATGCGTTGACCGCAACCGAGCTCCCGGCATGGGCCATTTTCATGGCCATCATGGTGTTGCTGGTGCTGCTTGGCATGCTCGTCGATGCGGTGTCACTCATCGTGGTCACCACGCCCATTCTGCTGCCCCTGGTGACCGCGCTCGGCTATGACCCGCTGTGGTTCGGGATCATTCTGGTCATGAACCTCGAGATTGCGGTGGTGACGCCACCGGTGGGTCTCAATCTCTATGCGCTGCGGGGGGTGTGCCCGCAACTGTCGGTTGAGGAAATCATCGCAAGCGTTGTCCCGTTTGTGCTGGTTCAGTTTGCCGTGTTGATGCTTTTTGTACTGTTCCCGGGCATCAGTCTTTGGCTGCCCGGGTTGCTGTAAACCCGAGGAGAGAGAGGAGCAATAAAATGACGATGAATCGACGTAACTTCCTGAAAGCCTCCGGCACGCTGGGTGCCGCGGCGGCGCTTACCGGTCCGACGGCGTTCTGGGCACCGCGGTTGCAGGCACAGTCCCGGTTTACCGGCGTGACCTATCTGCCGCAGTCCTACAAGGCGCTTTCCTATGGCTCGAATGGGTTTGTGGAGTTCCTGCAGAACGAGGGCAGCGATGTCTTTGATGTGCAGTTCTACGACTCGGGTCAGTTGTTGAAGGCCGATGAGCAGCTGCCGGCACTGCGGGCGGGGAATATCGACTTCATGTTCCACACAACGTCCTACGTCACCCGCTCGCTGCCCATCCTGGGCATCACCGGGCTGCCGGGTGTTGTCGGCGAGCTGTATCGCAACCCCGAGCGTCTGGCCCTGGGCTCGCCGCTGCTTGAGTTGATCAACGACGAGCTTGCAAAGGAAAACCTGTACATGATCTCGGCGGGGCGCGGGATTCTTGAGCCGGAGTATATCTGGAGTGGCCCGGACAACCCCGTGCGCTCGCTCGAGGATCTGCGTGGCAAGAAGGTCCGCATCGTGAGTTTCGAGGCGACCGAGGCGCTCAGTGCCTATGACGTGGCCGCGGTGCGCATTCCGTCTTCCGAGACCTATGTTGCCCTGCAGCGCGGCACCATTGATGCAGCGATCATGAACATCTCCACCGTGGTGGGCCGCAGTCTTCAGGAGCAGTACGCGTACTGCTACAAGCTGCCGACAACGGCCTTTACCGTGGCGCCATTCGTGCTTCGCAGCACCTGGGATGAGATGTCGAATGACAAGCGCGAGGTGCTTGAGGCCGCCGGGCAGTGGTACGACAACAACTTTGCCAGCTACTGCAACGACGTGATCTATGGCGATGAGTACTGGCCATTGATGGAAGAGGCCGGCATCGAGATGATCGAGCCCTCCAGCGAGGATCTCACCGCCCTGTCCGAGGCGGCGCAGTCCGTGCGTGACAGCTGGGTGGAAGAGGTTGGTAGCGAGGTCGGCGAGCGGGCCATTGCCCTGGCCATGGGCGAGGCATGACCCCGGTTGCCGAGTGTTCAACGGCTCTGACCCCGCGCCTGTGGCGCGGGGTCAACCGCCTGGTGCTGCATGGCGGCCAGCTGGTTCTGGCCTTCATGGCGCTCACCATTTTCTATGACGCGCTCATGCGGCATTTCTTTGCCATGCCCACGAGTTGGAGCCTCGAGATCAACCAGTTTTTGCTGGTCTATCTGGGACTCGCAACAGCGGGCGAGATCCAGCGCAATCAGGCCCATATTCGCATCGAATTCTTTGCCAATCGCCTGCCGGTGCAAGTGCGAACCGCAATGGAGGTATTGATCGCGCTGGTAGGCGTTGTCTTCTGCGTGGTCATGACCTGGCGCGGTGGCGTTATTGCCTGGCAGGCCGGCGAGTATGGCGAGCGTGTCTCGAGCGCCTTTGGCACACCATTGGTGTTTCCTTATGCGATTATTCCGCTTGGGTTTTCACTGCTCGGGATGCAGTTCTTGCTGGAGGCCATCAGTCGCAGTACGGCCCTGATCCGGGGAGAGCGCCATGATGATGCCGACTGATTCGGTCGAGATTGTCGAGGTAGCGCCACGCGACGGCTTTCAGTCGATCCGCGAGTCGATCGGCACGGACCGGAAAGTGCTGATAATTAACGCCCTGGCGGCGGCGGGTTGCCGGCGCATTGAGGCGGGATCGTTTGTGAGCCCCAGGGCCATCCCGCAAATGGCGGACATGGGCGAGATTGCGCAGCACATTGCATGGCCGGATGGCCTTCGCTACATGGTGCTGGTGCCCAATCGGCGAGGCATCGAGCTCGCCCTTGCGAGCGGCTTTCGTGAGTTTGGCTACGTCTTCTCGGTATCCGAGTCGCACAACCAGAACAACGTGCGGCGCAGCGTCGACGACTCGCTCGAGGATCTGGCCGGGCTGGTTGAGCGTCTGGAGGAGCTCACCGAGCCCTGGCGTCTTCGCATTAACCTTGCCACCGCATTCGACTGTCCGTTCGAGAGGCGGCAATCGGCCGTGCGCGTTGCGGGGCTTGTCGCGCATATTCAAACACTTATCAGCGGTGCCGAGATTGCGCTATGCGATACCACGGGGCGGGCCAACCCGCGTCAGGTAAAGGCGTTGTTTACCCGGGTCATGCAGGCGTCGGACGATCCGCGGACCACCTGGGCCTACCACGGGCATGACACCTTTGGGCTGGGGGTCGCGAACGCACTGGCTGCCTACGAGGCGGGTGTGCGCGTCTTTGATACGGCGGCCGCCGGGCTTGGCGGCTGCCCGTTTGCCCCGGGTGCCACCGGAAACACCGCCACCGAGGATCTGGTGTTTGCCTTTGAGGAGTGTGGCGTTACCACTGGCATCGACCTTGCGCGATTGCTGGACGTGGCCGAAGACATTGCCGCCATCCCCGGCGGCTGCGTGGCCAGTCATTTACGGCATGTCCCGCGGGAGCGGGTGGCAGGTTAGACACCCCGCCACCCGCATCCGCCGAGCCGGGTCTAGACCCCGTACTGCTCCCGGGCATAGTCCCCGAGGCCAACGGCATCGAGCCTGGCAAGCGGCGCCAGGAACGTGACCTGGATAACGCCGGGTGCCCGGCCGATCTCGATCGCCCCGTTCACCGTGGCGCGGTTGCGCACCTCGGCCACGCTCATGTCGAGCAGGGTGGCCGCCCGCTCAAGGCCGTTGTCGATGGCATCGTTGAGGTTGGCGGCGGTCCCGATCACCGACACGGGCGCAGTGGGCTCTAGCTCGCCAATACCCCAGCGCTCGGCCAGCCGGGCACCGCGGGCTTTTTCCTCGGCACTGAATGGCCGCGCCATCGGTGGGAGGTCTTCAACCAGCGGGAAGAGCACCGGGCCGTCAATGGGGTAGTCCTTCAGGACCTCGACCTGCAGGGTGACGCTGCCCGCCACATCCATCGTATGGCCGGCAATCTCGCCATCGCCCTGGCCGGCGTGCATGTCGCCCAGATACAGCCCGCCACCCTTCACCTTGACCGGTGCAACCAGGATGGCCCCGGCGCGCACCGCATCAATATCGAGATGGCCGTCGGTTTTGTGCTCCGCGAGCTGATCGGCGGTGATGGCGTAGTCATGCGGCGCACCGACCAGGAAGGCCCCGAAGTCGCCCGCGTTATGGCTGTCTGGCATAGCACGTGACGGGCAGCTGCCCAGCTGGCCCAGGAAGGGGCGCATGCGAATGAGGGTGGCCGGCATATCCGAGGGTGCGTAGTTAAGGATCGAATGCTGATGACTGCCATCGGGCAGTGCTGCGTAGTGGTTGGCGTTTTGTCCAACCTTCTCGGCGGCCGCTTGCGGCAGCGTGACACCCACATGCCGGCTGTCATCAAAGGTCACGGTATAGCCATGGACAATCTCAAAGGGCTTGACGGGCTCGTTACAGACATTGCACCGCACCGAGTCCTGGCCAATCCCCTCCACGTGCGTCTCGGGCCAGAGCGCATCGCACTTGGGACAGCGTGCGGCCACATAGGGGTCGCCCAGGCAAAACCCCTCGGGTGAGGAGTCGTGTCCTGACGCCGTTGCAATCGAGGTGACCGTTACATCGCGGATGCGAATGGCAAGGCCGTCACCCACTTCGGCGCCAACTACTTCTACCGGGCGGGTCACTTCATGGCCGCCGCGCAGGCTGGGGGTGATCATGGGGCCCCAGCAGCCCGGTGCGGTGTTGGCAATGAGGGTACCGCCGTCCTCAAGCGGCCCCAGCATGGGTGAGTCGGGGTCGAGGACACTGTTGGTGAATTCGTTGACGACAACGCTTCGATGGCCGGTTTTTTTGGTCTGGTCCAGCACGTGGGTTCTCCTCCGGTCGAGTGGTGTGGCCAGCATATTAGCATTCACTCGCCCACGCCCAGGATCCATCCCTCTATTTGAGCGACCGAGGCTTCATGGCGCGGGATCGGCGGCTTTAGATAGTCCTCAAGGCCGCCGTCACGGTCGGTCTGCTGCATCCAGGCGCAGGCAACATAGGCATCATGCTGGTCATCGGTGCGCCCCTCCTGCGGCCAGCGCTTGCTCCAAAGCGATGGATAGATCTCCGCGACAGCCGATTGGCCCGTCGGGATGGCCCAGCCATCAAACGGCCAGGCATGCAGTCGGCCGGCCAGCTGTTGGCGCAGATAGCGCAGCCACGGCAGGCCGGCATGCGTTGATTTGGCAACCGAGCCCGGCACGTCGAAGTGGAATACCGACTTGGCCCCGACGCGTTGCTCGGTCACGCGCCGCCAGCGTGCGCTGCCCAAGCGGGCCTCGCCAGCACCCGATGAGCCGTTCCGAATGTCCTGGACGCGGCTGTTATGGCCATCGGTGGGCCAGTGCGTCTGAAAATCATCCAGAAAGGCAGGCCAGTCGGCGGCCAGTTGATAGGTCTCAAAATACGCCAGCGGAAAGGAAAAACCATGATCGATACCGACAAGGCTTGGCACACCGTCGGATAGCTGCCGCGTCAGCCATTCGGCGATCCCGCGCCGACTCCAGTACTTGCGCGACCCGGATGGCGGGGGGATTTCCTGCGGCGCCGAGGTGCGCTCCGCCCGATAAACCCGCAGTCCTTTCAGGCTGGACTCCGGTGTTTGCGCGCCGGAGTAGTCAATACCGATGTAGCGCTCGAAAAGGGCGTTGGGACTGCTCAAGGCGCTGTTCACTCAGAGGCTATTCGCGACTCGACCTGCTCGCGCGTGGGCAGCGACGTTGCCGCGCCGGCTTTTGTGACCGATAGGCCCGCTGCCATACAAGCCCTTCGAGCTGCATCCGGCAGTGCCTGCCCCTCGGCCAATGCCGCGGCCAGCGCACCGTTAAACGCATCACCGGCACCGATGGTGTCGACCACGGCCCCGGCAGTAAAAGCCGGGATGATGCCCTGGAAACTATCGCTGTCGATGTAAACGCCGCGCTCACCCAGCGTGATCAGCACATGGCCAACGCCGCGCTGGCGCAAAGTGGCGGCCGCCGCCGCTATCTGCGCATCGCTATCCAGGGCATGTCCTACCAGGGCCGCGGCCTCTGACTCATTGGGCGTGAGGTAATCGATGAGGGGGTACAGGGTGGACGGTAACTCGAGCGCGGGCGCCGGGTTGAGAATCACCGGCACGTGATTGGTGTGCGCAATCCCGATCGCGTGCTCGCAAACGGCAAGTGGCAGCTCAAGCTGGCTGACAAAGATGTCGGCATGCTTAATGGAGTCGGCCGCGGCATCAATGTGCTCGGTTGTGATCGATTGACAGGCCCCGGTGTCGACCACAATGGCGTTATCGCCCGAGTTGGTGTTGACCAGGATCGTAGCCGTGCCGGTACTCAAGCTATCGTCAGTCGTGACATGGGTGGTATCCACAGCGGCCGCGGCAAAGAGCTCGCGGCCGATACCCGCAAAGGCATCGTCGCCGAGACGTGAGATAAAGCGCACCGCCGCGCCCTGATAGGCCGCCGCCACTGCCTGGTTGGCGCCCTTGCCGCCGGGTTTAAGGCTGAACCCCTGTCCACGCAGGCTCTCACCCCAGGCGGGCAGGCGTTCGGTGCGCGCGATCAGATCTACGCAGAAAAGCCCCAGTACACACACATTGGCCATCGTTGCCCGCTCCCGTCCTGCATTCATGATTATCCGGGGATACTAGCAGCTCACGGAGGGCATTCCTGGGCCGGGCCGGTGTCAGGTACGGTAGCAGTATGTGCGGGCGATATGCGATTAACGCAAGCGGCGAGCAGATCGCCCAAACCCTTGGCATGGCCGAGGCACCGGCGATCGAACCGGCCTTTAATGTACCGCCAGGCACTCGGCAATGGGTGGCCTGCCCGGGTGCGGAGGGCACGCCCACGCTCGAGCGGCTCTGGTGGGGGTATCAGCCCGTGTGGGCCGACGACTCGGCGCCAAGGCCGATTAACGCCCGGGCCGAGAAGGTCGCATCGTCGCCGTTCTTCCGTGATGCCTTCGCTCGCTATCGCTGCCTGGTACCCGCGTCCGGGTGGTTTGAGTGGCAGGCCCGGGGTGAGCGCAAACAGCCCTACTATGTGAGCGTCCCCGGCGATTTGCTGTTTTTCGCGGGTCTCTATGACCCACCGCGGGAGGACAGCGAGGGCTGCTTTGCCATCATCACTCAGCCCGCTGCCGAGCCGATTGCCCACATCCATCCGCGCATGCCGGTGGTTCTGGATGAGGCCAGCCTTGAGGGCTGGCTCGATCCTTCCCGGAAGGACCGGGACGCGATCAAGGCGGCAGCCCGCCCCATCGATGTCGCTGCGCTGCGCGCCTGGCCGGTCGACTCGCGGGTCAACCGACCCGCCAATGATGACCCAGAGCTGATTCAGGCCGTTTAGTGCGGAACCGTACACGTTCACCCGCCCAGGCCATCTCGCAATCTGCTGCGCTGCTCACCGCCAAATAGGGCCTTTGGGACGGTATGGAGAGCTCATTAGCGTCATTCCACAAAACGCCGATACAAAGCGTTGATGTGCTGGGGGCCAATCTCGCAGCACCCGCCGATCAGGGTGGCGCCGGCGTCAATCCAGTGCTGAACATGGTCGGCGTAGCGCTCGGGCGTCATGCTCTCTCTCGCCTTTAGTCCATCCACCGTGCCGCCGGGCTTGAGCTCTGCCGCGGCTTCAAAACCATTGGCATAGCCGCCAAACGGAACGCCCAGCCTGGCAAGGATCGGCATGGCGGTGGTCACGGCCTCGGGCGCCGAGCAGTTAATCAAAACCGCATCGGCCCCGGCGTCGACAACTGCCTGCGCGGCGTCAGCCAAATACTCGCCCGAGCGCAATTGCCCGCCATTGTGGTCATCGACGGTCAGGGCAACCCACATGGGCAGTCCGCTTTGTTTGCCGGCGCGGGTGGCGGCGACTGCCTCGCGCGTCAGGCTCATGGTTTCAGCGATCAGCAGATCAACACCATCGGCCTTGGCGTCGACAAGTCGGGCATAGTCCCGCAGACAGGTGGCATCATCCGGGACCTGATCGGCATGGTAGCTTGCCACGAGCGGCGGCAGGCAGCCGGCGATGCGGATCGGCCGCTCACTCTCGGTGCGCACGGCTTGTGCTGCCTGCAGGGCTGCTTTGTGCAGCGGAGTAAACCACTGCGGGTCGCCGTCCCTCGCCAAGCGCTGTGGTGTCACAACATAGTCATTGGTGGTGATGATATCCGCGCCCGCGGCAACAAACGCACGATGGGCGGCAACCACCAGTTCGGGCTCATCCATCATTACCTGGGCTGACCAAAGCGGCGAGGCCGGTCGCTGACTGCGCTTGCGCAGCTCCTGACCCATGCCGCCGTCGAGAAGGGTCAAACGGTTGTCAGCGTGCACGTTATTGAAGCCTCAAAAGTTCGCCATTGGCATGATCTGTTAGTAGATAAAGGGCGCCGTCCGGGCCTTGTTCGATAGCGCGTATGCGGCGGCCGCGGTCGGTGAGCAGACGCGCTTCCGCAACGATCCGCGTGCCGTCGAGCTCGAGATGCGCCATGTGCACTTTGGCAAGTGCGCCAACAAAAAGGTCGCCCTGCCAGTCCGGGAAGACCTCGCCAGTATAAAAAGCCATGCCGGAAGGCGCGATGGAAGGCGTCCAGTGATGAATGGGTGCAATGGTGCCGGGGAGTGCGTCCGGTCCAATTT
Source organism: uncultured Spiribacter sp. (assembly GCA_913056145.1). GTDB lineage: Bacteria > Pseudomonadota > Gammaproteobacteria > Nitrococcales > Nitrococcaceae > Spiribacter. The sequence continues at coordinate 18,514 of CAJXMI010000016.1, forward strand.
CAGGGCCCCAATACTCCCGGCCATAGGTGGTCTCGGGCCAGCCAAAGTTGGCGCCTGAGACGGGCAGATTGATTTCATCGCCGCCGCGCGGCCCATGTTCATGAATCCACACTGCGCCGGTTTCCGGGTGAATGGCGGCTCCCTGCGGGTTGCGGTGGCCATAGCTGAAGATGCCAGGAAGGGCATCATTGCGATCGACAAAGGGATTGTCCGTCGGGATGCTGCCATCGTCGTTAAAGCGCAGTACCGAGCCGTTGTGATCGGTAAGGTCCTGAGCCCGGTCGCGCTCACCGCGGTCGCCGGTGGTCATAAACAAATACCCGTTGCGGTCAAAGACAATGCGCGAACCGAAATGCTTGGTGCTGCGCACACAGGGAGTCGCGACGAAGAGTGTCTCGAAGTCGATCAGCTGGTCACCGCTCAGTCGGCCGCGGCCCAGATGGGTGGCATTGCCGCTGTCGCAGGCGCCGGCCCAGGTCAGATAAACATAGCGGTTATCCGAAAACGCTGGATGTAGCTCGATATCCAGAAGCCCGCCCTGGCCGCGGGCATCAACTCTGGGTGTGCCAGTGATGACCCTGCGCTCACCGCTGGCTGGATCCACGCGCAGCAAACGCCCCGGTCGCTCGGTAATGAGCGCATCCCCCTGGGGCAGAAAGGCAAGGCCCCAGGGGTGGCTCAGGCCATCCGCGGCAGTCTCCACAACCGGCCGGGCAAAGCCCACGGAAGCCGCCAGGAGCAGGGTGAATGACAGTAGCGATACCGGGCGCATGGGCGTTGCCTGTGTAATATTGCTTATGATGTTCGCATGCCACAGCAGGCGTTTCCGATTGGGGACGGGAAGGCGCGGTCCGGGCGGCGATGCCTGACGGTCGGCACGGATTGTTCGGTTGGAAAGATGTACGTTTCCCTGGCGCTGCACCGTGCCCTGCGCCAACGTGGCGTTAAGGCAAGCTTTCGCGCGACGGGGCAGACCGGCATTCTGATCGAGGGCGATGGTATCCCGGTGGATGCGGTCGTGGCCGATTTCATGAGTGGCGCCGTGGAGTGGCTCACCCCGAGTAATGAGGTTGAACACTGGGACATCATCGAGGGACAGGGGAGTCTGTTTCATCCATCCTACAGCGGCGTCACCCTCGCGCTTATTCATGGCGCACAGCCGGATGCGTTGATTCTCTGCCATGATCCGTATCGCGAGCACATGCGTGGTCTGCCGCATTACGCATTGCCTTCCCTTGAAGAAACGCGGGAGCTTGCCCTGAAGCATGCGGAGCGGGTAAACCCTGGGGCTGTTATGGCCGGAGTAGCGCTGAATACATCCGCCTTGGATGAGCGCGCGGCGGCTCGACTCTGTAGCGAGGTCGCTGATGATCTGGGGTTGCCCTGCGTTGATCCGGTGCGCCATGGCGCAGAGCCGCTTGCCGATGCGCTCGAGGCGCTGACATGAGTATTCAGCTTCGCGTCCATACGGAAGCCTTTGGGTTAAAACAGGCCTTCGTCATTTCCCGGGGTAGCCGGGCCGAGCAAGTCGTCGTTCATGTTGAGCTGAGCGACGGTGTCCATATTGGGCAGGGTGAAGCGGTGCCATCAGCTCGCTACGGTGAGACGGCGAACCTTGTCACCATCGCGATTGAAGCGCATCGCCGGCGGATTGAGTCTGGAAGGCTGGACCGTCGCGATCTGCTGGAATTGATGCCAGCGGGGGCCGCGCGCAATGCGCTTGACTGTGCACTGCTCGATCTTGAGGCAAAGCGGCTCGGGCGCCCTGCATGGCAGCTGCTCGGTCTGGACCGAGCGCCCGCGCCCGTCACCACCGCTTTTACGCTATCCCTCGGACCAACTGAGCAAATGGCCGAAGAGGCAGCGAATAACGCGTGGCGCCCACTGTTAAAGATTAAACTCGGCGAGGGTGATCTGGATCTGGCACGTGTCGAGGCGGTCAGGAAGGCGGCTCCGCGTACCGAGATTATTGTCGACGCCAATGAGGGATGGGATTTGCAGGAGTTCCGGGCAATGCTGCCCGATCTGGAACGGCTTGGTGTAGCAATGATTGAGCAGCCCCTGCCAGCGAATGACGATGACCGGCTTCGGGAGATTCCATGCTCGATTACCCTGTGCGCTGATGAAAGCTGCCACGACCGGCGCTCCCTGAACCGACTTGTGGGGCTGTACGACATGGTCAACATAAAACTGGACAAGGCCGGCGGGCTGACCGAGGGGGTTGCGTTGCAGAGAGCGGCACGGCGGCAGGGGTTTGACGTAATGGTGGGTTGCATGCTCGGCACATCGCTAGCGATGGCCCCTGCCATGCTGTTGGCCCAGGATGCGCGGTATGTTGACCTGGATGGGCCTCTGCTGTTGAGTGATGATCGCGAGAATCCGCTGGCGATAGACGGGAGTACGATAGCACCGCCAGTGGCGGCCTTATGGGGATGATCACGCGCGCTCCCTGGCCTTGTCGCACACAAAAAACCCCGCCGGCAAGTTGCCGGTCAGGGGTCTTGTGCCTATTCCTCTTCGCTATCATCGGTCAATTGTGCGCCTGAATCGATCAACCACTCGAGCAATGGCGCAGCGCGGGCATTGGAAGCGGTTGGCTTTAGAGGGCGTAGATAAAATGCGCCCCGCGATGGAAACTCACCAAAACCCAGCCTGACCAGGCTGCCGGCGGCAATCAGATCATCGACCAGATGCTGCCAGCCCAACGCAATGCCCTGACCCGCCGCCGCTGCCTGCAACAACATACTGTAGGCGTTAAGCCGGACAGTCCGCCTTGGTTTAAAGCCGGGTCGGCCCATCGCTTCGGCCCAGGGCGTCCAGCCCGTCCAGTCCGGGTGGTCATCGTCATGCACAAGCAAGGTGTGCCGCAGTAAGTCGTCCAGGGTTTCAATCGGGCCGTGCGATTCGATCAGCTCCGGCGAACAGACCGGAAAAATGGCCTCATCAAAGAGCTTGCAGGCCTCGGGTTCGGGAGGCGGCGTACGCGAGTAACTGATCACCAGATCAATATCGCCGCTCGATTCGGGCAGATCAAAGTCCGAGGCCAATACACGAATGGGCAAATCCGGGTCGTGTGCCCGATACCGGTTCAAGCGGGGCATGAGCCAGATTGAGGCCAGCGCGCTCGTCGCGCCAATGGTGACTGGTCCTTCTTCGGCGCTTTCACGCAGCCCTTCGGTTGCCAGCGCGATGCTGTTGAGCGCGTCGGTTATCGCCTCAGCATAGTACTGACCGGCCGCCGTCAACCGAAGCGCCCGCTCTTTGCGGTCAAACAGTCGCGTGCCCAGGCGCTCTTCAAGATTGCTGATCTGACGACTGATCGCCCCCTGGGTCAGAGACAGTTCATCCCCGGCGCGGGTGAAGCTGAGCAGACGTGCCGAGGCTTCAAACGCCGGCAGCGACTTGAGAGGCGGGAGCGGGCGGGGGCCATATCGCATTGCACAAAAAACCTGAGCTTCAGTTATGAGAATTTATCATGCGAGTCATGCAAGAAAATAGGTTGAAAGCGGCTAGCGGCGATTAATAAATTCGTAATTTTCATCCGTCGTGCACAAGGGGAGAGTCTCATGAGCCCACCGGAATCCGTCGCAGGCGACTCCATCTTTGCGGTGCTCCAGGAGACCGTGGCCGCTAGAGGGTTGCCCAATCAGTGCTACGTCGATCATTCAGCCATGGCGATCGATCGGGATCGTATTTTCGCCAAAACCTGGAGCGGGCTCGGTTTCGCTTCAGATATCCCCGAGCCCGGCGATGCCAAGCCGATTGATTGGTTGGGCGTGCCGCTGTTGATGGTCCGTGACCGGGAAGGTCGAGTGCACGTCCATCATAATGTCTGCAGCCATCGGGGGCGCCAGTTGCTGGATGCGCCATGCCGGCTCAAAGCGAGCATCCGTTGTCCCTATCATTCCTGGAACTATGGGTTTGACGGCGAGCTGCTGGGCACGCCACACATTGGTGGCGTCAACGTCCATCAGATCGAGGGGTTCGACCGCCGCGAACATGGTCTGCGCTCGGTCCCAAGCGCGGTGTGGTGCGATATTGTCTTTATCAACCTCTCCGGCGACGCGGGGCCGTTTGCTGACTTTATCGCGCCGGTGCTCAAGCGTTGGCATAAATACTGGGGCGATACCGGGCCCGAAGGGCTGGTCGCTGGCGGCGGTGATAGCAGTACATCGCTCGATGTCGCCTGTAACTGGAAGCTCGCGGTCGAGAATTACTGCGAGTCATACCACTTGCCTTTTGTCCACCCTGACCTCAACCGCTACTCGCGACTCGAGGATCACTACGAGGTGTTTGATGAGGATGGCGAGTCGTTCTCGGGGCAGGGCACGCGGGTTTATAACCTGGCGGAGGTCGCGGGCACCCGTCTGCCGCGGCTACCGCACTGGCCGGAGTCGTTGCAGCGCGAGGCGGAATATCTCTCGTTGTATCCCAATCTGATGATTGGCCTGCAGGCGGATCATTTCTTTGCGGTGCTCCTCGAGCCCTTGTCCGAAGCCCATACCCGTGAGCATGTCCGGCTTTTGTATGTGGGCGATGCCGCTCAGGATCCGACGTTTGCCGAAGCACGGAAAAAGACCATGGCTTCCTGGGAAAACGTCTTCTCCGAGGATGTCTCAATGGTCGAGGGGATGCAGCGGGGACGGCATTCGCCCGCGTATGGCGGTGGTGTGTTCTCGCCGGCGATGGACGGCCCGACCCATCACTTCCACCGTTGGGTCGCGCGTCGGATGCTGCCAGCCGGGAAGGCCTCAGAGGGGTTGGGCGGGTGATTGCCCAGCACTTCATCAACGGCGTCTGGTCCGATGCCGGTGACCGGATCGCGGTTGAGGACCCGGGCACCGCTGAGGCCATCGGTGAAGTGGTGCTTGCCGATCCCGGTTGCGTTGACGCAGCCGTGGCGGCCGCTGATGCGTGTGTCCGGCGTGGCGAACTGACCCGGCCGCGGCCGGCCCATCGGCTTTCTTTGATGCTGGAGATGGCCGCCGCGATCCGGGCCGTAACGGAAGAGGGTGCGGAGATTTTATGCCGTGAATCCGGCAAGCCGCTTCGCGACGCCCGTGGCGAGTTCGAAGAAGCCGCGCGGTATTTTGAGTATTACGGCGGCATGGCCGATAAGCTCGAAGGGCGATCGATCCCTTTGGGCGAAGATTATATCGACTGGACGATGCGTGAGCCCCACGGGGTATCGGCGCATATCGTGCCGTGGAATTTTCCGGTCGGAATCGCTGCGCGATCCCTCGCGGCGGGTCTGGCGGCAGGGAATTGCGTGGTGCTCAAATCCCCCGAGGTGACGCCGCTGGGGCTCTGTGTTCTGGTCAAAGCTCTGGCGTCCACCGATTTGCCGGCCGGCGCAATCAACCTCATCAGTGGCGATGGCCCGACCACCGGCGAGGCGTTGGTGCGGCATCCATTGGTCCAGCACATCGTATTTACCGGCTCGGTACCAACGGGCCGAGCGATCCTTCGGGCCGCCGCCGAGCGGATTGTGCCCTGCGTGATGGAGCTCGGCGGCAAGTCGGCGGCGGTGGTCCATGACGATGCGGATATCGATACCGTGGTCGCGAGCGTGGAGAGCGGCGTTTTTTTCAACGCCGGCCAGGTCTGCTCGGCGATGGCCCGACTGATCGTCCACGAGTCATTGCATGATCGCCTTGCCGAGGCGATCGCCGCGCGCGCTGAAGCGCTGGAAATCGGCCACGGGTTGGAAGATCCCGATTTGAGCGCGTTGATCTCTGCGACACAGCTCGAACGTGTTGAGCAACATTGTGCCGGCGCGCTCGCCGATGGCGCGACGGTTGTCACCGGCGGTAAACGCGTGACCCGGCCCGGGTATTTCATGCAACCCACCGTGTTCACCGATGTGGCACCCAGCATGCCGGTTGCCAATGACGAAATCTTCGGGCCTGCCGTTTCGCTGATGCAATTCCGTGATCCGGCCCAGGCAATCGCCCTGGCCAATGGCACCGATTACGGATTGGTGGCCGGTGTGTTTGGCCAAGACCTGAATCGCACGCTCGATACGGCTCGCCAATTGGAGGCGGGTCAAGTGTTCGTGAATGAGTGGTTTGCCGGCGGTGTCGAGACGCCATTTGGTGGCATCGGGCAGTCGGGATACGGCCGCGAGAAAGGCCTCGAAGCGCTCGATAACCACCTGCGCACGCGCAATATTGCCGTGCGCCTTACTCGCTAACACAATGGGGAGCCTCCAATGCCTGTGCCGAATCAAGCACGTTTTGTCATCGTCGGTGCCGGTATCCATGGCCTGAGCACAGCGTGGCACCTTGCCAGCAAGCTGCGCGCCAGCGGGCAGGGCAGTGGGGCCGATATCGTGGTGGTCGATAAATCACACATCGGTGCGGGCGCCTCGGGGATTGCCTGTGGTGTTGTGCGAAACAACTACTTCCAGCCCGCGATGCGCGAGCTCATGGCGCACAGCGTTGGCATCTGGGAGAGTGATCCGGGGGCCTTCCACTACCACCCGGTGGGTTATTTGCAGATCAGCCCCGAGGTCATGCGCGAGGATGTCGCCAGTATCGCCGAGCAGCAGGAGGCGATCGGCTACGAGTCGGTGTTTATCGAAGGCGAGCACGCCTCGAAGCAGTACATGCGCGGGTTATTCGACGATTGGGAAGCGCCCGGGACCACCTCCGTACTGCACGAAAAACGCGGCGGCTATGCCCACAACTCGGCGTCCGTGCGTGGGCTTGCGCAAAAGGCAGAAGCTGAGGGCGTGCAGATCATCACCGGTATCTCGGTGACCGGTTTTGATCGCGATAACGCCGGCGCGATCAAGGCGGTCGAGACCGATCAGGGCAAAATCGCCGCCGACTACGTCGTTATTGCCGTCGGCCCATGGGTTGAGCGCTTCTGGCAGATGCTCTCGCTGCCCCCGGCCATCACGGTGCGGGACGCCAGCGGGGTGGATCACCCGGATGTGCCCATGTGGACCTATTGGAGCTTGCAGGAGGGCACGTTGGGCCTCGACCCGACATTCCAGAGCAAGAATGACGGTGGCATGCCGCCGGTGGTGCACGTCGATTCCGACGAGCCGCTGTACTCCGCTGAAGACGGGTCACTCATCACCGATGAAATGTGGGGAATTTACTACAAACCGGATGTGCATTTTGGCGGTATACAGGGCGGTGCCTCGCCTTTTCCGGTTGACCGGCCGGCTGCGGAGGTCGCCGTTGATCCCTACGGGCCAGCGTCACCGGACTTTGTCGTGGGCGAGTCGTTTGCGCATATGTGGACATCGGCGTTGGGTTTTTGCCAGAAACGCTTTCGCGGCACGCTCACGCATTTTCGGCGTGAACCCTCCGGTGGGATCGGCTGTTTCACGCCGGATAACTTTCCCATCTTCGATGTTGTTCATGACAACTGCTACGTCATCGCGGATTCCAACCACGGCTACAAGATGATCGGTGTCGGTGCCCTCGTGGCCGACGAGATCATGGGCCACCCCCAGTCCTTGCTGGCACCGTTTCGGCTGGGGCGCTACGCCACGGGGGATTTGCATCCGACTTCCAACAGCCCGTTTCCATGGAGCTGATCGCAGCCGCGACGACGTGGAATCAAGTTCTAGGCATTCGTAACCCTGAGGCCGACCTCTAGAGTTAATCCGGCCATTTAGCCAGATTCACCGCTTTCAGCCAGAATCATGTTGGCGGCTTTCTCGGCAATCATGGGCGTCAGCGAGTTGGTGTTGCCCGAGGTGATCGTTGGCATGACCGAGGCATCCACCACGCGAAGGCCGGGTACCCCGTGGACGCGCAGTCGGGCATCGGATAGAAAAAACCCCGCCGGAGCGGGGTTCAAGGAGTTTGGTGGAGACGGCGGGAATCGAACCCGCGTCCGAAAGACCTCCACACCAGGGTCTACATGCTTAGCACCGTCTTTAGTTTTAACAGCTGCCGACCCAACGGTCAGGGTCTGGCGTCCGCGATCCCGAGTTATGTTTCGCCGCGCTGGTCCGGGCTCCCGGCGGGGCTAGCCTGTGTAGTATGCCTGTTCAACACCGACCACAGGCGATCAGGTGCGAACAGCTCACGGGTTTTTAGGCCGCGAGTGCGTAGTTGTCGTCGTTGGCAACTATCTTTTTTGTCACATGATTTACGAGGTTGAGTGACGTCCTCGGCATGCACCTGGAGCTTTGCGACTTCCGTCGAAGCCATGTCGTCCCCAAGTAACCGAATAGACAGGATACACGGCACGAAGTTCCGGGTGAACCGGGCAGTGGTTGGGCGGCCTGCGCTGCCTGCGCGGCCCGTGGGGCGCTGGCGGGTCAGCGCCCTGATGGCGCCCCCTTTTGGGTGGCGCATCAGCGTCTCAAACCTGGTGCTTTAGCAGGCGCGACTTCTCGCGCTGCCAGTCGCGCTCTTTTTTGTCGGCGCGCTTGTCGTGCTGCTTTTTGCCCTTGGCCAGTCCGATCGAGAGTTTGGCCTTGCCGCGTGACCAGTGCAGATCCAGCGGGACCACCGTGTAGCCGCGCTGTTCGGTGGCACCAACCAGCTTGGCCAGCTCGCCTTGATGCAGCAGGAGCTTGCGCGTGCGGGTGGGGTCGGGATTGACGTGAGTGGAGGCCGTCGGCAGCGGGGGGATGCTGCAGCCGATGAGGTAGGCCTCGCCGTTGCGCAGCAGGACATAGGCCTCGGTGAGGTTGATGCGCCCGGCGCGAAGGCTCTTGACCTCCCAGCCATGCAGCACCAGACCCGCTTCCATACGGTCTTCAATGAAGAACTCGAAGCGTGCCTTGCGATTGACGGCGATGGTGGCGCTGTCGCCACCGGGCTTTTTCTTTCCGGCTTTCTTGCTCACGCCGCGCAGTCTACCAGCGATGAGCCGCGCGGGCGTCTCTGGTAAGCTTTTGGGCCAACACACACCGCTGTAGAGGACCGTCCTCGCTTCATGACCACCGTGTCCCGCTCCGCATTGGTGCGCTATTCAGCGCATGAGATGTTTGAACTGGTCGATAACGTGCGCGATTACCAGGAGTTCCTGCCCTGGGTGAAGCGCTCGCGCGAGCTCGAGCGCAACGATGACATGGTGTGTGGTGAGCTATTGTTCGCCAAGGCAGGCTTTGAGAAGTCGTTTGTCACCCGCAATCGCCGCCAGCCCGGAAAGATGATCGAGATTCGTCTGGTCGAGGGGCCGTTTCGACAGCTGGAGGGCTTCTGGCGCTTCGACGCGCTGGGCGAGCAGGCGTGCAAGGTCGCGGTGGATCTCGAGTTCGAGTTCTCCAACCGGCTGCTTGCCGCGGCGTTCGGGCGGGTGTTTACGCAGGTGGCGGGCACCCTGGTCGATTCATTCGTTCAACGGGCCCATTCCGTGTACGGACGGCGCTAAGGCAAGGGCAGGGCGCATGATTCGAGTGGAAGTCGCCTATGCACGGCCCGACCAGCAGCGGCTTGTTGAACTGGAACTGCCGCCGGGTACAACGGCCGGAGAGGCCTTGGAGCACGCCAACCTGGCCGCGGAATTCCCCGAGCTTGCCACTGGCGAGCCGGATATCGGGATTTTCTCGCGGCCAGTGACGCCCGACACGGTGCTGAGCCCGGGTGATCGGGTGGAGGTCTATCGCCCGTTACAGGTTGACCCCAAGGCCCAGCGCCGTGACCGGGCCCGCCGGCAGCGCGCGGGCCAAACGCGTCAGGCGTAGCGCCTGCCGGCTACCTCGGGCGGACGCTAGTCGGCCTCCGCCACCGCCTCCCGTCTGAACAGGGCATGATCCTGATCGATAAAGCTGCCTCGCGCCGCGGTGAGGCTGTCATTCTCAAACACTACGGTCAGACGCCGGGAGACCGCCTCCAGCCCACTGCTGCGCGGCTCTACCTCGTAGACGTAATCCCAGCGCCCGGGGGTGAAGGGGTCCTCAAAGGTGGGTGGCCCCAGAATGAAGCGGACCTGGCGCGGGGTCATGCCGGCCTCGAGCTGGGCGACATCGGCCTCGGTAAAGAGCGTGCCCTGGCGGATCTCGGGTTTGTAGACAATGGGGAGGCTGTCAATGGTGCTGGCGCAGCCTGCGAGAAGCCCCATGCCGACAAGCAACGTCAGCAGCCGGCCGCGTGTGTATACTGTAATCATTCTAAAGAGACGACCCTGATAATTGTCGGATGACGCTATGGTAACTCAGCCTACCCGAGTGGGGCACGTGCCCTGGGACATCAGCCAGGAATCGGATGAGCTGCGGCGCGCCGGGCTCAAGGTGACGCTGCCGAGGCTCAAGATCCTGCGCATGCTGGCTGGCCGCGAGCGCGAGCATCTATCGGCCGAGGAGGTCTATCAGCGGCTGCATGAGGCCGATGAGGACATCGGGCTTGCCACCGTCTATCGGGTGCTCACGCAGTTTGCCGAGGCAGGGATCGTGATTCGGCATAACTTTGCCGGAGACCGGGCGGTGTTCGAGCTCAACTCGGGTATCCAGCATGACCACCTGGTGTGTGTGGACTGTGGCCGCGTCGAGGAATTCAAGGACCGGGTCATCGAGCAGCGTGAGGCCGATGTGGCCGCCGTGGCCGGTTATGAGCTGCTCAGCCACTCGCACATTCTGTATGGCCGCTGCCCGGCCTGCGCCAACGCCCCGCGCATGAAAGGCGGGGTGGTTTAGTCGCCGGCGCGCTCCAGCATTTCGCGCGCATGACTGAGTGTGCGCTCCGTGATCTCGACACCACCCAGCATCCGGGCGATCTCTTCGGTCCGCTCCCCGGCCTCCAGAGCCTGCACCCGGGTGGTCGTGCGGCCATCCTCGCGCCGTGATTTCTCGATCTGCAGCTGCTGCTGGCCCTGGGCGGCCACCTGGGGCAGATGGGTAATGCACAGTACCTGGTGGTGGCGGGCAAGATCGCGGAGCTTGCGCCCCACCACCTCGGCGGTGGCACCACCAATGCCGGCATCCGCTTCGTCAAAGACGAGCGTTGGCAGGCCGGCAACATCGGCTGTTGCCACCTCCAGTGCCAGGCCGATGCGCGATAGCTCGCCGCCGGAGGCAATGCGGTTGATGGGCCCCGGGTCCTGATCAGGGTTGGTGCGAACATCAAAGCGAATCCGGTCAAGCCCGTGGGCGGCAGGCTCGGCCTCGCTGTCATGCATCACCCGAATGAATAGCGCGGCACCGCCCATACCAAGTTCAGCGAGTAGCGCATCGACCGTAGCAGCCAGGGTGCCGGCGGCCGCTTCGCGTGACTGCGACAGGGCCTTGGCCGCCGCCCGATAGTCGGTTTCGGTCTGCTCCTGGGCCGTGGCCAGCTCGGCAAGGCGCGTATCGGCCGATTCAAGCCGCTCCAGCTCCCCGCGCAGCTGCTCGGCATGTCCGGCAAGCGCTTCCGGCTCAACCTGGTCTTTGCGGGCCAGGTCATGGA
>CAJXMI010000017.1 GCA_913056145.1 uncultured Spiribacter sp.
CGCAGCGGCGTGTCGCCAAACTGCGGCAGGTGGGTGACCAGCCACTCATCCACCGGCTCGGCGAGCAGCAGCACCTCGATGCCGCGCTTGCGAAACACCTCCAGATGCGGACTGTTGCGGATGGCCGCCAGGCCCTCACCGGTCAGGTAGTAGATGGCCTTCTGCCCGGGTTTCATGCGCTCCACATAATCGGCGAGCGATACCGTCGGGGCATCCTCCGCCGTTGTGGAGTAAAAGCGCAGCAGGCCGGCGACCCGCTCGGCGTTTTTTGGATCCTCGACCGGGCCTTCCTTGAGCACGGTGCCAAACGCGTTCCAGAAGCGGGAGTAAGCCTCCGCATCGTCACTCGCCATGCGCTCAAGCGTATCCAGAATGCGTTTCACCGACGCCGCGCGAATGCGATCAACCTGGCGATTGTGCTGCAAGAGCTCGCGCGAGACATTGAGCGGGAGATCGTCCGAATCGACAACGCCACGCACAAAGCGGAGATAGCGCGGCAGCAGCCGGTGCTCGCGGTCCTCCATGATGAACACACGGCGGACGTACAAGCGCGGGCCATGCCCCGATTCGGGCTCAAACAGATCGAAGGGCCGCTGCCCGGGGATAAAAAGCAGCGAGGTGTAGGACTGATCGCCCTCCACCTGGTTGTGGATCCACCGCAGCGGGGGCTCGGTGTCAAAGGTAAGCTGCTGATAGAACTGCTGGTAGTCGTCGTCACCAAGCTCGGTCCGGGGCCGCATCCACAATGCCGAGGCCTGGTTGACGGTATCGTGCTCGCCGGCCTCGTCAAGCAGCCGGACCGGTATGGCGATGTGATCGGAGTAGCGACGAATGACGCTGCGCAGACGCTCGCGCTCGAGGAATTCATCCTGTCCTTCCGCCAGATGCAGTACCACATCCGTGCCACGCGCCTCGCGCGGCGCCGACTCGAGCGTGAAGGCCCCCTTGCCGTCGGACTCCCAGCGGATTCCGGCCGAGGCCGGCTCGCCGGCACGCCGGGTGTGGACACTGACCTTGTCCGCCACGATAAAGGCGGAATAGAACCCCACCCCGAACTGTCCGATGAGCTGGGCATCCTGCTTCTGGTCACCCGTCAGCGCATCCAGAAACCGCCGCGTGCCGGAGCGCGCGATCGTACCCAGATTGTCGATGACATCCGTGCGATTCATGCCGATGCCGTTATCCGAAATGGTAACGGTACGCGCCTCCGCATCCACGCTGATGCGTACCTCCGGTTCGGGATCGTTCTCAAACAGGCTCGCATCCTGCAATGCCTCGAAGCGCAGCCGATCAGCCGCATCGGCCGCGTTTGAGACCAGTTCGCGCAGAAAAATCTCGCGGCTGCTGTAGAGGGAGTGGATCATGAGGTCCAGCAGCTGCCGGACCTCTGCCTGAAACTCATGTGTCTCGGGGGTTGCTGTGTCGCTCATTGGTCCATCCATTAGTCACCGTCCAACCGCTCACCGGAATGGGGTCGGACGCCGGGGGATTCAAGGGATATCGCCCCGCGAACGGGCACCGGGGCCGATGCCGCGTTCCGGGATTTTGCGCGGCAGAGCCTTAAAAGGCTTCCGACGGATCGACCCGGCCGCCGCGCCCGATCTCGGGGATCTCACGACTGGGGATGTAGTCACCGGTTACCATCTGCTTGTAGCCCATGCCGGGGCCCACCATGGGGTACACCCCCGCATCCGGATCGATCATGACCTCAAGAAAGGCCGGCCCGGGGAAGTGGACAAAGGCACTCAGGGCGTCGCCGAGCTCGGCGCGATCGGCCACCCGACGGGCAAACCCGAAACCGTCGGCCTCGGCTGCCTTGATAAAGTCCTTGCGGTGCAGGGACTTGTCACTGCCCGAGAAGCGGTCGTCGAAGTAGAGCTTCTGCCACTGCCGGACCATGCCATCGCCGTTGTTGTTGAGCAGCAGGATCTTGACCGGCAGGTCGTATGTGGTAACGGTCTCCATCTCGCCGAGGTTCATGCGCAGGCTGCCATCGCCATCCACATCAATGACAAGGGCATCCGGATTGGCAAACTGGGCACCGATAGCGGCCGGGAGGCCAAAGCCCATGGTGCCCATCGAGCCCGAGGTCATCCACAGCCGCGGCCGGCGGAAGTCGAGGTACTGGGCGGCCCACATCTGATGCTGCCCCACACCGGTGCTGACGATGGCCTCGCCGCCGGTGATGTCATTGAGCTGGCGCATGACCGCCTGCGGCTGAATAAACTCCCCGTCCTCGCGGAAGCGCATTGGATGCCGCTCGCGCAGGGCGCCGCAATGCTCGCTCCAGCGCGTGAAATCGCGCTCAAAGCCATTATCGCGCCCATAGTCGAGGAGCTGGTTCATGGTGCGGCCGGCCTCGCCAACATGCGCCCAGTCAACGCGCTTTACCTTGCCGATCTCGGCCGCATCGATGTCGATATGGGCCACGTGCTCGGCCAATGGTGCAAAGAGCTCGGCCTTGGCGGCCACCCGGTCGTCAAAGCGTGACCCCACCGCGATGATGAAGTCGCAATCCTCAACCGCATAGTTGGCATAGGCCGTGCCATGCATGCCGAGCATGTGCAGATGCAGATCATCCGTAGTGTCAACGGCGCCCAGCCCCATCACCGTGCTGACACTGGGAATGCCGTATTCACGGGCAAACGCCGACACCGCCTCGGCGCCCTCTCCGTGGATGGCACCACCGCCCACGTACAGCAGCGGCCGTTTGGCCTGCTCCAGCATGTCAAAGAACTGCCGCGCCTTGCGCTCCGACACGCGGGTCTGGCGCAGGGCCTCCATGCGCTGCCGGTAGCCGCGGATGCCCAGCAGTCCACTACCCTTGAACTCACCCACCCAGTTCTGGACGTCTTTGGGGAGGTCGACGACAACCGGGCCCGGGCGACCGGAGCGCGCCACCTCGAATGCCGTGCGAATGGTCTCCTCGAGCTGTTCGGGCCGGGTGACCAGGAAGACGTGCTTGGCGCAATTACCCATGATGTTGACGATGGGGGCCTCCTGAAAGGCATCGGTCCCCATCGCGCCACGCGCCACCTGCCCGGTGATCAGCACCACCGGCACGGAGTCGGCCATACAGTCGCGGATGGGCGTGACCGTATTGGTGGCACCCGGGCCCGATGTGACCAGAAACACCCCGACCTGGCCCGTGCTGCGGGCGTAGCCGGCCGCCATGAAGCCTGCTCCCTGCTCGTTGGCGGGCACGACCAAACGCATGGGGTCAAGGTGAGCATCACCCCGTTCGCGCTCGTTGTAGCGAAAAATGGCGTCATAGGTGGGCAGGATGGCACCGCCGCTGTAGCCGAACACGGTATCGACGCCTTCCTGCGCCATAACCTCAATCACCATCTCGGCGCCACTCATCTGAGTGCCGGCCCGGGGGTGAGGGCGGGTAGCGGGGAGGGTCTCCGTGGTGGCGTCGGCCTTGGCGGCCTCGCCCGAAAGGGCGGCTTCCTGCATGATCACGTCTCTAAAACAGTGAGTTGAGTGCGATTTTTCATCATACCCGGCGATTCTGCACCGCGACAAGCGTTACCCGGCACCCTCACGTCCCGAAAAGGTGAGCGCGGCCGAATTAATGCAATAACGCAGGCCGGTAGGCGGCGGGCCATCGGGAAACACATGGCCGAGATGCGCATCACAGTGCGGGCACAGCACCTCGGTACGGCGCATGCCCAGGCTGTTGTCGGACTCGGTGGCAACCGCGGCCTCCGCCACCGGCGCCCAGTAGCTGGGCCAGCCGCTGCCCGAGTCGAACTTCTGGCGGCTGTCAAAAAGCGCGGCTCCGCAGCATACGCAATGAAAAACGCCATCGCCCTTGAAATCGTTGAACGCGCCCGAGAACGGCGGCTCGGTGCCCTTCTGGCGGGTGACCCGAAACTGCTCGGGGGTAAGACGCTCACGCCAGTCACCCTGGCTGGCTGGATCACTGTCACTCATGATAACCGGCTCCTTGTTGAGTTTTGCCCTACAATAGCGCGCCACATTCCCTGCGAGCGAGTCCATGGGCCAGGCCGACACCAACAGCGAAATCATCCTCATCAACATCGCCGGCAATGATCGACCGGGGGTGACCGCCGCTCTCATGGGCATCCTTGCCGAGTACGAGGTGCGGGTGCTCGACATCAGTCAGGCCATGGTCCACGAAAATCTGGCCCTTGGCATCCTGGTCAAGCTCCCGGCCGGCACCGGATCGGCCGCGGTTTTGAAGGATTTCCTGTTCGAGGCGCACACGCTCGAATTGCGAGTGCGCTTCCAGCCGGTGAGCCGCGCGGAGTATCAGCAGTGGGTGAGCGGCGAGCGCCAGTCCCGCTATGTACTGACACTGCTCGGCCGGCGGATCACCGCCGCACAGATCGCGCGTATCGCCGCAGTCACCACGGCGCATGGGCTCAATATCGAAGACATCGTCAGGCTCTCGGCCCGCAGCCCGCTGCATGACGTGGACAGCACCACGCGCGCCTGTCTCGAGCTCAGCTTGCGCGGCGAGCCCGATGACGCCGATGCGATGAAGGGCGAGTTTCTATCGATTTCGCGCGAGATGGATATCGATATCTCCTTTCAGGAAGACAACTTCTACCGGCGCAACCGCCGGCTAGTGGTCTTCGACATGGACTCCACCCTGATTCGCGAGGAGGTCATTGATGAACTGGCGCGCGAGGCCGGCGTGGGCGACCAGGTCGCCGCGGTCACCGAGGCGGCGATGCAGGGCGAAATGGACTTCCGCGAAAGCCTCACGAAGCGGGTGGCGCTGCTGGAGGGCCTCGATGCCAGCGTGCTCGAGCGGGTGGCACAGCGCCTGACGTTAACCGAGGGGGCCGAGCGTCTGCTCAAGACGCTCAAGGTGCTGGGCTATCGCACGGCGGTTATCTCGGGCGGGTTCGAGTACTTCGGGCGGCAGCTACAGACCCGGCTGGGCCTGGATACGGTTCACGCCAACCAGCTCGAGATCCGCGGCGGCCGCCTGACCGGGCGCGTGGAAGGCGAGATTGTGGACGGGGAGCGCAAGGCTTTTCTGATGCAGTCACTCGCCCACGACATGGGCATTGAACTGGCTCAGGTCATTGCCGTGGGCGATGGCGCCAACGACCTGCCGATGCTACGCATGGCCGGCCTGGGGATTGCCTTTCATGCCAAACCGCTGGTCCAGCGCAGCGCTCGCCAGGCCATCTCGACGATTGGCCTGGACGGCGTGCTGTACCTGATGGGCATGAACGACGCCGAGGGCCCGCACTGAGCGGGCGCCCTGACGTGGCGCAGCGGGCTCAGCCCTTGCTGCTGCCCTTGGCCCGCACCTTCTCGCGAATACGGGCGGCCTTGCCACGGCGCTCGCGCAGGAAGTAGAGCTTGGCCCGGCGTACGTCGCCACGACGCTTGACCTTGATGCTCTCGATGAGCGGGCTGTGCAGCTGAAAGACCCGCTCCACGCCTTCGCCATGCGACACCTTGCGCAGCGTGAACGAGGAGTTGAGGCCCCGGTTGCGCTTGGCAATCACCACGCCCTCGAAGGGCTGGGTGCGCTCGCGGTTGCCTTCGCGGACCCAGACGTTGACCAGTACGGTGTCGCCCGGGTTGAGCACGTCGAGTGACCGTCCGGTCTGCTCGACCTGCTCACGCTCCAGCTGTTCGATGATGTTGCTCATGACTGCAGTCCCCTGTCTTCTCAATCGTTGTGCTCGCGGCGCCAGTCCGCCAGCAATGCTTGTTCGTCGTCACTCATCCCCCGCTGCTCGAGCAGATCGGGGCGTTTGCGCCAGGTCCGGCCCAGCGCCTCGCGATGGCGCCATCGCGCAACCGCCGCATGATCGCCGCCCAGCAGAACGGCTGGCACCTCCAGCCCCGCCACTGCCTCGGGCCGGGTGTAGTGGGGACAGTCGAGCAGGCCGGCCGAAAAGGCATCCTGCGCCGCTGACTCCGCATGCCCGAGCACGCCCGGGACCAGCCTGGCCACCGCGTCCATCACCACCATGGCGGCAAGCTCACCACCGCTGAGCACATAGTCCCCGATGGACAGCTCCCGGTCGACCTCGAGGGCAATCAGACGCTCGTCGATCCCCTCGTAGCGGCCGCAGAGCAGGATGACCCGCTCCATTCCCGCCATGCCGCCCGCGACCTCGCCATCAAGGCGCCGGCCCTCGGGCGTCAGGTAGACAACCGGCGCCGGCTGGGCGGCCGCCCGGGCCGCCTGAATGGCCGCACGCACCGGCTCGACCTTCATGACCATGCCGGGGCCGCCGCCATAGGGTCGGTCATCGACCGTCCGATGCCGATCCACGGCATAATCGCGCGGGTTCCAGGTCACCAGCTGGAGCCGGCCCTGCTCGGCCGCGCGGCCCATGACCCCATGATCGAACAGCGTCTCGACCATGGCCGGAAACAGCGTGATGACGTCAAACCGCATCCGCCTCAGAACTCCGGGTCCCAGTTGACGACCAGCTGGCCCGCGGCCAGATCCACCGTTATCACAAATTGTCCTGGCACATAGGGGATAAGCCGCTCCCGATCCCCCTGCACCACCAGCACGTCGTTTGCGCCGGTTTCCATGAGCCCGGCAACCCGGCCAAGCTCGATGCCTTGTTGCGTGAGCACCTGCAGCCCCTCGAGGTCGGCCCAGTAGTACTCATCGCCCGCCAGAGCGGGCAGCGCCGAGCGCTCAACGTGAATGCGCCCGCCCCGCAGGGCCATTGCCGCATCGCGATCATCAATGCCATCGAGACGGGCCACCAGGCCCTTCCCCTGTGCCTGACCCGATATCAGGTCGTGCACGGCGAACTGGCCATCGATCTCGATCAGCCAGGGCGCATACGCGAAGATATTCTCGCGCGGCCGGGTGGCGGAGTAGACCTTTACCGCGCCCCGCACGCCATGCACCCCGACTATTTCGCCGAGCACGACGGTGGCCGCGGCCGGTTCTCCGCCCTGCTCGGCCATGCCGTGATCAGGCGCTTGCAGCGGCCTCGGCAGCGGCTCCGCGGCGGGCCTGGCCGATCAGCTGCGCGACCCGGTCGCTAGGCTGCGCACCCTGCTCGAGCCAGCGGTCGACGCGCTCGAGGTCGAGCCGCAGCGGCACTTCCTGCCCGGTGGCCACCGGGTTGAAGAAGCCGAGCCGCTCGATGAAACGGCCGTCGCGCGAATTGCGGCTGTCCGTGACCACCACGTGATAGAAGGGGCGCTTCTTGGCGCCCGTGCGCGCCAGTCGAATCGTAACCATGCTGTTCCCTGACTTTGTCCGGTCGATTGGTAAACCCGCGATTGTACCCGGGCGCTCAGCGCCCGCCAAGCCCCGGGGGCAACCCGCCCCCTGGCGGCATACCGCCGGGCGGAAAGCCGCCACCGCCGCCCATCTGGCGCATCATCTTTTTCATGCCGCCTTTCTTGAACTGCTTCATCATCTTCTGCATCTGCTTGTGCTGCTTGAGCAGACGGTTGACGTCCTGCACCTGAAGCCCGCTGCCGGTGGCAATCCGGCGCTTGCGCGAGCCGTTGATAACCTCGGGCCGACGGCGCTCCCCCGGTGTCATGGCGTTGATCATTGCGATCTGCCGACGCACTTGACCATCGTCCATCTGCTGGCTGACCTGCTCGGTCATCTGGCCCATGCCGGGCAGTTTGTCCATCAGCCCGCCAACACCACCCATTTTGGTGATCTGCTGCATCTGCTCGCGCATGTCCTCCAGGTCAAAGCCCTTGCCCTTGCGCAGCTTGCCGGCCATGCGCTCGGCCTGATCACGGTCGACGCTGCGCTCAACCTCCTCGACCAGGCTGAGCACATCGCCCATGCCCAGAATGCGCGAGGCGAGCCGGTCGGGGTAAAACGGCTCGAGCGCGTCGGTTTTCTCGCCCACCCCCAGAAATTTGATGGGCTTGCCCGTGATCTGGCGGATGGACAGGGCCGCACCGCCGCGGGCATCGCCATCCGCCTTGGTAAGGATCAGACCGGTCAGCGGCAGCGCTTCACCAAAGGCCTGGGCCGTGCTGGCGGCATCCTGACCGGTCATGCTGTCGACCACGAACAGCGTTTCGACCGGATCGAGGGCGTCATGAACGCGGCGCACCTCACCCATCATTTCATCATCGACATGCAGACGCCCGGCGGTATCGACCAGCAGCACGTCGTAATATCCGCGTCGCGCCTGCTCGAGCGCATCGCGCGCGGTCACGGCCGGATCGGTCTGCGGGTTGGTGGGGTGAAAATCCATCCCGACCTCCCCCGCAAGCCGCTCCAGCTGATCAATGGCGGCCGGGCGATAGACATCGAGGGAGACGGCCAGGCATTTCTTTTTCTCGCGCTCGCCGAGCAGCCGCCCGAGCTTGGCAATGCTGGTGGTCTTGCCCGAGCCCTGCAGCCCCGCAACCAGCACCACCGCCGGCGGCCGGGTGCTGAGATCAAGCCCATCGTTCTCGGCGCCCATCACGCGCACAAGCTCGTCATGCACGATCTTGACGAAGGCCTGCCCCGGCGACAGGCTCTTCATGACCTCGGCGCCCAGCGCGCGCTCGCGCACCTGCTCGACAAAGTCCTTGACCACCGGCAGTGCCACATCCGCCTCGAGCAGCGCCATGCGCACCTCACGCAGCGTGTCGCGAATATTGTCTTCGGTCAGGCGCCCTTTGCCCTTAAGGCGCTTGCCGATGGCCTCGAGGCGGTCACTGAGATTGCTGAACATCGCGCCGGCGCCTCCGCGGTCGTTAACTGGACATGGCCACTCAGTATATCAGTGTGAATGCCGACCATGCCCGTGCCTGCGCTCGAATACCCCCCGGTTCTGTGCCAGAATCCTGCCATGCAGACACTGCTCCCCAGCATCGCCGCCATGGCTTATGCGGCGGCCCTTGCGGCCCTCGTCGCAGGGGTGAGCGGCACCGTCGCCATGGCGCGCGGCGAACGCGGAGCCATGGCGCTCGCCGTGCCCGCCGCCCTCCTCCATGCCATTGTGCTGTGGCAGGACAGCTGGACCACGGCAGGCCTTAATCTGTCGGTGCTCAACGCCACCTCGCTGCTTGGCTGGCTCATGACCGTCATGCTGCTGCTCGCGGTGCTGCGCCACCCGGTGCAAAGCCTGGGGCTGGTGGTGTTTCCGTTTGCCGGGCTTGCCCTCCTGGCCGCGGCACTGCTGGGCGTGCCCGGCAAGGCCCTGGTACCCCTGGGCGCCGCGGTCGACATTCATGTCCTCTCATCGGTGCTGGCGTATGCCGTCCTCGGCCTTGCCACGGCGCAGGCACTGGTCCTTGCCTGGCAGGAGTCGAGCCTGCGGCGCCGGCGTGCCGGCACGATCATCGGCCTGCTCCCGCCACTGCAAAACATGGAAGGCCTGCTGTTCCAGCTGCTTGCAAGCGGGTTTTTGCTGCTGTCGCTGTCGCTGGTGACCGGCTGGCTGTTCGTTGAGAACCTGTTTGCCCAGGATCTGGTGCACAAGACCGTCCTGTCGATGCTGGCCTGGGTGGTCTTTGCCGCCCTGCTCATCGGCCGTCAGCGCGCCGGCTGGCGTGGTCGCACCGCTATTCGCTGGACCCTGACCGGGTTTGTCCTGCTCGCGCTCGGCTACTTCGGCAGCAAGGTCGTGCTCGAAGTCATCCTCGCAGGCTGAGTTCGCCCATCGTGGATACCATCCCGCTGTCGATTCTGTTTGCCCTGCTCGCGGTGCTGATCGTGCTCTCAGGCTGTTTTTCGAGCTCCGAAACCGCCCTGATGACCCTCAACCGCTATCGCATGCGGCATCTGGCCCGGGACGGCCATCGTGGCGCACGCCGGGCCGAGCGCCTGCTGCAGCGGCCCGATCGGCTGATCGGCATCATCCTCCTCGGCAATAATTTCGTGAACATCGCCGCCTCGTCGGTCGCGACGCTCATTGCGCTGAGACTGGGCGGCGAGGGCACGCTCGCCGCTGCCACGGGGCTACTGACCCTGACAATCCTGATCTTTGCCGAGGTGGCTCCAAAAACGCTGGCGGCGCTGCGCCCGGAGCGAATCGCCTTTCCCGCCGCCGCGGTCCTGGGCCCGCTGCTGCGCCTGCTCTACCCCCTTGTCTGGCTGACCAACGGCATGGCAAACGGCCTATTGCGCCTGCTTGGAGTCAGCCCGGCGGAAGGCCAGCAATCAGCGCTGAGCCGCGAGGAGCTGCGCACGGTGGTCAACGAAGCCGGGGCCATGATCCCGCAACGGCATCAGAGCATGCTGCTCAGCATCCTCGATCTGGATCAGGCCACCGTCGAGGACATCATGGTGCCGCGCAATGAGGTGGTTGGCATTGATCTCAATGACGACTGGAGCCGCATCCGCTCACAGATCGCCGAGTCGGAATACACTCGCCTGCCGGTCTGGGAGGGCAGCATCGACAACATCCGCGGCATCCTGCATGTCCGCCGGGTACTGACCGCAATGCTCGAAAGCGAGCTGGCGCGCGAGCATCTGCTCGAGCACATGCGCGATCCCTATTTCATCCCGGAGGGCACTCCGCTGCATGTGCAAATGCGCAACTTCCAGCTGGGCCGGCGGCGCATTGGCCTGGTGGTAGATGAATACGGCGAGATCCTCGGACTCGCGACGCTGGAGGATATCCTTGAGGAAATCGTGGGCGAGTTCACGACCGACCCGGCCGAGTCCATCAGCGACATCCACCCCGAGGCGGATGGCGGCTACCTGGCCGCCGGCAGTGCCAGCGTCCGCGAGCTCAAGCGACTGCTGGGCTGGGAGTTGCCCCCCGATGGCCCCAAGACCCTGAACGGGCTTATTCTGGAGCAACTCGAGACAATCCCCGAGCCGGGCACCAGTCTGCTCATCGACCAGCATCCGGTCACCGTCCTTCAGACCGAGGATAATCGCGTCAAGGTTGCCCGACTGTCGCCCCGCGTTCAGGGCCCGGGGCCGCGCGACCGGTCCTGAACAGCCCCTGAGCGCTCAGCGCTCGCGGCGCCAGCGGGTGCCCTCCGCCCTGTCTTCCAGCACAACGCGATCGGCAAGCAGCTCGTCCCGAATCGCATCGGCGCGGGCAAAGTCACGGCTCGCACGGGCCCGGGTACGCTCCTCGATCAGCGCCTCGATACGCTCGGCCGAGAGGCCATCGGCGCCGGCCCCCGCCGTCAGAAAGGCCTCGGGGCTGCGGCCGAGCAGGCCCAGCATGGCGCCCAGTCTGATCAGCGTATGCCCCAGCATGCCGGCCCGATCCGCCTCGCCCGCCTCGCGGGCCCGGTTGATGTCGCGCGCCAGATCGAACAGGACCGACAGCGCGAGCGCGGTGTTGAAGTCATCATCCATGGCGGCACGAAAGCGCTGCTCGTAGTCCGGATCCAGGGCGCCATCCGGCGCTGCCGGGAGGCCGCGCAGCGCGGTATAAAGGCGTTCAAGCGCAGCGCGCGCCTGGCCCAGCGCCTCTTCGGTGTAATTGAGCGGACTGCGGTAGTGCGTTGAGAGCAGAAAAAGGCGTACCACCTCTGGGTCATGGGCGGCCAGGATATCGCGCACGGTGGTGAAATTGCCCAGTGACTTCGACATCTTCTCGTCATCGATGCGCACATGGCCGTTGTGCATCCAGTAGTTGACGAAGTGCTCGCCCGTGGCCGCCTCCGACTGCGCGATCTCGTTTTCGTGATGCGGAAACTTCAGATCAAGGCCGCCGCCGTGGATATCAAAATGATGGCCCAGGCAATGCGTGGACATGGCCGAGCACTCGATGTGCCAGCCGGGCCGTCCCGCCCCCCAGGGCGATGGCCAGCTCGGCTCGCCCTCGCGCGCCGCCTTCCAGAGCACGAAGTCGGCGGGGTCACGCTTGTGCTCGCCCGGGGCGATGCGGGCACCCGCGCGCAGGGCATCAAGCTGCTTGCCGGACAGCGCCCCGTAGTCCGGAAAGCGGGCCACCGCGTAGTACACGTCACCGCCGGCGGCGTAGGCATGACCGGTTTCCACAAGCCGCTCGATCATGGCGATGATCTCGGTCATGTGCGCCGTAGCCCGTGGCTCGTCGTCGGGGCGCTCGCAGCCCAGGGCATCCGCATCCTCATGCATTGCGGCGATGAAACGCGCGGTCAACCCATCCATGGGCTCGCCAAGCTCGGCTGCGCGCTGGATGATCTTGTCGTCGATGTCGGTGATGTTGCGCACGTAGCGCACGTCATAGCCACTTGCGCGCAGATAGCGCACGACCATGTCGAACACGACCATGGCGCGGGCATGCCCCAGATGGCAGTGGTCATAGACCGTCATCCCGCAGACATAGAGCTGCACTTGCGGCGGGTTGATGGGCCGAAAGGGCTCCTGGCGGCCGCTAAGGCTGTTGTGGATCTCAAGCATCGGGTTGCGCTCCCGGGGCCGCCATGGCGGCGGCTCGCTGCAGTCGGGCCCGGCGGGTGTCCGCGGGCATGAAATCGATGATGTCGCCAATGGCCGGGCCATGGGCATAGCCGGTCAATGCAAGGCGCAATGGCTTCATGAGGCGCCCGCCACGACAGCCGGTGGCTGCCTCGAGGGCCGGGCGCAACGTCGCCCAGTCCTCGGGCGCCCGCGCATCCAGGGTTGCGCGAACGGTATCGAAAAACCCCGCGGGAGCCTCGCGCACCGGCGCGAGCAAGGCGCTCGCATCAGCACCCGGCGATCCGTCCGGCGTTAGCACCGGGAGGTCGGGATCACACAGCCGGACGGCCCAGTCATCCAGATCGCCCATTGTGCTCAGGTTGCGACGCACGAGGGCAACAAGGCGCTCCCGCTTTTCGGCCGAGCCCGGGGTCGGACCGAGATGCTCAAGCAGCTCGGCGGTGCTGGCATCGGCCATGGCAAGCCCCTGCCAGTGATCCAGCTGGGCCAGGTCAAACCGCGCGGGCCCACGCCCCAGGCGCCCCACCTCGAAGCGCTCCGCCAGTGCGTCGATGTCGAGCAAGCCATCGGACTCCACGCCAGATCCAAGCCGGGCCAGATAATTGACGATGGCGGCGGGCCGGTAGCCGTCGCGCGCCAGCGACTCCACACCCGGTGCGCCCCGGCGTTTGGACAACGGTGCACCGGCTGCATCCACTACCAGCCCTACATGCCCGTAGCGAGGCGGCTCCAGCCCCAGCGCCTGCAGCAGGACAATTTGCCGTGGCGTATTACTGAGATGATCCTCGCCCCGAATGACGTGGGTGATCCCCGCGTCCGCATCGTCCATGGCATTGGCAAAGAGAAAGGCCGCGCTGCCGTCGGCGCGTTGCAGGACGGGATCACCCAGGTGCCTCGCCTCGACGGCCTGCCGCCCCCGCACCACGTCTTCAAACTCGATATGCCCGGCCGCAGGCAGACGCAAACGAATGGCGGCCGGCTCACCAGCCTCGGTGCGCGCACGGGCCTCATGGCTATCGAGCCCGGCGCAATGGCCATCGTAGCGCGGCGCTGAACCGGCCCGCTGCTGCGCCGCACGCAACTCGGCCAGGCGCTCCGGGGTACAAAAGCAACGATAGGCGTGACCCTGCACAAGCAGTTGCCGGAGGACATCGGCATGGCGCTCACGGCGCGCCGACTGCCGCCATGCGGACTCGGGCTGCCCCAGCGAGGGCCCGGTGTCCCAGTCAAACCCCAGCCAGCGCAGATCGGCCACGATGGCGGCCACGGCATCGGCCTGCTCGCGGCTTGCATCGCTGTCCTCGATGCGCAGGAGGAATTCGCCATCGCAGTGGCGCGCCAGCAACAGGTTGAACAGCGCCGTGCGCAGGTTACCGGCATGCAGCAGCCCGGTGGGGCTGGGGGCGAATCGGGTTCTAACAGGCAATGCAGTCATGGCCCGGCATGGTAATGGAACCCCCGCTTGCATGCAGCCGCGGATGGCGGCATCTTGCCGAAATGCACAGGCATACCCACGACAGCCACGCCGCGCCCATTCTTTTTATTGCGGATCTTCACCTTGACCCGGCTCGACCGGCGGCCCTGCATGCGCTCGCGGGTTTTCTGGCCGGGCCCGCCCGCAAGGCCTCGGCGCTCTACATTCTGGGGGACCTGTTCGAGGCCTGGATTGGTGATGACGCGCGCCCGGCTGACGATCCCGTCGCGCCGGCCCTGCGGGCACTGGCCGACCAGGGCACCCGGGTATTCCTCATGCACGGCAACCGCGACTTTCTGCTGGGCCGCGCATTCGCCCAGGCCGCGGGCGCCGAGCTGCTGGACGAGCCCGTGGTTATCTCCATTGACAATGAGCGGGTCGGACTTGAGCACGGGGACGCCCTGTGTACGGATGACACGGCCTATCAGGCCTTCCGTGCCCAGGTGCGTGACCCCGACTGGCAGCGCGGCTTTCTGGCCCTGAGCGTTGCCGAGCGCCTTGAGCAGGCCCGGGCGGCTCGCGCCCGCAGTGGCGAGGACATGGCCACAAAAGCCGAGGCCATCATGGATGTTAACCCCGCTGCCGTGACCACCCGCTTTCGCGACCTGGATGTGGCCCGTCTCATTCATGGCCATACCCACCGGCCCGCGATGCACTCCCTTACGGTGGATGGCGTCGAGCGCCAGCGCATCGTCCTGGGCGATTGGTTTGACCAGGGCAGCGTGCTGACCGTCTCGGACCGGGAGTACCGCCTTGATCAAGTCTCGCTGTCGGGCTGATCGGGCCGATCGGGCTGATCGGGGCGATCGGACGGATTGGGGTCTGCCCCGTCGGCCGCTGCCAGACGGTGGCTGGCACGCGCCCTGATGGCAGGATCGGCATCATGGGCGGCCACTTCGGCAAGCAGGCTGCGGTCGGCAACCCGGTCAACCGCATCGGCGCGAAGGAGGGGCTCGCGGGCACTGCGTGCCACATGGGCGATGATTTGCGCGTCGGGACAGGCCGTAAGCGCCGCCCGCCGGTAGCGCAGATCAAGGGTATCGCCGCCGGCGAGCAATTGCCGGTAGCGCGCGCGCGCCGACTCCCGTACCCGCTCGTCGTTGTCCCCCTCTAGCGCCTGCCGCAGCACCACCAGGTCATGCAGCCGCCGGGCGGCCGCTTCACGCACGTCGACATCAGGATCGCGGGCAACCAGGCGGCGCAGGGTATTCTGGCCAACCGCACCCGTGCTGATCGCCGCCCGGCGCCGGGCCGGATCGGCGGCGTGTACATCAGGGCGGGGGCGTGAGCGGGGCCGGCGAAACATGGCCTGATTCTAGAACAAAAACGCCCCGCTCGGGGCGGGGCGTTGTATGGGCTCATGCCCGGAAAGGGCTGGTCCGGACTCAGAGCTCGCCGTTCAGCCAGTACTCCACCCGATCCGGGTTCTCCTCGATGTAGGCGCTAATGGCCTCGTCATAGGAGGTCTCCCGAGCCTGGAACATGTAGTTCTGCAGCTGCTCGATCGGCAGATACATGCGCGTCAGCATCGCCGAGATCTCGGGGTAATCGGCGTCAAAACCGGCGCGGGCCAGCACATGCACCCGCTCGGGGCCGCCCAGCGCCCCCTCGGGGTCCTCGAGATAGCGCAGGTCGTAGGCACCGAACTTCCAGTGCGGGCTCCAGCCCGTCACGACAATCCAGTCGTCACGATTGACGGCGCGATCAAGCGCCGCCGTCATGCCGGCACCGCTCGAGGTCTGCAGCGTGTAGTCGTCGAGGCCGTAGGTCTCGAGCGCCTCCTCCGAGAGCGACGTCAGACCCGCGCCCGGATCGATGCCGGTGATGGTGCCGTCAAGCTCACCGCGCACCTCGTCACTAGCAAGATCGGCCAGACTCGAGAGCTGGTCCTCCGGGATATAGCTGGGCACCGCCCAGCCAAGGCGCGCGCCGTTGTAGAGCACGCCCAGGTTCTCGACATCGCTGGCCACTTCCTCGTAGTAGTCCTCGTGGGTGGCCGGCAGCCAGGCCATCATCATGGCGTCGATATCACCGGTCTCGATGCCCTGATACTGCGGCGCGATATCCGTCTGGACCAGATCAGCGGTGAGGTCGGTGTTGTCATTGATCAGCCGGGCCGCCAGCTTGGTCACAAACTCGGCATCGGACCAGGCGGTCCAGCCAAACTCAATGGTGTCGTCCTGGGCACTGGCGCCGCTTGCCACGGCAAGACCGAGCGCACCGGTCAACAACATGCGCGATGTTCTGTTCAACATCGAGGTTCTCCTCTTCTGCTTCACAAGATCCCCGCGCACGGGGGGTTTTCGGGGGCAGACGGGCGACCCGTCAGTCGCGGCGCCGCCGCAGCCCGAAACTCTGAGTCATCCGGTCGAGCAGGATGGCCAGAAAAACCACGCCGAGGCCGCCCTCGAAGCCGAGACCGACATCCAGGCGCTGGATGCCCGTGAGCACCGTGTTACCCAGCCCACCGGCACCGATCATGGAGGCGATCACGACCATGGAGAGCGCCAGCATGATGGTCTGGTTGATGCCCGCCATGATCGACGGCATCGCAAGCGGAATCTGTACCTTGTAGAGCAACTGCCGGCTGGTGCAGCCAAAGGCAAGCCCCGCCTCCACGTTCTCCTGGCTGACCTGGCGAATACCCAGGTTGGTCAGGCGGACGGCCGGCGGCATCGCGAAAATGACGGTCGCGATCGTGCCCGGCACCTTGCCAAGACCAAAGAAAATGGCCGCCGGGATCAGATAGACAAATGGCGGCATGGTCTGCATGAAGTCGAGCACCGGCCGTATCACGGTTGCGACGCCATCGCGGCGTGCCATGGCAATACCCAGCGGCAGCCCCGCCGCCAGTGCGATGATGCTGGCGCCGATCACGAGCGCCAGCGTCTGCATGGTCTCGCGCCACAGCCCCATCGCGGCAATCAGGAACATCGCGATGAGCGCAAAAAGGCCGAACCGCCAGCCCACACGCCACCAGGCAAAGGCAATGATGAGTGGCGCAAGGATCCAGTCGGGGAGCACCAGCAGCAGCGACTCGAGCCCATCGGCCAGGAACCCGACACCGGCGGCAAAGCCATCCAGCGGCCCGGCCAGGTTGTCACGCACCCAGTCAACGCCGGACTCGACCCAGGGCCCGATGGGGATTTCGATGAGTTCACGGAAATTGGTTGCCATCACTATTCTCCCGAGCGGTCGAGCGTTCTGAGTACGGCGGCCCGCGTAATGCTGCCCACGTACAGCCCCTGCTCGTCGATGACGGGGAGTGGCAGTCGATTGGACGCGGAGCGTGCCACGACCTCGGCCAGCGGCGTGGTGGCATCGACCGGCTCGACATCTGTCACAAAGGCATCGGCATAGCGTGGCTCGCCGGCGCCGTCGATCTGTGCGGCCAGCGACTCGGCCGTTACCGTCCCCAGATACTTCTGATCGCGATCGAGCACCACGGCCAGGTCACGGCTGCCGGCATACAGGCGCTCGAGCGCGGAGCGCATGCTGACCCCCGGCCGCTCCAGAACGGTAACCTGACGCCGGTCGGCGATATCGGCTGCGTTGTACACGCGCGTGACGTCCACCCCGTAGAAAAAGGAGCGCACGTACTCGTTGGCGGGATTGGAGACGATTTCCTCGGGCGTTCCGACCTGCACCACGGAGCCTCCTTCCATGATTCCGATGCGATCACCGATGCGCATCGCCTCATCCAGGTCATGGGAGATAAAGACAATGGTCCGGCGGTGCTCGCGCTGCAGGGCCACCAGCTCATCCTGCATCTCGGTGCGGATCAGCGGGTCGAGGGCGGAGAACGCCTCGTCCATCAGCATGATTGACGGGTCAACGGCAAGGGCCCGGGCCAGCCCCACCCGCTGCTGCATGCCACCCGATAGCTCGTCCGGGTAGCTGCGCGCGTTGGCCTTGAGGCCCACCTGCTCAATGGCCTTATTGGCGCGCTCCTCGCGGGTTTCCTGATCCACGCCGGCCACCTCGAGGCCGAAGGCGGCGTTCTGCAGCACCGTTTTGTGCGGCATCAGCGCGAACGACTGGAACACCATGCTCATGTCGCGCCGGCGCAGCTCGATTAGCTCGTTGCGGGACAGGGCATTGACGTCGCGGTCGTCGATGAGCACCCGGCCCGCTGTGGCATCGATCAGGCGGTTCAGCATGCGCACGATCGTGGATTTGCCGGATCCGGAGAGACCCATCACGACAAAGATCTCGCCCTCCTCGATGGAAAAGGACGCATCACGAACACCAACGGTGTTGCCGGTTTTCTCGAAAATGGCTCCCTTGTCGAGGCCCTGCTCGAGCAGACGCATGCCCTCGTCCGGGTCGGGCCCGAAGACTTTGTAGAGGTTTTCGACAGTGATTTTGGCGCTCATCGGGAGAGTCCTGCCCGAGAGGCCGCAGGCGCTTGATTAGAGACGTGAAAAACGGAGGGTAAGCGGGTTCTCATACAGCCCCTGTGTGGCCCAGGACGCGCACACCCTAGGCAAAACGATCCGGGGACGCAACCCGATGCAGGAGTCAGGGCTTGAGGCCAATCACCAGGTCCATGACATTGGTGCCCGTGGGCCCGGTCTGCAGCAAATCGCCGCTCACTGCCAGAAAATGCCCGGCATCCGCCTGCTCCAGCGCGGTATCGGCCATCAGACCGACCGCCTCACCCCGCGCAAGCGTGCCGCCGTCAACCAGTGCGCCGGCGTCCTCGCCAGGCCCGTCCGCGCCATCCGTGCCCGCGGCAAGCAACACACAAGGGCTGCCCGCCAGTACGCGTGCCGCCGACAGCGCCAGCGTCTGCATCCGTCCGCCGCGGCCGGGCCGGGGTGGCAGCGTCACCGTGGGTTCACCGCCACGAATGACAATACCGGCAGGCCCGGTGCGCAGGCTGTGCGCCAGCTGCGTACCCAGCTCTACCGCCTCACCACCCAGCAGTTCGGAGTCGAGCTGGACCGGCAACCCATGACCGGCCGCGGCCCGCTCCACGGCCGCCCGGGCGATGGCGTTACTGGCCACCACCCGATGCCGGATGGCGCGGAACATGGGGTCACCCGGGTCGGGCGGCGGGGGTGCCGGCTGGATGCCGGCCGGGAGCGCAGGAAGGCCGAGCGGCCGGGCCGTCCCGGCCTCCGGCGGTGCCAGCAGACCGGAGCCAATCACCTCCGGATCATCGCCCGGCACATCCGAGATAAGCAGCACATCGGCGCGCCGCCCGGCGAGCCAGCTCGCGAGTCGCCCACCCTTGATGGTCGAGACCTGCTTGCGGATGGCGTTCATCCGCCCGATATCCAGCCCGCTCGCGAGCAGCCATTCATTCAGCCGGGAAAGGGCCAGGGGATCGGCCTTGCCGGCCAGCCGCTCGACGAGGCTGGAGGCACCGCCCGAGATCAGCACCAGAAACCGGGCATCCGCCGGCGCGGCGGCAAGATAGTCCACGAGCGCCGCGCCGGCGGCGAGGCTACGCTCATCGGGCACCGGATGCGGGGCTGTGAGCTGTTGTACGGGCAGACGTTGCACAAGCTCGGGGTCGTCATAGCCCGTGCGCGTAATCACCAGGCCACTGACCACGTCGTCCCCACGCACATCCGCAGCCCCGTTGGCCATGGCCGCAGCGGCCTTGCCAACGGCAATCAGGTGAAGCGGTCCGGCCGCCACCCCGGAATCGGGCCGGGCCAACGCCTCGGCCACCGCGTGACGGCCGTTTACCGCCCGCAAGGCAGTCCGGTAAATGGCCTCCAGCAGCGCCCGCGGCTCGTCCATGGGCTCAGGCCGGCCGCGCCAGCCCGGTCAGTCCGCGGTCGAGGTCGGCCTGGATGTCGTCCAGATCCTCAAGCCCCACCGAGACCCGGATCAGCCCCTCGTCGATGCCCATGGCGGCGCGCTGTTCGGGCGAAACCCGCCCATGCGTGGTGCTGGCCGGATGCGTAATCGTGGAGCGGACATCGCCAAGATTGGCGGTGATGGAAAGCATTTGCGTGGCATCGACGACCTGCCAGGCCGCCTTGCGCCCTCCCGTAACCTCAAACGAGACAATCCCGCCAAAGGCCCTCTGCTGCCGTGCGGCCAGCGCATGCTGCGGATGGTCGGGCAGGCCGCTGTAGTGCACGCGCGCCACGAGCGGATGCTCGACAAGCCAGTGTGCCAGCGCGAGGGCCTGATCGCTGTGGGCGCGCATGCGCAGATTGAGGGTCTCGAGGCCCTTCAGAAAGACCCATGCGTTAAACGGGCTCAGCGTTGTGCCCGCTGCGCGCAGGAACGGGAAGATGGCGCCGTCCAGCGTGTCGGCCCCGCCCACCACGGCACCGCCTACACAGCGCCCCTGGCCATCCAGATACTTGGTTGCCGAGTGGGTCACGATATCGGCACCCAGCTCAAGCGGCTTCTGCAGCGCAGGGGTGCAAAAGCAGTTGTCCACGACCAGCCAGGCGTTGTGCGCATGCGCAAGTTCGGCCAGCTGGGCGATATCCGCTACTTCGGTGAGCGGATTGGAGGGCGTCTCGAGAAACAGCATCCGGGTCTCGGGGCGAATGCCGGCCGCCCAGGCGGCCATATCAGTGGGCGCCACAAAATCGGTGGTAACACCAAACCGGCTCAGCTGATTGGCAAACAGCGAGGCGGTGGTGCCAAACACCCCCAGCGAGCACAGGACATGGTCGCCGGCGCGCAGCAGCCCCATGCAGGTGGCCAGGATCGCCGCCATGCCCGAGGCCATGCCAATGGCCCGCTCGCCACCCTCCATGGCCGCCAGCCGCTTCTCGAAGGCCCGCACCGTGGGATTGGTGAAGCGGGAGTAGATGTTGCCCGGCTCATCACCGGCAAACCGCGCGGCCGCCTCGGCGGCGTTGGCAAAGGTAAAGCTCGAGGTCGGGAAGATAGCCTCGGAATGCTCCTGCTCCGGCGTTCGCTCCCAGCCAGCCCGCAGGCCGATTGTGTCATCACCCCAGGTCACGAGTGCATCCGCCCCAGATCGTTGCCCGCCGCGCTCAGTGGCGCACCGCGCACCGCATCGCCCCGGGCCTCCTCGAGCGCCAGCAGGTAGTCGGCACTGATATCACCGGTGACGTACTCGCCGTCGAAGCAGGAGCAGTCAAAACTCGTGATGGTGTCATTGCCCTCGCGTACCGCCTCCATCAGGTCATCGAGGTCCTGGTAGATCATGTAATCGGCGCCGATGGTCTGCCGGATGTCCTCAACCGAGCGGCGGTAGGCCAAAAGCTCCTGGGCCGCCGGCATGTCGATACCGTAGACATTGGGGAAGCGCACGGGCGGTGCCGCCGAGGCAAAGTAAACCTTGTTGGCCCCGGCATCGCGGGCCATTTCGATAATCTGCTCGGAGGTGGTTCCGCGCACGATCGAGTCATCCAGCAGCAGGACATTCTTGCCGCGGAATTCGAGCTCGATGGGATTGAGCTTCTGGCGCACGGATTTCTTGCGCACGGCCTGGCCGGGCATGATGAAGGTCCGGCCGATGTAGCGGTTTTTGATAAACCCTTCGCGATAGGTGAGGTTGAGCTCATTGGCAAGATCGAGCGCCGCCGTCCGGCTGGTATCGGGGATCGGGATCACGACATCGATGTCGTGGCTGGCCCACTCCCGCTGGATCTTGCGGGCCAGCATGCGCCCCATGCGCAGGCGCGACTTGTAGACCGAGACGTCATCGAGCATGGAGTCGGGACGGGCCAGGTACACATACTCGAAAATGCAGGGCGACAGCCGCGGCGCCGCTGCGCACTGGCGCGCGTGCAGATTGCCGTCAAGATCAATGAAAACGGCCTCGCCCGGTGCCACGTCGCGAATCAGGGAAAACCCCAGCACATCGAGCGCGACACTCTCGGAGGCAATCATGTACTCGGTACCCGCATCGGTTTCGCGACTGCCAAAGCAAAGCGGGCGGATCCCGTTGGGATCGCGAAAACCGAGAATGCCGTAACCGTTGATCATGGCAATGGCCGCATAGCCGCCATGACAGCGCTCGTGAATGCCGGCCACCGCGCCAAAGATATCCGACTCGTTAATGCGCAGCTTGCCAAGCTCGCCGAGCTTGTGGGCAAAGACATTGAGCAGGATCTCGGAATCGGAGCTGGTGTTGATATGGCGCAGATCCTCAAGAAACAGATCGCGCTTGATGGCCTCGGCATTGGTGAGGTTGCCGTTGTGGGCAAGGCTGATGCCATAGGGCGAATTTACGTAGAACGGCTGCGCTTCGGCCGAACTGGAGCAGCCTGCCGTGGGGTAGCGGCAGTGGCCGATCCCGACGTTGCCCTGCAGCTGGAGCATGTCCTGGGCGCTGAACACATCGCGCACCAGTCCGTTGTCCTTGCGCAAATGCAGCCGCCCGTTCTCGTAGGTCATGATGCCGGCGGCATCCTGGCCGCGGTGTTGCAGCACCGTCAGCCCGTCATAAAGCGCCTGATTAACCGGCGATTTGGCCACCATGCCGATTACGCCACACATAGCTTCTCACCCTTTGCGTTTGTGGGTCCGATCAACGCCCGGCGCACCAGGTCTGCCAGTAATCAAGCGCTGCCGAGCCGTTCACCGGCGCCCGCTGCAGCGCGTCGTAGCGCCCGGCCACGCCCAGCCAGCCACCGATGCGCTCGTGGCATACCCAGGGGCGGTAGGCGCTGGCAATGACCGAGTCGCGCCACCAGGACTCATCCGGGACCGGCGTGAGCCCCGCACCCAGGACCACCAGGCCCACCAGCAACCCGCCGCGCAGCCCGCCAAAGACAACGCCCAGGGTGCGATCGGTCCCGCTGAGCCCCGTTCGCCCCACCAGCAGCCGAGCCAGCCAGCCAACCAGGGCACCGGCCAGCAGGGTGGCAATGAACAACACCGCAAACGCCGCCACTAGCCGGATCATGGCCGACTCGATCCAGGCCTCGAGCAGCGCCGCGGCAACCGGGCTGTAGCGAATGGCCACCCAGAAGGCCGCCACCCAGGTCACCACCGAAATAACTTCGCGGACAAAGCCACGCACAACGCCGATCAGCACCGAAAGGCCAATGACGCCCAGAAACGTGTAA
Source organism: uncultured Spiribacter sp. (assembly GCA_913056145.1). Lineage (GTDB taxonomy): Bacteria > Pseudomonadota > Gammaproteobacteria > Nitrococcales > Nitrococcaceae > Spiribacter. The sequence continues at coordinate 22,802 of CAJXMI010000017.1, forward strand.
TCGAGCCAATTCATGGTATCCGGAAAACCACCAGTGTATCAGGCAAGCCCCTCATGGCTCGACGATGTAGCCGGGCAGGCCGTGGCGATCCGCCAGGGTCTGGGCCTCGCGCTCCGCCGCTGCACGATCCGCGAACGGCCCCACCTGGACCCGATGGCTCACGCGATTATCGGCCCGCTCCTCGAGCAAACGCACCCCGAAGTCATCGTCCCGCAGCCGCTCCGCCAGCCGCTCGGCATTCTCGACGCTACCAAAGGCGCCAACCTGGACATAGACCGTGGCCGACTCGGCGGTTGGCTGAGACATCGCAGCAGGCGACGGGTCCGGCGACGGGTCCGGCGACGGGTCCGCCGGCGCCTCCGGCGGTGCCTGTTCGGCCAGCTCGGCGCCCGGCTCGGGCGCCTCCAGCACAGCCGCAGCGGGCAGATCCGGCAACGGCGGCACCTCGGGGGCCGACGGCATGTCGAGCTCGATATCCACCCGCGTCTGCTCCACGGGCCCGCTCAGGAGCATTGGCAAAAAGATGACTCCCAGCGCCACCAGTATGACGGCCCCAATCAGTCGTTGCTTGAAGCGCTGCTCCACCACCAGAATCCTCCAGGGTCACCGGGCCCAAGTGTCAGCCCGGCCCGCCCCCGTTGCAAGGGTCAGGGCCGCTCCGCAGAAACGCCTCGACCACCCGAAACGACCCGGCGGCAACAGCCAGGTCAGCCGACGCCATGCGCTCGCCCACGGCGGCAAGCGCCTCGGGCGCCGTCCCCACACCGATCACCTTACCACCCTGTTGTTCCAGCGCGGCCCGGAGCTCGCCCGGCGAGTGGCTCTGCGGGTCGTCCAGGTCAAGCAGGAACCACTCATCGACCACCGGCACCAGGGCCTCGAACAGCGGCTCCGGAGCCTTTCGGCGCATCAGCGCAAAGACCAGGCGCACCCGCCCCTGCGCTTGATGGGCGGCCAGGCGCTCGGCCAGCAGGGCGATCGCCGCCGGGTTGTGGCCCACATCGAGCAGCCAGGCGTGGCCGTTGTACTGCATGGCCTGATGCCGGCCTGCGAGGCGGGCATTGGCAAGGCCTGCGCGAATGGCATCGATATCGAGCCGGAACGCCGGATGCGCCCCGGCCACCGCCATGACCGCCCCGGCGGCGTTGCCGAGAGCGGCGTCCGGTAGCCAGCGCGGCCGCGTCAAGCCATCGAGTCGCTCACCCTGCGGGCCCTGCCAGCTCCAGCTGCCTTCCCCGCGGGCCGTCGCCGAGAAATCTCGACCCAGCTGCCAGAGCGGTGACCCGAGCGCTCGCGCCCGCTCGGCAATACGTGCGGGTGGATCCGGATCCGCGCAGACGACCGGCCGGCCCGACCGGGCAATCCCCATTTTCTCGCCGGCGATTGCCTCGCGATTGTCGCCAAGCCACTCCATGTGGTCGAGGTCGATGGGCGTAATCACGGCCAGATCCGCATCCAGGCAATTGGTGGCGTCCAAACGGCCGCCCAGGCCCACTTCCATGATCCAGGGTGACGCCCTGTGCTCACGAAAACACCAGGCCGCGGCCAGCGTCGCAAATTCGAAATAAGTCAGAGTGATATCGCCACGTGCGGTGTCGATTGCGCGGAACGCCGCCAGAATGTGATCGTCATCCACCGCCTCGCCAGCAATTCGGATGCGCTCGTTGTAGCGCAGCAGATGCGGTGAGGTATAGCTGCCCGGGTTTCGGCCCGCCGCACGATACATGGCATCGAGGCAGGCGACCGTGCTGCCCTTGCCGTTGGTTCCGGCCACGGTAACGATCGGCGCCCCCGCCGACCGCAGCCCAAGACGATCGGCAACGGTGGTAATGCGGGCAAGCCCCAGATCGATTTCCTGCGGATGCAGAGTCTCCAGCCACGTCAGCCAGCGCTGCAGCTCACTGGCCGCCACGGTGCCGCTCAGACCTCGCCCTCGGCCATGGCCTCGCTGCCCGCCGTGCTTTCTTGCACCGGCGCCGGCTGACCGCTCAGCATGGCCAGCATGGCCGCAATGCGATTGCGCTGCTCGCGCCGGTCGATAATCTGATCAATGGCGCCATGCTCCAGCAGAAACTCGCTGCGCTGGAAGCCCTCGGGCAGCGTCTCACGCACCGTCTGCTCGATCACCCGCGGGCCGGCAAAGCCGATCAACGCACCCGGCTCGGCCACCACAATGTCGCCCAGCATGGCCAGACTGGCCGATACACCGCCCATGGTGGGGTCGGTAAGGACGCTCACATACGGCACCCGCGCCTCGGCCAGCCGCGCCAGGGCCGCGCTGGTCTTGGCCATCTGCATCAGCGAAAACAGGGCTTCCTGCATTCGCGCGCCACCACTGGCGCTAAAGCATACAAGCGGCGCGCCGGTCTCCCGCGCCCGGTCGACGGCGCGTACGAAACGCTCGCCGACCACACCGCCCATGGATCCGCCCATGAAGCGAAACTCAAAGGCAACGGCCACAACAGGTTGCTGCTGCAGCCGCCCGGCCATGGCCACAAGCGCATCGCGCTCGCCAGTGGCCTTCTGGGCCTGGCTCAGGCGCTCGCGATAGCGTTTTGAATCCTTGAAGCGCAGCATGTCCACCGGCTGCAGATCGGCGCCGATTTCCTCGCGCTGCTCGTTGTCCAGAAACACCTCAAGCCGGCGCCGGGCCCCGATACGCATATGCGCGCCGCATTTGGGGCAGACCTCGAGGTTGCGCTCCAGCTCGGGGCGATACAGTACCGCGTTGCAGTCGCTGCATTTGGTCCACAGTCCTTCGGGCACACTGCCGCGCGACCCGCCCTCGGTGCGGATTCGCGAGGGCATGAGTTTTTCGAACCAGCTCAAGGCGCCATCTCCACACTGGTCCCATCCAGCCCGGCACGCAGCTCGCCCACGATGTCACCGACCGCATCCAGCAGTGCCGCCGGCTCATCGGCGTGCGCGGCAATGCGCGAGACGATCGCACTGCCAACCACCACCGCATCGGCCAGCTGTCCAACCTGACCGGCGGCCACGCCGTCTTTCACGCCAAAGCCGACACCCACCGGCAGCTGTGTGGCCTCACGGATGGCCTGGACCCGGGTCTGGATACTGTCAAAATCAAGTGACGCCACGCCGGTCACGCCCTTTAACGAGACGTAGTAGACAAAGCCGCGGCCCTGCTCGCAGATCGCGCGAATACGCGCAGCGCTGGTCGTTGGCGCAATCAACCAGATCGGGTCGAGATCGTGGGCCGCAAGCGCCGAGCCAAGCTCGTCGCTTTCCTCGGGCGGCAGGTCGACCGTCAACACGCCATCGACGCCGGCTGCTGCCGCGGCGCGGGCAAAATCGAGGTAGCCGGCCTGTTCGATGGGATTGAGGTAGCCCATGAGCACCACCGGCGTATCCTGATCTTCACGCCGAAATGCACGGATCATCTCGAGCACACCGGTAATGCCGGTGCCGCCGGCCAGGGCGCGGTCACAGGCGGCCTGCACCACGGGACCATCGGCCATCGGGTCGGAGAACGGCATCCCGATCTCGAGGATATCGGCGCCGGCCGCCACCATTCGGTGCATGATCGGCACCGTGGCATCCGGCCCCGGGTCACCGCCGGTGATGTAGGTCACCAGGGCCTTCCGGCCCTCGGCGCGGCGCTGTTCGAAGCGGCGTGCAATTCGGCTCATGGCTCCATCCCCTCGACTTCGGCCACGGTGTTGATGTCTTTGTCGCCGCGGCCGGAGCAGTTCACGACAATCATCTGATCAGGGCGCATGCCGGCGGCCAGCCGCTCGGCATAGGCAATGGCATGGGCTGTTTCCAGCGCCGGGATGATGCCTTCGGTCCGGGTGAGCGTGTGAAAGCCCGCCAGCGCCTCGTCATCATCAACGGCCGCGTAGATCACCCGCCCCGTGTCCTTGAGCCAGGCATGTTCCGGCCCGACACCGGGGTAGTCGAGACCCGCCGAGACCGAGTGCGTGGGCATGATCTGGCCGTCGTCGTTTTCCATGAGGTAGGTGCGGTTGCCGTGCAGCACGCCGGGGCGGCCAGCCGATAGCGGAGCGGCATGGCGGCCGGTGGCCACGCCGTCGCCGCCCGCCTCGACGCCATGAATGGCGACATCGGTGTCTGCAAGAAACGGGTGGAACATGCCAATGGCATTGGAGCCGCCGCCCACGCAGGCGACCAGCGCATCGGGCAGCCGGCCGTGTTCCTCGAGGCACTGCTCACGGGTCTCGCGGCCGATAACCGCCTGGAAGTCACGGACCATCTCGGGATAGGGATGCGGCCCGGCCACAGTACCGATGATGTAGAAGGTGTCATCCACGTTGGCCGCCCAGTCGCGGAAGGCCTCGTTGAGGGCATCCTTGAGGGTGCGCGTGCCGGAGTCGACCGGAACCACCTTGGCCCCCATCAACCGCATGCGATAGACATTGACCGACTGGCGGCGCACGTCCTCCGCGCCCATGTAGACAATGCACTCCATGCCGAGCCGGGCGCAGACTGCGGCAGTGGCCACGCCGTGCTGCCCGGCGCCAGTCTCGGCCACGATGCGCTCCTTGCCCATGTGCCGGGCGAGCAGCGCCTGGCCCATCGTATTGTTGATTTTGTGCGCACCGGTGTGGTCCAGATCCTCGCGCTTGAGGTAGATGCGCGCCCCACCCACGCGGTTGGACCAGCGCTCCGCGTAGTAAAGCGGCGTCGGCCGACCCACGTAGTATTTGAGGTCGGAATCGAGCCGGGCCTGGAACTCCGGATCGTTGCGATAGCGCTCATAGGCCGCTGACAGTTCCTCGAGCGGCGCGATGAGCAGCTCGGGGACAAAGCGGCCACCATAGGGCCCGAAATGCCCGGTCGTATCGGGGTAATGGGCAAAATCCGGCGCGGTCTCAATGGCGTGAATGACGTTCGACACGTTGAACCTCTTCGCAGAATGCGCTGACCTTGCGGTCATCCTTGATCCCGGGGGACGACTCGACCGCGCTGCTGCAGTCGACGCCCCAGGGGCGTGTCTGGCCGACGGCCCGGGCCACGTTATCAGGCCCCAGACCGCCAGCGATGATTATACGATGGCTGGTCGGCAGCTCGCGCCCCCAATCGAAGGCCTCGCCACTGCCGCCGGCAGCACCCGGCGCATGACCGTCAAGCAGCAGGGCCGAGGCCCGCGGGTGCTCGGCCGCCACCGCCCATGGATCACCGCCCGCCATACCAATGGCCTTGATATAGCGTCGGCCGTGGCGCTCACAGTCAGCGGCGGGTTCGGAGCCATGAAACTGCAACAGATCAAGCGGCACCTCCGTCAGGATGGCCTTGACCCGCTCCGGGTCGGCATCCAGAAACAAGCCGACGGCGTTGACCAGCGCCGGCAGCGCCTCGATCACCGCCCGGGCCTGTGCCACGGTGACGGCGCGCGGACTTGCATCGTGAAACACAAGCCCAATGGCATCGGCACCCGCCTCGGCAACCATCACCGCATCGTCGGGACGCGTGACCCCGCAGATTTTGATTCGCGTACGCACCTTCACATCCTACTCGGCGCCCGAAGACGACGCAAAAGCGGGCCCGGGAGCCGGGTCAGGCAACCCGAACCGTTCGGGGTAGCGCACGCCAAGCAGATAGAGCCCCGCTGCCGGCGCGGTTATTCCGGCCTCACGCCGATCGCGCTGCCGAAGCACCTGGGCCATCCACTCCGGGGGCTGCTCACCCGCGCCTACCTGCATCAGTGATCCGACAATGTTGCGCACCATATGGTGCAAAAAGGCATTGGCCTCGATATCGAAGATAAAGAGATCGCCGGCCTGGGAGAGCTCAATGCCGTGAACCCGACGGACCGGATGCCTCGCCTGGCAGCCAGCTGCCCGGAAGCTGCTGAAGTCGTGCTCCCCGAGCAGACAGCCGGCGGCGGCCCGCATGGGCGCAAGCGCCAGCCGCTTCCAGGTCCATGCCACCTGATGCCGGAGCAGCACGGGCGCCAGTGGCGAGGCCTGCAGCACATAGCGATAACGCCGCGCGGAGGCGCTGCGACGGGCATCAAACGCCGTGCCGGGACGGCGAACCCAGCGCACCCCGACATCGGCTGGCAGATGCGAGTTTACCCCACGTACCCAGGCCCGATCGGGGCGCTCCACCGGTACGTCACAATGGACCACCTGGCCGCAGGCATGAACACCGGCATCGGTGCGCCCGGCCGCGGTAACGCTGACCGGCGTGCAGGCAATCGCCGTTAAAGCCTGCTCGACCACCGCCTGCACCGACGGCGCATGGGCCTGCGCCTGCCAGCCACTGTAGGCGCTGCCGTCGTACTCGATGCCGAGCGCGAGCCGCGGCACGGTCCCGCCGGCCACCGTCCAGGCGAGCGCGAGCGCCGCGGCGCCGGCTGCTGTTCGCGTCAGTTCCATCGCGCCCTCCTCTGTTGGACGAC
>CAJXMI010000018.1 GCA_913056145.1 uncultured Spiribacter sp.
GGCGCCAATCGGTGTGTCGCAAACCCCGATGCACCCCGCGCATCGTGTGAGCGCGGAGGAAGTGGGCGGAAGCGGCACGGCACGGCCTGGCTCCGCCACGAGACTGACCTTTGAATTCGACGCCATGAGCCCTGCCACCGTATGATCTGCGAGATGGATGACGCTGCCCCTATCGATATCGCAACACGCCTGGCAACGGTGCGCGAGCGTATTCGCCGTGCCGAGCAGGAATATGGGCGTGAGCCCGGCAGTGTGGCGCTTCTGGCCGTGAGCAAGCGCCAGCCTGTGAGCGCTATTCGGGCCGCACTGGCCGAGGGGCAACGGGCGTTTGGCGAGAATTATCTGCAGGAGGCGGAGACAAAGCGTGCCGAGCTGTCGGACAGGGACATCGAGTGGCATTTCATTGGTGCGCTGCAATCCAACAAGACGCGGCCGGCGGCTGAGGGCTTTGACTGGGTGCATGGCATTGATCGGCTGAAAATTGCCCGGCGGTTATCGGAACAGCGTCCCGCGGGCCTTGCGCCGCTGCAATGTTGCATTCAGGTGAATGTGAGCGGGGAGGCCAGCAAGTCGGGCGTTGAGCCTGAGGCACTGCCGGAGCTTGCGCATGCCGTGGCGGCGCTGCCGCGGCTCAGGCTGCGGGGGCTGATGACGTTGCCCGAGGCGGTGCCCGACGTTGCCTCGCAGCGCGCGGCGTTTCGCCAGCTGAGCGCGCTTCAGGCGGGGCTTGTGGCCGAGGGGCTGGCGCTCGATACGCTGTCGATGGGGATGTCCAATGATCTGGAGGCGGCCGTGGCCGAGGGGGCCACGCTGGTACGCCTTGGCACGGCGGTTTTCGGACCGCGACCGGAGGCAAACACATGAGCGAGACAATCATCACTTTTATCGGCGGGGGCAATATGGCCCGCAGCCTGATCGGCGGGCTGATCGCGGATGGCCACCCGCCTGCCGGGTTGCGCATTGCCGAGCCTGATGCCGAGCGCCGTGAGCGGCTGGTAGCCGACTTTGGCGTGCAGGCCTTTGGGGAGAATGCGACGGCGGCGCGGGGGGCGGATGCGGTCATCCTGGCGGTCAAGCCCCATGTGCTGGCAGAGGTGGTGCGCGACCTGAGCGGGCAGATTCGGGAGCAGCACAGCCTGACCATCTCGATTGCCGCAGGTGTGCGCTCGAGCGATATCGAGGAGTGGCTGGGCGGCGGGTTGCCCGTGGTGCGCTCAATGCCCAACACGCCGGCGCTGGTACAAACGGGTGCCACGGCGCTGTACGCAAACGCCGCGGTCACGGCAGCGCAGCGCGAGCTCGCCGAGACCACGCTGCGTGCGGTGGGGGTGGTGGTCTGGCTGAGCGATGAACAGCAGATGGATGCAGTGACGGCGCTCTCGGGCAGTGGGCCGGCCTATTTCTTTTTGACCATGGAGGCCATGCAGGCAGCGGCCGAGCAGTTGGGTCTGGCCGAGGAGACGGCGCGGCTCCTCACCCTTGAGACGGCATTGGGGGCGGCGCGCATGGCGCTTGAGAGCAGCGAGGACCCGGCCACGTTGCGACGGCGCGTGACGTCACCGGGCGGAACCACCGCAGCCGCCATCGAGCAGCTCGAGCAGGGGGGGCTGGTCAGTCTCTATGGGCGTGCGCTGACAGCCGCGGCTCGCCGTGCCGCCGAAATCGGCGATGAGCTGGGGGAGCAGTAGCGATGGGGCCGGGATACCTCAGCAACCCCCTGGCGTTTTTGATCGACACCCTCTCGAGCCTGTACATCATGGCCGTGATGCTGCGCTTTTTGCTGCAGTGGGCGCGAGCCGACTTCTACAACCCGCTCTCGCAGTTTCTGGTGCGCATTACCCAGCCCTTGCTGCATCCGTTTCGGCGGGTGATCCCGGGCTGGGGCGGTATCGATCTCTCGGCGCTGGTGCTGATGATTGTGCTGCAGGCCATCGCACTGGCGCTGCTGATGATGATTGCGGGTGTTTCACCGCGCGTCGAGTACTTGCTGTTGCGCACGCCGGCGGAGCTCATCAGCCTGCTGCTTAATCTGTACCTGGTCGCGATCATCGTGCGGGCGGTGCTCACCTGGATGAAACCGCATGACTACAACCCGGCGATGACCGTGTTGCTGAGCCTGACCGAGCCGGTAATGCGACCCTTTCGGGCGGTGATCCCGCCCGTCGGCGGGGTCGATCTGTCGCCGCTTGCGGCCATCATTGCCATTCAGGTGATCAAGATGCTGGTGATGCCGCCGCTCGACCGCATCGCTCCGGCGCTGATGATGTAGTGATGAGCGGGTCGTTCCCCCAGGATTCGGTTGGGCTGGTCGAGTCGCAGCATATGCACTTTGACGAGTCACTGCGCCTTGACTGCGGCCGCGAGCTGCCGGCCTACGGCCTCACCTACGAGACCTATGGCACGCTCAATGCCACTGCCAGCAACGCCGTGCTGGTCTGTCACGCGCTATCGGGTGACCATCATGCGGCGGGCTATCACGACGCCAGCGCGCGCAAGCCGGGTTGGTGGGAGGCCTGCATCGGGCCCGGAAAGCCGCTCGACACCAATCGGTTCTTTGTGGTGTGCAGCAACAACATCGGGGGCTGCCACGGCTCGACCGGCCCAACCAGCAACAACCCCGACACGGGCCAGCCCTATGGCGCCGATTTTCCCATGGTAACCGTGCGCGACTGGGTTCGGACTCAGGCACGGCTGGCCGACTACCTGGGCATTGCACGCTGGGCGGCCGTGGCCGGCGGCAGTCTGGGCGGAATGCAGGCCCTGCAGTGGGCGATCGATCAGCCCGACCGGGTGGGGCATGCCGTTGTCATTGCCGCTGCACCGCGGCTGTCGGCGCAGAATATCGCATTCAACGAGGTGGCCCGGCAGGCCATTCGCTCCGACCCGGAGTTTCATGACGGGCGCTATGCCGCCCGCGGCGAGCGGCCCCGGACCGGGCTCATGCTGGCGCGCATGCTGGGGCATATCACCTATCTATCGGAAGCGGCGATGGGGGCCAAATTTGGCCGTGACCGGCGCGGTAGCGGCGAGGGCGAACACGGCGATTACGGCTTTAACTACGATGTGGAGTTCGAGGTCGAGAGCTATCTGCGACATCAGGGGCAGTCGTTTGTTGACCGCTTTGATGCCAATACCTATCTGCTGATGACCAAGGCGCTCGATTACTTTGACCCGGCGGCTGACTTTGGGGGCGATCTGGAGCGGGCGCTGGGCTCGACCCGCTCGCCCTTTTTCGTGGCCTCGTTTACCAGCGACTGGCGCTTTCCGCCGGCCGCATCCCGTGAGATCGTGCGGGCCCTCCTCGATACCAACCGCCGTGTCAGTTACGCCGAGATCCGGGCGGATCACGGCCATGACGCCTTTTTAATGCCGGTGCCGCGCTATCAGGCGGTGTTTTCCGCCTACATGGCGCGCGTTGCCGAGGAGGTGGGGGCATGAGTCCGCTTCGTGAAGACCTGCAGATTGTGGCCAACTGGGTTGAAGAGGGGGCGCGCGTCCTTGATCTGGGTTGCGGTGACGGCCGGCTGCTGCGGCATCTGTTCGAACAGCGTCGGGCCACCGGCTATGGCCTCGAGATTGATCCCGCGGGCATTACGGACAGCATCGCGAATGGCGTTAATGTCATTGAAAGCGATATCGACGAGGGGCTGTCGGATTTTGACGATGATGCCTTCGACCAGGTCATCCTGACCCAGACCCTGCAGGCGGTGCGGCGTCCGGATCAACTGCTGCGCGAAATGATGCGAGTGGGTCGCGCCGGCATCGTGACCTTCCCCAACTTTGCCTACTATCGCCTGCGCTGGCATCTGGCCGTGCGCGGACGCATGCCCATGAGCAACGCCCTGTCGTATGCCTGGTACGAAACGCCCAACATCCATTTCTGCACCATCCGTGATTTTGAGGTGCTCTGCGACGGGCTGGGTATTCACATACTGGAGCGCCGCGTGTTATCTCATGAGTTGAAGCGGCCGCTTGTCGGTGGTCTGCTGCCAAATCTGTTTGGCGAGGTGGCGCTTTACCGCATCTGTCGCGCTTGAGGGAGGCAGTCATGACGATACCGTATCCGGGCCTGATTCGAGCCACTGCCCTGCTGCTGGCACTCATGTCCGCCGCCCTGCCCCTTGCTGCAAGCGCGCAGCAATCGGAGCGCTTCGGCGATTACGAGGTGCATTACAGCGCCGTACCCACGGCCCTGCTCAACACCGAGGTCGCCCAGGGCTACGGCATACTGCGCAGTCGCACCAAAGCGCTGATGATGGTGACGATCCTGCACCAGGGCGAGTCCGTCACCGGGGCGGTCGATGTCAGTGCGCGCGAAAATGACGACCCACCACGCGAGATCCCCATGCGGCGGGTACGTGACGGGGGCTGGGTGTCCTACGTTGGCACCTTCGACTTTGAGCCCGGGCAAGGGCTCAACTTTGTCATCACCGCCAACCCGCATGGAACGGCCGGCCCCTTTCAGCTGGCCTTCCGCCAGGTCTTTCACTCTCCGGAGTAGCGCCATGTCCACCTGGCTGATCACTCACAAGGCATGTCTGGAGCATGACACCGGCGCTGAGCACCCCGAGCGAATCGAGCGCCTCAAGGCCGTTCTGGCCGCCCTTGATGACCCCGCCTTTGCCACCCTGGAGCGTCATACGGCGGAGCGGGCTCCGCGCGAGGCCCTTGAGCGGGTGCATGACAGCGCCTATATCGATGCCGTGTTCGCCGCGATCCCGACAACCGGCCGGGTTCAGTTCAATGCCGATACGGTAATCTCGCCCGGCTCGGCCGAGGCGGCTCTGCGGGCTGCCGGCGCCGGCCTCCAGGCGGTGGACGCCATTCAGAGCGGCCTTGCACGGCGGGTGTTCTGCGCGGTCCGCCCGCCCGGCCATCATGCCGAACCGGATGAGTCCATGGGGTTCTGTCTGTTCAACAGCGCCGCGATTGCCGCGCACTACGCACGCGACGTCCATGGTGTGCAGCGCGTGGCCGTGGTCGACTTCGACGTGCATCACGGCAATGGCACCCAGACGCTGCTCGAAGGCGAGGAAGGGCTTTTCTACCTGTCGCTGCATCAACACCCGCTCTTTCCCGGCAGCGGCACTCGACGCGAAAACATCCCCGGTAACATCCTCAACCTGCCGCTCCCCGAGGGCACGGCGTCGGCGGCGTATCGCCAGCAGTTTCACGGCGAGGCCATTTCGGCGCTGATCGATTTCGACCCCGAGCTTCTCATTCTCTCGGCCGGGTTCGATGCCGCCGCCGAGGACCCGCTGGCCGGGCTTGAGCTCACCGCCGATGACTTTGCCTGGATTACCGACGAGCTGGTGGCCGTGGCCAACTACTGTTGTGGCGGGCATATCTGCTCAATGCTGGAAGGCGGCTATGACCTTGGCGCCCTTGCGCGCGGGGTCAGCCGGCACGTTGCCGGCCTGATGCGGTAGACACTCAATGGGGTACTGTCAAGCCTTGACAGATGCAGTTATGCACACCGCAACAAAGCCTCTGCAACCAAAGACCGAGCTAAGTCATTGATTGCACAAGAATACGTTTAAGCTACTGTTTTTAAACAATTTATTAAACTGATCAAGGATTGGCCGATCTAACGCAAACCCGCGACTCGCGGTGACTTGCGCGCTAATCCCCCAAACCTTCCACAGAGTTATCCACAAGATCTGGGGACAACTTCAGGGCCGATGCGGTATCGCCAGATACTCATGGGTCTGCATCTCGTGCAGTCGCGAGGCGGTACGCCGAAACTCGAAGCTGAGTCGGTAGCCCCGATACAGCCAGTCGATGTCGGCCATTGCCGAGATCACCAGTTTGACGCCGCGGTCGTAAAACTCGTCAATCAGGGCGATGAAACGCCGCGCCGCATCCTCGCGCTCACGATCCATTACCGGCACACCCGATAGCAGCACCGTGTGGAAGGTCCGGGCAATCTCGACATAGTCGTCCGGGCTGCGCGGGCCTTCGCAGAGTGCATCAAACCCCGCCCAGAGCACGCCATCCCCCACGGCGCGCGCCGTAATATGGCGCTGATTGACCTTGAGCTCGGGCGCCTCATGCTCGCGCTCGGGACACAGCTCCTCGAACGCCCTTGCGAGCGCCGCCTCGGCGCGGCCGTCGGCCGGCATATGGTAGATGGGGGCCTGGCTCAATCGCCGCAGGCGGTAGTCCGTACCGCCGTCGACGTTCAACACGCGGGCATGTTGTTCGAGCAGATTGATGGCGGGCAGGAAGCGCTCACGCTGCAGACCGTCCTGATACAGCCCGGCGGGCGGGACATTGGAGGTAGCCACCAGAGTTACACCCTCTGCCACCAGCCCGTGGAGCAGGCCGGAGAGGATCATGGCATCGGCAATATCGCTCACAAAGAACTCATCAAAGCAGAGCACGCGCACGTCCTGCGCCCACTCGGTTGCCAGTGACTGCAGCGGATCCTGCTGATCGCGCAGGACCCGCAAGCGCTCATGCGCCGCTTTCATGAAACGGTGAAAATGCAGCCGCCGCTTGCCCATGTCGGCCGGCAGGCATTCATACAGGGTATCCATCAAGTAGGTCTTGCCACGGCCAACGCCGCCCCACAGATACAGGCCCTCTTCGGCCGCCGGCGGATTGCGGCGGCGTGCCCACCAGCCACGCAGCCCGCGCCGCGTATCAGCGGCTGGCGCCTCGACCAGGCGTGCGTGCAGCGCATCAAGGGCATCAACGGCAAGGCGCTGGGCGGGATCGTCCAGGAAATCGCCGCTGGCAATATCGGCGGCGTAACGCGCGCTGGGCGTGGTCACGGGGCACTGTCCACTAAGGGTGATGGGCCTGGCAGGCAAGTATGCCATGAAGGCCCGGGGTGATTGCCAGCGGGGCGGCAGTTTCGTATGTTGTTCGGCCAATACAACGAGCCGCCGCCGAGGAAAACATCATGGCCGACAACCGCCGCAGCCGCGTGACCACCGAGGGCCTGGCCCGGACCCCCAACCGCGCGATGATGCGAGCCGCCGGTTTTCGCGACGAGGACTTCCAGAAACCGATTGTGGGTGTCGGCAACGCGCACAGCACCATCACCCCCTGCAACATGGGGATCGGCGCCCAGGCCGAGCGGGCCAGCGAGGCGCTGCGCAGCGCCGGAGCCATGCCGGTGAGCTTTGGCACGATCACCATCTCGGACGGTATCTCGATGGGTACCGAGGGCATGAAGTACTCGCTCGTCTCGCGCGAGGTCATCGCCGACTCGATCGAGACGGTCTGCAACGGCCAGAGCCTCGACGGCGTCCTTGCGACCGGCGGCTGCGACAAGAACATGCCGGGCGCCATGATCGGGATCGCCCGGCTCAACATCCCCTCGATATTTGTCTACGGCGGGACCATCAAGCCCGGCAATTACAAAGGCCAGGACCTCACCATTGTGAGTGCCTTCGAGGCCGTGGGTCAGGCCGCCGCCGGCAACCTGTCCGAAGAGGATCTGAAGGGCGTCGAGAAAAACGCCTGCCCGGGCGCCGGTTCCTGTGGCGGGATGTACACTGCCAACACCATGTCGAGCGCGTTCGAGGCCATGGGCATGAGTCTGATGGGCTCGAGCACGGTCTCGGCCGTCGATGAGGAGGCCCATACCGTGGCCGCACGCGCCGCCGAGGTACTGGTCGATGCCATCCATCACCAGCGCCTGCCGCGCGACATCATGACGCGCAAGGCGTTCGAGAACGCCGCAACCCTGCTCATGGCCGTGGGCGGCTCGACCAACGCCGTGCTGCATCTCATGGCCATCGCCAATGCCTGCGAGGTCGACTTCTCGATCGACGACATCGAGGCCATCCGTCGCAAGGTGCCGGTGCTCTGTGATCTCAAGCCCTCGGGGCGATATGTCACCAGCGAATTCCACGAGGTGGGCGGCACGCCACAGGTCATGAAGATGCTGCTGGCAAAAGGCCTGCTGCATGGCGACTGCATGACCATTACCGGCCAGACCATCGAGGCGCTGCTCGCCGACATCCCGGCCAAGCCGGCGGCCGATCAGGACATCATTCGCGACTTTGACAACCCGGTGTACACCGAGGGGCATCTGGCCATCCTGCGCGGCAATCTGGCCGAGGAAGGGGCCGTGGCCAAGGTGAGCGGCATCAAGAAGCGCCGCATCGCGGGCCCTGCGCGTGTCTTCGACTCCGAGGAAATCGCGATGGAGGCCATCCTTGCCGATGCCATCCAGCCCGGTGACGTGGTGATCATCCGCTATGAAGGCCCCAAGGGCGGTCCGGGCATGCGCGAGATGCTGGCGCCCACGTCGGCCATCATCGGCCGCGGCCTGGGTGATGCCGTGGGGCTCATCACCGACGGGCGCTTCTCGGGTGGCACCTACGGCATGGTCGTCGGCCATGTGGCCCCGGAGGCCGCGGTGGGCGGCAACATTGCCCTTGTTGAAGAGGGCGACACTGTGGTGATTGACGCCGACACCAACCTCCTCGAGGTCCAGGTCGGCGAGGACGTGCTGGCCGAGCGGCGGCAGCGCTGGCAGCCGCGGCCGCCCAACTACCGCCGCGGTGTACTGGGCAAGTTCGCCAAGCTGGTGAGCTCGGCCTCGTATGGCGCGGTCACCGACAAGGACCTGTTCAAGGACTGAGGGCGCGCGTCCGGGCCGGACGGGACGTGACAGGATGCGTGCCGGGAGCTAGCCCCCGGCCGCGATTCGGCGCAGATCGGCCGCCATGGCCGTCACGCTGTCGCTGGGGCGAAACAGCGCCCGCGCATCCCCCTCGGCATCAAATACGTACATCGCGCTCGAGTGCGAGACGTTGTAATCACCAAACTCATTGGGTGCGTCATAGCCAAACGTGGCCCGGTAGCGTTTGGTCATCGCGCGCAGGGTCTCGACGCTCGCCGTTGCGCCGGTGACCCGGTCGCTGAAAAAGTCGGTATAACGCCCCAGCCGGGCGGGGCTGTCCCGCCCGGGGTCGACCGAGACGAACAGCACCTGCAGATCGGTATCGAGTCCTTCGCCGGCCGCATCGGTGGCGGCGGCGATGCGCGCCATTGCCGTCGGGCAGACATCAGGGCAATTGGTAAACCCAAAGAACACCACGACCGGCGCCCCCGTCAGATCGGCTTCGGTGATCACCTGGCCGGTCTCGCTGGTCAGGCGAAACTCCAGATCCGGCAGCAGTCCCTCGATGCCTTTGGTCTGGTAGCCGCGGCCACCACAGGCAGTCAGCAACAGCGCCAGCACCAACAACCCGGCAAACGCTTTCGACTCACGCCTTTTCATGGTCTTTCTCCAGACGGAACGCGAGAACAATGATGGCCGCGACCACGCTCATCATGGCCGCAGGGATCCAGGTAATCAGCCCGCCGATCTGCTGATCCAGCATGGGATCGATCGGGAAGGCCCGCCCACAGACATCGTAGATCTCGAAGAGGTTCTGGCCGCTGAACGTGATGTAGGCGCCCAGCGCAATCTGCGGCGGCATGATCAGCGCCAGCAACAGAATGCGTCGCCCGGGCGAGAGCCGCGGGGTGACGCCCTTGCCCCCGCGCTCAAAAATCAGCCACCAGAACAGCAGGCCGTCGATGGCCATGGTCCAGTTCATGAACCAGTAGAGATCGATGCTGAGCATGGCGTCGAAATGAATGTCGGGGGTGAGCCAGAAGTAGATGAACCCCACAAACAAAAACCCGGCGATGAACGGCTGCTGCACCATCCGATAGACCACGCGCAGCACCCGAAACAGCGGCGCCATCGGCCCCTGCGGCAGCCGCCGTACCGCCGCCGGCAGGCCCGCGGCAAGCACCGTTGCGGGCATGGCGAGCGCCACCAGAAACGGCCCCAGATGATGCAGCATCAGATGCTGCAGGCGATGCGCCGAGAACAGATACTGCGAGAAGTAATCGTAATGCGTCTGCGTGACCGCATACATGAGCCCCACGCCCGTAAAGTAGGACAGGGCGGGCCAGAACCCCGGGCTCGCGCCGCGCATCAGGCCGGCCACATAGAGGCCAGCCGCCAGCAGGCAGGCCAGAAACACCGGGACGGAAGGCTCCCACGGCCGCAGCCACTCAACAAGGGTGATCATGATGGCGAAAGACTAGCAGCCCCCTGTAACCGGGCATAGGCCCCGGCCGTGATCAGCACGGCCACCCGGCTGCCGGGGTACAGCGCCCCGGCCTCTCCGAGCCGAGCCAGCAACGCGGCATGGGGCTCGCTTTGGGGCATGTCCATGGCAAGCACAAAAAAATCCCGACCCTCGAGCAGCTCGTCCCGGGCGCGCTTGAAGGCCCGAAAGGCGGTCCCCTTGGGCACCTGGTTCATGCGGTCGATCTGCCGCAGGGTCAGCACCTCCACGCCGCCGTGGTCGAACGGGATCTCACTGGAGTCGGTCATGGTCGCATCCGGGGTTATCTGCTTACGCTGCCGGCTTCGTCGCGTAGACTCTGAGGACTGGCCGAACGGCTATCAACCCGCTCGCAATCCGGGAGACATCAATGGAGTTTGTTCAGGAGTATGCGCTCTTCCTTGCCCGCGTGCTAACGCTGCTGCTGGCCTTTGCCGTGGTCCTCGGCATGCTTGGGGGCATGGCTGGGCGAACCCGTGGCCGCCAGCGCGAACGCCTTGAGGTGGAGGCGCTCAACCCGCGCTATGACGCCATGGCACGGCAGATCGAGCAGGGCGCTCAAAAGGCCCGCAAGGGCCTCTGGCGGCGACTGCGCGAGCGCCGCAAGCGCAATGCCCACAAGGGCGAGGCCCGGCTGCCGCGGCTGTTTGTGCTCAGCTTCGAGGGCGATATTCGCGCCAGTGCCACCGAGGCGCTGCGCGAGGAGGTAAGCGCCGTGCTGGCAAGCGCGCGTCGCGATGATGAGGTCCTGCTGCGGCTCGAGAGCCCGGGCGGCATGGTGCCCGGTTATGGCCTGGCCGCCAGCCAGCTGGCCCGTCTGCGCGACCGCGGGATTCGTCTAACCGTCGCCGTGGACCGCGTGGCCGCAAGCGGCGGCTACCTCATGGCCTGCGTTGCCGATCGCATTGTCGCCGCCCCGTTCGCCATCATCGGCTCGATCGGCGTGGTCGGCCAGCTGCCCAATTTCCATGGCCTGTTAAAGCGCCATGACATCGAGTTCGAGCTTCATACCGCCGGCAAGCACAAGCGCGATCTGACCGTGTTTGGCGAGAACACCGAGGAGGGCCGGGCGCATTTTCGCGACTCATTGCAGGCGGTGCATGACCTCTTCCGGGGCCATATCGCACGCTTTCGCCCCCGCCTTGATGTCGAGCGGGTGGCCACCGGCGAGCACTGGCTGGG
Source organism: uncultured Spiribacter sp. (assembly GCA_913056145.1). Lineage (GTDB taxonomy): Bacteria > Pseudomonadota > Gammaproteobacteria > Nitrococcales > Nitrococcaceae > Spiribacter. The sequence continues at coordinate 11,268 of CAJXMI010000018.1, forward strand.
CGAGCAGGCTTTGGCGCTGGGCCTTGTCGACGACCTCGGTACCAGCGACGACCTGCTGCTTGAGCGGCGCGAGCGCATGGAGCTGATTGCCCTCACCTATCACCCCAGCACCTCGCTGCGCCGGCGTCTGGCAATCGTCTTCGAATCGGCACTCACACGCCTGGGGCTCAGTCAGAGCCCTTTCGCAGCCAGAAAGTGAACACGCCATCGGCCTGCCGGTGATCAACCAGCGCGTGCGGGCTGCGATCGCAAAACCCGGTGAAGTCAATCACCGAGTGCGGGTCGGTCGCGCGCACGCGCAGGCACTCGCCCGGCTGCATGTCGCGCAGCTGCTGTTTGGTGCGCAGAATGGGCAGCGGGCAGTCAAGCCCCTGCACATCCAGATCCCTGTCGAAATGGATTTGTGACTCGGCGGCCATGGAGCGGGTCCTGGTCAAGCGCGTATACTGCCCACAGTATAACGATTCAGCGCAGGAGACGCCGCCATGACCGACGAGACCCGCAAGCATCCCGACCCCGCCGCGGCAGACCCGGCGCAGGCCAGTGCCGACCCGCGTCCGGTCAGCGACGGCCAGCTGCGCGAAGAGGTCTCGCGCGAGGAAGTCGAAGGCTATCGGCGCAAGGCCGATGAAGCCCATCAGAACTGGTTTTCGGTGATGAACAATCCCTACGGCAAGGACTGACTCCAGCAACGGGAGGCTCGTATGAGCGAAATCAAGGGAATCCCGGTCGTCGTCAGCGGCCAGAAGGTCAGCAAGCCCAATGGCGTTCGGGCGATCAAGAATGGCATCAAGACCCAACGCGATGCAGCACCCGTTGGACGCGGCGACAAGCCCGACTGGCTGCGCGTCAAGGTCCCGACCGGCGAGACCTATCAAAAAGTCCGCCAGACCGTGCGCGAGCACAAGCTCGCCACTGTTTGTGAAGAGTCGATGTGCCCCAACATGGGGGAGTGCTGGAGTGCCGGCACCGCCACTATCATGCTCATGGGCGATGTCTGCACCCGGGCCTGTCGCTTCTGTGCAGTCGACACCGGCAACCCACGCGGCTGGCTGGATGAAAACGAACCCGCCGGGGCCGCGGAAACCGTTGAACTCATGGGCCTCAAGTACGTGGTCCTCACCTCGGTCGACCGCGATGACCTGACGGACGGCGGCGCCGGGCATTATGCTGCCTGCATTCGCGAGATCCAGCGGCGCAACCCCGGCACTGCGGTCGAGGCCCTCACCCCCGACTTCAACGGCAGCCACGACGCCATCAACACCGTGGTCGACACCGGCCTGGAGGTCTTTGCGCAGAATGTCGAGACCGTAAAACGGCTCACCCATCCGGTGCGCGATGCGCGGGCGGGCTATCAGCAGACACTCGATGTCCTGGCCCATGCCAAGCGTCGGCGGCCCGAGGTGCTCACCAAAACCAGCCTGATGCTGGGCCTTGGCGAGACCGATGACGAAATCATCGAAACCATGGATGACCTGCGCGCCATCGGGGTCGATATCGTCACCTTCGGCCAGTACCTGCGCCCCACCATCAATCACCTGCCAGTCGACCGCTATGTCACGCCGGAGCAGTTCGAGCGCTTTCGCCAGATCGGGCTCGGCAAGGGCTTTCTGGAAGTGGTCTCCGGGCCGCTGGTGCGCTCGAGCTATCGGGCCGACCGGGTGCTCGAGAAAAACAACGTCGGCCTTGATCAGGCCGCCGGCGAGGGCTGATCGGACTCAGTAGTGATCGCTGCCGGCGGGGTCCTCGGGCGAGATCCGCGGGATAGCCGTGCGCTGCCCGCGCGGCGCACCGCAGAGTCGCTCCACGGCCTGATCAGCGGCGTCCTGAAACGGCTCCAGCACCTGATCGGCCCCGCGACGCCGCAGCTCGCGCGTCTCACGCGTGCTATGCGAAGCGACCGCTATACGGCCGCTGAACCCTTGCGTGCGAACGATCTGCATGAGGGTATGCCGGCTATCCTCGTGACTGAGCCCCGTTGGATGGCGGGGAATGGTGCTAACCACCCAGCGCGCATTGTCGAGCGGTAGCGCGGCGATAAACTCCGGATCAGTCACGTCGCCATACTCGGCTACGAGCCCAAGCCGCCTTGCGCGCCGAACCGCCATCGGGTTGAAGTCGACCCCGACCACCGCGGCCCCGCGCCGCTGCAAGCGCAGTGCCATCGCCGTGCCAAACCGGCCCATCCCGAACACCACAAAATCGGCACCGCCCTGCCCATCCTGGAGATGGCTAGCCGGTTCACGCGGCGTATCGCGGCGCTCGAACACCCACAAAAAGCGTCCAAGCCGGTCATAGAGCCAGTGCGAATAGGTAATCATGTACACCGACAGCGCGATGGTCACCAGACCCACCAGTGTCACCAACCCCAGTGCCTCCTCACCGACATGGCCCAGCGCAAACCCCATGCTGATGAAGATCAGCGAAAACTCCGAAATCTGGGCAACCGTTAATCCCGCCAGAAACCCGGTCCGGCGCCGGTAGCCCATCCAACCCATAATGGCAAGAACAATCAGCGGGTTACCGATCAGCACAAACGCCGAAAACACCATGGCCTCGGGCAGTTGCGCGCCCAGCAGCCCCAAATCAAGCGTTGACCCCAGCGCAATAAAGAAAAACAGCAGCAAAAAATCGCGCAATGGGGCCAGCCGTGCCGAAATGGTCTCGCGATAGGGGGTTGAGGCAAGCGCCACACCGGCCAGCAACCCACCCAGCTCCTTGCCAAGCCCGATCAAATCCGCCACCGTTGCGAACACCGTCGCAAGCGCAATCGCAAAAATAACCAATAGCTCCGGCGCATGCGCCAGACGGGCACTGAGCGGATTGGCGATATAGCGCACAAAAAGCAAAACCAGGGCCACAAGCGCCACGCCGGCTCCAAGCACCGCCATAATCTCGCCCGCGGCACCGCCGCCCGTCGCCCCACCGATGCCGAGCGTTGAGAGCACGATCATCGCAAGCACGACCACCAAATCCTGGACAATAAGAAACCCCAGGGCGATCTGGCCATGCAGCGAGTCAATCTCGCGCTTGTCCGAGAGCAGCTTGACGATGATGATCGTACTGGAGAAAGTCAGAGCGACGGCCACGTAAATGGCGGTCACCGGCTCGAGGCCCATGACCAGACCAAGCAAAAAACCGAAGCCGGCTGTGAATACCACCTGACCAAGGCCGGTGACCAGGGCCACGGCGCCCAGGGAGCGAACGAGCTTGATATCGAGCTTGATGCCAACCAGGAACAGCAGCACGGCAATGCCAAGCGCCGACAGAAGCTCGATCTGCGCCTCGGCATGGACCACATCCAGCATGGAAGGACCCGCCATGATGCCCACGGCCACAAAGCTCACAATCAGCGGCTGGCGCAGCAGAAGGCCCGCAAAGCCCACAATCGCTGCCAGCATCAGCAACGTGGCGACCTCGGCAAAGGCGGAGTGCAGAATTAATTCCAAGGAAGACCCTCTCGGTGAAACGCTTGGTGCAACCCCAGCCAGCCGCTTCGTAACTGCAGGACCGGCATCATGACCACCTTCCTCATCGCCAGCGATTTCAGCAGCCGCGCCGAGCAGGCGTTGCGCATGGGGGTACTGTTGGCGCGGCAAAGCGGTGCGACACTCAAGCTTGTCTACGCCATCGACGCCGACCAACCGGCCAGCCTGCTGGACGCGCAACGCCAACAGGCTGAATTGATGTTACAGCGACAGGCCACCACGATCGAGCAGTCCGACAGCGTCACCTGCCATTACGGCGTTGCGATCGCTGCCGGGATTGACGAGGCCGTGCTCAGCGCCGCGGACGCGGATACCGCCCTGATCATTCTGGGCCGCCACCGCGAGCGCCCCCTGCGCGACCTGTTTCTGTCCAGCACTTCCGAGCGGATCATTGCCCACGCGAGCTGCCCGGTGCTTGTCGTCCAGACACCGCCACTCGAGCCCCACACACGACTTTTGGTGGCCACCGACACCTCGCAGGCTGATCTGGCTGCAACCGCCGTTATTGCCAGCCACCCCATCACCGCGCAGCTCCCCACGACGCTCCTCCACGTTGTGGGCTCGCTGGAGGACTCACCCGCCGCGGCAAACCGGGTTGCAGCCGATTCTCAAGCGCTGCTGGACGCGCGCCAGGCTGCCTCTGCGCAGCGCGCACTGGATACGTTCGTCCAGCAAAGCAGCCTCTCGGCGGTCAATATCCGCGTCGAGGTCAATCCAGGGCCTACCGCCAATACCATTCTGGATGTGGCGACGCGCGAGGGTGCCGATCTCGTCGCCGTTCGGCGACGCTCGACCGATCATGCCATCGAGGCGCTGCTTCGGCCCAGCGTGTGCACTCGGCTGCTTAATTCGGCGGCCGTCGATCTCCTCATTCTGTAGTTGGCGGGCCATGGAGGGGACGCATTCGCGGCTGTGCTGTGCCGCTTCCGCCTGCTTTCACCCCGGCTCACGAGACTCGCGTTTGGGAGGCAGCGCTTGTTCCGCCCTTCTGTGCCGCTTCCGCACACTTTCCCCGGGCTCACGAGACTCGCGGGGCGCTCCACCCTCACGACACACGGACGGGCTCATCAAGATCGCCCGGTGAAAGTGTGCGAAATCGGCAAGCCCGGGATCGGGTGGCGGCCTCTGGCTTTTTGGGAGGTGCCGCCCGAGTCATGGATTGCCGCTTTTGATGGCCTCCCCGGGGCATCGCGCCAAAAAAAAGCCCTGGCCGCCACCAGATACTGGACTTGCCGATTTCGCCTGCTTTCACCGCGCGATCTTGAGGCGCCGATCGGTGTGTCGCGAGGCGGGAGTCACACAGCACAGCACGGCACAGCCGAGGGTGTGCCTTTAGCCGAGGATGAGTGCGAGGGCGACCGGCAGATAGGCGTCGACGAGGAGGACGGCGAACAGCGCCATCAGATAGACGATGCTGAAGCCGAAGGAGCGCATCGGCAAGGAGCGGTCGTCGGGTCGGGTCAGGAGGGCCACGCCAAACCACAGGTAGCGCGCGCCGAGGGCGAGGGCGCCTGCCAGGTAGACAAGTCCGCTCATGCCGGTGGCAAACGGCAGCATGGTCACTCCAACCAGGAGGGCGGTGTAGAAGAGTATCTGCCAGCGGGTGTAGCGATCGCCGTGCGTGACCGGGAGCATGGGAATATCCACGCTGGCATATTCCTCGCGCCGGTGGATAGCGAGTGCCCAGAAATGCGGCGGCGTCCAGGTAAAGATGATCAAAAAGAGAAGCAGCGCATGGGGATCGATGCTGCCGGTGACGGCCACCCAGCCCAGCACCGGTGGCGCCGCTCCGGCCGCACCCCCAATGACGATGTTCTGTGGCGTTGCCCGCTTGAGAAACAGGGTGTAGATAAACGCATAGCCAATCAGTGACCCGAAGGTGAGCCAGGCGGTGAGCGGGTTGACGGCAAAATAAAGCAGGCTCAGGCCGGCGGTTCCCAGGATCGCCGCGAAGGCGACAGCATGGCTGGTGCGCAGATGGCCGGTGGGCAGGGGGCGGCCCTGGGTGCGTTTCATGCGCGCATCGACGCGGCGGTCTACCAGATGGTTGATGGCCGCCGCCGAGCCGGCCGCGAGGGCGATGCCGATGTTGCCCACAATGAGCGCATTCCAGGGCAGTACGCCGGGGCTTGCCAGGAGGTTGCCCACCACGGCCGTGAACACCATCAGGGCAACGACTCCGGGCTTGGTGAGCTCGTAGTAGTCGCGCCAGTGCGCCAGCAGGTGCTGGAGCGGCGGTGCGTCCTGCTGGGTCGAGGAGCTTGTGGCGTCGAGGGATCGGCTCATGTTCGTCCCAGCGGTCGGATCAGGTGAATGGCGGTGACCAGCACCATCATCAACAGTGCAGCCCCGGCATTGTGCGCGACGGCCAGTGACAGAGGCAAGTTGTAGACGACGTTACCGATACCAATCCCGACCTGTGTGGCCAGCACCAGGCCCAGTGCCACTCCGATGCCGCGACCCACGCCACCGGCGCGCCACAGCCACCACGCAAGCGCACCCAGGACCAGGGCCGCCACGATGGCCCCTGCACGATGCACCAGATGGATCGCCATGCGGGCGGGATGATCGAGTACGCCAAACTCGTAATTGACACCCAGCCCCCGCCACAGCACGAAGCCCTCGGAGAAGTCGGCTCGATCCGGCCAGTAGTCGCCCATGCTGCAGGTGGGAAACTCATTGCAGGCCAGGGCCGCGTAGTTGGTACTGGTCCACCCCCCCAGCGTGATCTGAGCAATGGCAACAACCAGACCGGCCGCCATCATGGCGCTCAGGCCCGGTCGGCCGGCAAGGCGTCCGGCCCCGCCCAGGGCATTGGTTCGCAGCGTGACCCACCAGAGCAACGACAGGGTGGCCAGGCCGCCCAGCAAATGGGCGGTTACCACGGCGGGTTTGAGCTGCCAAGTCACGGTCCACGCGCCCAGGGTGGCCTGAAAGGTCACCAGGGCGATCAGAAACAGCGGCATGCGCCATTGCTGTCCTGGCCGCCGGCGCACGCGCCAGGCGTAAATGCCCATCCCCAGAATCAACAGCCCCACAATGCCGGCCACGTAGCGATGGACCATTTCCCGCCAGCCCTTGCCCACGTCGACGGGGGTATCGGGGAAGGCTTCGTTTGCCGCGGCAATCGCTTCGGGCGTATTGGGAACGTCCAGCAGGCCATAACAGCCCGGCCAGTCCGGACAGCCCAGACCGGCATCGGTGAGCCGCACCCAGGCGCCAAGCACCACCAGGGTCAGGGTCAGTGCGGTCGTGATCAGGCTCAGCCGGAAAAACCCGTGACTCGTCTTCATTCGCTGATGGCCTCCTCCAGGGCACGGCGCTCGGCTTCTTCCTTGGCAAGCCGAAGCAGTTTTTCAAGATCGTCCAGCAGTCCCTCGGCATCGAGCGGCTCGGCATAGCGCATCACGTGAAAGCCGCGGTAATCCACGATATGGGCCGCCATGGCCGCGCCATCGTGCCGCAGCAGGGTGTCGAGCTGGGCGGCACTGGCCGCCATCAGCTCAATGCCGGCGGGCAGTGAGGCGGCGTCCACTGCGCCGCTCAGTGGCTCCAGGACAATCAGGCGCACGCGATCAATGTCGCGATCCAGGGCCACGCGAATGCGCGTTATCGTATCGAGGCGCTCACGGCAGGCCGAGCCACAGGCGTCGGCGCGCGGCAGCACCAGCAGCCAGTCACCGGCCAGCGGGTCGGGCTCGGCGAGACGCTGCTCCCAGGCCTGCGGATCAAGCTGTACCGGGGGCTGGACCAGGTCACCCTTGTTGGTGAATGTCCCGGGTCGCCAGTCGGTGAACACCATGACCATCGCGGCGAGTGTGGGCAGCAGAAAAAGCGCTGCAATCGCGATCAGCTGCCAGCGGCCCCGGGTGAGACTCATTGCGGACGGTCCTCTTTGTTGGCCACACGGTGGGTGTTGACGATCAGCCAGATAAGCGTGAGTGCAGCGGCCAGTGAAAACCACTGAAACGCATAGCCATCATGGCGCTCGGGCCCGAAGCGCCAGGCCGCGCGCACGCCGGCACGGGCGGTGGTATCGGTGCTGAGCGAGCGCTCCAGCAACAAAAAATCCGCCAGCGGGTAAGGGAGTGCTTCGGCCATGTACTCCATATCCATGTATTGCACCCGGCGCGGCCACTGCCCCGGGGTATCGCTGGGCTCACCCAGCTTCAGGCCCACCGAGGGGCCACGGCCAATCTGTCCGGTGACCTGCTCCGACGCCGTCACTGGCGGCGGCGCTGGCAGGGTATCGCGGCCGTCCACAATGGGGATGAAACCGCGATCAACCAACACTGCGTGGTCGCGATCGGCCAGCCTGAACGGTGTCAGCACCCGATATCCGACCCGGTCGTCGTCGATCTGGTTGTCGAGATAGAACTGATGGGCCACGTCGTATTCACCCTGTGCCCGCGCCCGGCGGTATTCATGCGACGCGAGCGCAGCCGGGGTGTCCGTAAGGTCGACAACCGGCGCCCGGAAGGCCTCGGCGCGCGCGGCGAGGCGCTCACGCTTTTCCTCACCCCGGTCGAGTTGCCAGTTGCCAAGCGACAGCAAAAGCACCAGCAACGGAATGTAGACCAGCGTGGGCACAAGCCTTGGCGAGAACACGAAACCCGCGACATGCATCGCTGATCAGACCCCATGAATGACTGAGAGTGCCGCCCGATTGATTTACAATTCCCGAAAACCACCTGGGACTCACTTATGGATCTCGCTATCCGGATCGCCATCCTTGCCACACTGCTGGTCATCGTCGCCAGCCTGGGGTCGGGCCTTTTCTACCTGATGAAAGACCGTGGCGAGTCGCGTCGCACACTCAACGCGCTCACGTTGAGGATTGCCCTGTCGGTGATTCTTTTCCTGCTGATCCTGCTTGGCTTTGCAACCGGGGTCATCACCCCCAATCAAGGCCCGCTTTAGCTACAGAATGTAGACAAAGATAAACAGGCCCAGCCAGACAACGTCCACGAAGTGCCAGTACCAGGCCGCCGCCTCAAACCCGAAGTGCGACTCGGGGTTGAAGTGACCTTTCATGCACCGCAGCGTGATCACCGCAAGAATGATCGTGCCGATCACCACATGCGCGCCATGAAATCCGGTCAGCATGAAAAATGTTGACCCATAGATGCCGGTCTCAAGGCGCAGGTTGAGATGCGCGTAGGCCTCGTAATACTCATAGGCCTGCAGCCCGCTAAAGAGGACGCCCAGCGCGACCGTCGCCCACATAAAGGTAATGAGCCGGGCGCGGTTTCCCTCTTTGAGAGCATGATGGGCCGCCGTCAGGGTCATGCCCGAGGTCAGCAGGATCAGCGTGTTGATGGTGGGTAGCGGCCAGGGGCCCATGGGCTGCCACTCAAGACCGGCATTGCCGGGGCCGGCCGTCGGCCAGCTGAGCACCATCGAGTCCCAGAGCACGCGACTGGTTGCCGGGTCTTCGCCCGACAGCCAGGGCACGGAGAGGTGTCGGGCATAGAACAGCGCACCAAAAAAGGCCGCAAAGAACATCACCTCGGAGAAGATGAACCAGATCATGCCCCAGCGCAGCGAGCGGTCAACCTGATCGCTGTACAGGCCCTTTACGCCCTCGCGAATCACGTCGCCAAACCAGCCGACCACCATTGTCAGAGTGATCAGCGCGCCGGCACTCATCACCCAGATGCCGGCACTCATGGCCTCGAGATACATGGCAATGCCAACCACCAGCGCGGTAAGTCCGACACTCCCCACGATGGGCCAGTTACTGCCGTGAGGTACGTAGTACCCGCCTTCTGCGTGCGCCATGCGCTTTCCTCTCTCCCCGTCCCCGAGCTACATCTGCTCGAGGAAAACCCCCACATAAATCGCCAGGACAACCAGCGCCAGGATAAACACCGTCCAGCGTATCCGGCGCCGGGTCCGCCGATCGACGTCGCGATTAACGACCATCAATCAGCGAACGACCGGCGGCGTATCAAACGTGTGATGCGGTGCCGGCGAGGGCACTTCCCACTCGAGGCCCTCGGCCCCTTCCCAGGCCCGTGCCTCGGCCTTTTCGCCGCCACGGATGCACTTGAACAGCAGCCACACAAACAGGAGCTGCGCAAAGCCAAAGCCGAAGCCCCCGATACTCGAGATCATGTTCCAGTCGGCAAACTGCACCGAGTAGTCGGGAATGCGCCGCGGCATGCCCGCCAGGCCCAGGAAGTGCTGCGGGAAGAACAGCACGTTGACAAAGATGACCGACAGCCAGAAATGCCACTGCCCCAGGCGCTCGCTGTACATGTGCCCCGTCCACTTGGGCAGCCAGTAGTAGGCCGCCGCCAGGATGGCAAACACCGCACCCGTCACCAGCACATAGTGGAAATGCGCGACCACGAAGTAGGTGTCGTGGTACTGGAAGTCAGCCGGTGCGATGGCAAGCATCAGGCCGGAGAATCCACCGATGGTAAACAGGAACACGAACGCCAGCGCGAAGAGCATCGGGGTCTCGAAGGTCATGGCGCCGCGCCACATCGTGGCCACCCAGTTGAACACCTTCACCCCCGTGGGCACGGCGATCAGCATGGTCGAGTACATGAAAAAGAGCTGACCGGCGAGCGGCATGCCGACGGTGAACATGTGATGCGCCCAGACAATGAACGACAGGAACGCGATCGACGCGGTCGCATACACCATCGAGCTGTAGCCAAAGAGCGGCTTGCGCGCGAACGCCGGGATGATCGTCGAGATGATGCCGAAGGCCGGCAGGATCAGGATATACACCTCGGGATGCCCGAAGAACCAGAAGATGTGCTGGTAGAGCACCGGATCACCGCCACCGGCGGCGCTGAAGAACGTCGTGCCAAAGTACTGATCGGTGAGCAGCATCGTGATGGCACCGGCAAGCACCGGCATGACCGCGATCATGAGGTAGGCGGTAATCAGCCAGGTCCAGACGAACAGCGGCATCTTCATGAGCGTCATGCCCGGCGCACGCATGTTCAGGATGGTGGCAACCACGTTGATCGAGCCCATGATCGAGCTGATGCCGAGCACGTGGATCGCAAAGATCACGAAGGGGAACGCGGTGCCGGTCTGCAGCATCAGCGGCGGGTACATGGTCCAGCCACCGGCCGGCCCGCCACCGGGCATGAACAGCGTTGAGAGCAGGATGGCAAAGCCGAAGGGCAGCAGCCAGAAGCTCCAGTTGTTCATGCGCGGCAATGCCATATCGGGAGCCCCCACCATGAGCGGGATCATCCAGTTGGCAAGCCCCGTAAACGCGGGCATGACGGCGCCGAAAATCATGACCAGCGCGTGCATGGTGGTCATCTGGTTGAAGAAATAGGGATCAACCAGCTGCAGCCCGGGCTGGAACAGCTCGGCCCGGATAACCAGTGCCATCGCCCCGCCCACCAGGAACATGGCCAGCGAGAACAGCAGGTACATCGACCCGATGTCTTTGTGGTTGGTGGTGACCAGCCAGCGCGTCAGGCCCGTGGGCTCGTCGGCGTGATGGCCCGCTTCATGGGTTGTTGCCGTCATTGCTCCGTTCTCCCCTTGGCAATGCTCAGTCTATCGCGACGCCAGCTCGGCGCCGGCCTCAGCGTCATCCGCGCCAGCCGTGGTGGCAGCGGCGTCATCACCCCGCTGCTCGGCAAGCCACGCCTGGAACGCCTCTTTCTCAACCGCCTCGACCACGATCGGCATGAAGCCATGGTCGCGGCCACAAAGCTCGGCACACCGGCCGCGATAGACGCCCGGCTCCTTGATCTCGGTCCAGGTCTCGTTCACGAACCCGGGGATCGCGTCGCGCTTCCAACCCAGGTCGGGCACCCACCACGAGTGGATTACATCCGCGGCCGTAATCTGGAATTTGACGCGGGTATCAACCGGCAGAATCAGACGCCGGTCGACATTCTGGAGATAGTTATCGACCGACGCCGGCTGGATATCGGAGCCGAGCTGGCGGGCCCGGTCGCTGTCGCGATCCAGACGGCTCAGGAACTGGACGTTCTCGTCCATGTACTCATAGCCCCAGAACCACTGATAGCCGGTGACCTTGACCGTCATTTCGGTATCGCTGGTGTCCTCGAAATCCACCAGCACCATGGTGGCCGGAACCGCCATCGCCACCAGAATGGCGAGCGGAATCACCGTCCAGATGATCTCGACAGTCGTGCTGTGATGGAAGGTTGCCGGCTTGACGCCGCGCGCCTTGCGGTGGCGGAAGATCGAATAGAACATGGCGCCGAAAACGCCGACGCCAATGACCACCGTAATCATGAAAATGGTCATGTGCAGATCGTAGATCCGCTCGCTTGACTCGGTAACGCCCCGAGTCATGTTGATAAGCCCGAGATCCGCTGCTGCCGGTGCGGCAACCAGCATCAAGCCGGTGACGAGCCCCGCAAGCGCTGTCCTGACGATCATTGTCTTCATCCTGCTCTTTCTCCAAGACTGTGCGAGGCCCGCGTGGGCGTTACCGTCGCGGCTGTCGTTGCGGGCACGGAGGCCGCCGGGGCAGCTCTACCCGAGCCGCAGCGGGCCATGGGCCCGATGCACCGGCCAAGCTCCCGCGCCAGGCTGCGCCGCTCTTCCAACTCCAGAAAGCCACCGAGGATAACCTCCTGGCCGCGCGAGCGCAGCACCAGCTGTGTCTCTTCCCAGCGCCGTGGCATCTGCCGCAGGACCACCTCGGTCCAGGCCTGCTCGAGCTCCCAGCTCTGTTCGACCCGTCCGCGCCCCTTCTCGATGCGGACCCGCCCATTGCCCACATGGACCACTTCACGGTCGAGCGAGCGCCGCGCTGACACATACAAGGCAATGCCCAGGGCCGTAAGTTCGATGCCGGCAAACGGCAGGACCGGCCAGAACCCGAACCACGTGCACACGAGGGCAATCCCCAGGCACACCACGCTGATACCGACGAAGATGCGCATGGTCTGCCCCCAGTCCGGGGCCAGGTTGGGCGCCAGCACAAAGCAGCGCCCGTTATCTGATTCGGTTATGGACCGGGTGCTCATCTGACCGCTCCCGCCGCCTGGCTGATTTGATCCAGATCAATTGTTCCCGGCAATTCTAGATAACTCCGGGCCCCGAGGGAAGCGCCAGAGCCCCGTCATTCAGGGGTTGCGCTTGCGTCGGGGTACCGAAAGACCGGCGAGCGGCACGCGCACCTCGCCCGGCGCCTCGGTGATCTGCGGCTGTGCATCGGTGCCCCATGCATGCCCGTAGGCCACCTCCCAGGTGGCCGGCAGCCGCCCATCCGCATCCGCCCGCGCGGCATAGGCCTGTTCCATGGCATGCCACTGCCGCGGTGTCATTAGCCCCTTGCGCCGCGCAGCCAGGGCGTTGCGCAGCCCGAGCGCCGACAGGTCATCGACCAGCGCCGCGACACCCGGGTAGGTCAGCGTGAAGTGCTCCATGTCCATTACCGGATCGGCCAGTCGGGCGCCGGTAAGCGCATCGCCGATATCATGCATGTCGACAAAGCCATGCACATGGGGCGTTGCGTCCACGCCGCTCCAGGCGGCACGCAGCTCGGTCAGCGTATCCGGCCCGAAGGTGGCAAACATGAGCACGCCACCGGGGCGCAGAATGCGCTGGAGCTCACGCGCCGTCGGCTTGAGATTGGGTACGCGATGCAGGGCAAGGCACGAGAACACCAGGTCAAAACTGTTGCTGGCAAACGGGAGCTGCTCAAGCCCGCTGCACACTCCGGGCGTACGCCGCCAGCGCCGCCCGCGCCGTCGCGCGCTGGCCACAACCCCGCAGGCCAGATCCGCCACCACATGCTCGGCGCGCGGGTAACGTGCCCGCAATGCCGGGCTGCTGATACCGGTTGCACAGCCCAGATCGAGCACCCGATCCGGCTTGAGCAAGACAAAATCAAGGCGCTCGACCAGCCGTCGACTGACTTCACAATGCAATGCAGCCGCGTCATCAAAGCGGGGGGCCGCACGTTCAAGGCGGCGACGAAGCACCCGAGGGTCGAGGCGTAGCGGATCATCGATGTCGGTCGTCATCCGCCCATGCTGCCACATCCCTCCGACCGTCGGCAGGCGGCCCGGGGGCTGTGTCGTTTTGCTACCGGATCGCTAGCCTTGTGCAATGCGCACGTCAGCCTTTGCTCCAGCACCGCCAGGCCACGGCCCCTGGCACCGTCAAGGACGCCTTGACGCCATCCTGACCCACCTGCTGGCAGGCCACTGCCATTTTTGCGGCGTGGCCACCGGGGCCGCCGATCTATGCCCCGGCTGCGCCGAAGACCTGCCCTGGATCAGTGCCGCCTGCCAGCACTGCGGGCTGCCGCTTGCATCGGGGGCCAGTCACTGCGCGAGCTGCCTGAGCGCGCCACCGCCGTTTGACCGGGTGGTTGCACTGTGGCGCTACAGCGATAGCGTCGAGCCACTGATCCGGCGCTTCAAGCTGACTGGCGACTTGCCCGCCGGCCGGCTTCTGGCCCGCCTGGCCGCGGCCACCCTGGCGGCGCGGCGCTATCCCTGCGCAGGCCCGCTTGTGCCCATGCCCATGCACTGGCGGCGCCTGCGCTCACGGGGATTCAATCAATCCACACTGATTGCCCGCTGGCTGGGGCCTCCGCTGGCGCGCCGGCTGGTGATGCGCCAGCGCCATACCCCGCCCCAACGCGAGCTGGACGCCGAGGCCCGGCGGCACAATCCAACGGGTGCCTTTTGTCTCCTGCGCCGTCCTCCGGCGGCCGTCACCCTGGTGGATGACGTGCTCACCACTGGCGCCAGCGTGGGTGAACTGGCCCGCTGCCTGCGCGCGGGCGGCACGCAGCGGGTTGATGTCGTGGTCCTGGCGCGCGCGATCTAGAACACCGGCAGCGTATCGACCACCAGCCCCGCAAACACAATGCCGCCATAGATGTTGTTGTTCAGAAAGGCCCGGAAGCAGTCCTCGCGGCGGCGCTCCCGAATGAGGCGCTGCTGATGCACAAACAGCAATGACGCCACAGCGACTCCCGCATACCAGGCAACCCCGAGGCCCGCCTGCCCGCCGATCACGACCAGCAACAGCGTCATCAGCACCATCAGCACTCCGATCATGAGCCGGTCATGGCGCCCGAAGAGGACGGCGGTGGACTTGATACCGATCTTGAGGTCGTCGTTGCGATCCACCATGGCGTACTCGGTGTCGTAGATCGTGGCCCAGATCACGGCCGCCGCAAAGATCAGCCAGGCGAGGGATGTGACCTCTCCCGCCTGAGCCGCAAAGGCCATGGGCGCCGCCCAGCCAAACGCCGCGCCCAGATGGACCTGGGGGAGATGGGTATGCCGCTTCATGAACGGATAGGTGGCCGCCAGCGCCACACCGACCAGCGACAGCAGGATCGTGAGACGATTCATGAGCAGCACGAGCCCGAAGGCGATCAGGCAGAGCACAACAAACAGCGCCAGCGCCTCACGCTCGCTGACCTGCCCGGTCGTCAGCGGGCGATTGCGGGTCCGCTCGACGTGGCGGTCGAAGTCGCGGTCGGCGTAGTCGTTGATGACGCAGCCAGCGGCGCGCATCACGAACACCCCAAGCACAAATACGCTGAACACCCCTGGCCGTGGCAGCCCGTCGGCTGCCAGCCAAAGCGCCCACAGCGTTGGCCAAAGCAGCAGGAAATTGCCAATCGGCCGGTCAAGCCGCGCGAGGCGGGCGTACAACAGCAGGCGATTGACCGGATCAGCGCCGGTAGCGGTCATCATCGACCTCCTCGAGCAGCGAATGCAGAAAGACCTCGGTCACCAGCAGTGGCCGCCCGGCAATCCGGAATACCGAGCGCCGCGCCCAGGCCGGATGGCCGCCGCAGGCAAGCGTGCGCTGCCCCAGCCGCGAGCTGGCCGTCACCGGTGCCACCTCGATTTGCCCCCGACGCACCGCATAGCGCCCAAAGAGCAAGCTACCCAGGGGCTGTCCGCCCAGCCGCCGCAGGCGCCGGAGCGGGCCGCGCAGACTCCCCGCAGGGATCGCGCTTCGGGCATGCACCAGTGGTGTATCGCCGCGGCAGAGCAATACCTCGCGCAGCCACAGCCGCTCACCCCCGGCGCCAATCAGCCGTCGCCGCTCGTCCGGCCAGCCGCGGCCCCAGGCCTCGGTGAGCACGACAACCCGAAAGGCCGGTCCGGCGAGGGTCCGCAGGCGCCGGGTCAATGACCCCGGCTCGTCAATCCATGGCCGCAGCACCGGCGGAATCGGTCCATTCACCGGCGCCCGGCGCGGCCGCCAGCAGCGGATGCCCGGTTCACTCATGCCTGTCTGCCTTCATACCTGTGCGTAGCGCTCGCCCTCACCCACCCAGCGTCGGATCAGTGCCTCTGCACAATCCGGATGCGACGAAAGCAGCCGGTCGGCTGCCGCCTGCACGGGCTCGAGCAAATCGGCATCCCGCAGCAAATCGGCAATCCGATACGCCAGCGCGCCGGTCTGCCGCGTGCCCAGCACCTCGCCCGGACCCCGGATCTCAAGATCGCGACGGGCGATGCGAAAACCGTCGTTACTGTCGCGGAGAATGCCGAGCCGGGCCCGGGCAGTCTCGCCCAGCGGGCCATGATACAGAAGGACACAACTGCTCTGCGTGGTCCCGCGCCCAACACGCCCGCGCAGCTGGTGAAGCTGCGCCAGTCCCAGCCGCTCTGCATTCTCAATGATCATGAGCGAGGCGTTTGGCACATTCACACCCACCTCGATCACGGTGGTGGCCACCAGCAAATCCACCTCGCCGAGCTCAAAGCGAGCCATGACGGCCTCTTTCTCGGCCGCGCCCAGGCGTCCATGGACCAGACCGATGCGCAGCTCAGGCAAAAGCTCGCCCAGCCGCTCAGCGGTGGCCTCGGCCGCCTCGGCCTCGAGCACCTCGGAGTCTTCCACGAGTGTGCAGACCCAGTAGGCCTGACGCCCCGATGCACAGGCATGCCGAATCCGCTCAATCACCTCATCCCGCCGTGCATCGGACAGAGCCACCGTGGTGACCGGTGTGCGCCCCGGCGGCAACTCGTCGATCACCGACAGATCCAGATCGGCATACGCCGTCATGGCCAGCGTGCGCGGGATGGGGGTGGCCGTCATGACCAGCTGATGCGGCTGGGTACCGCCTGCGCCCTTGTCGCGCAAAGCCAGCCGCTGATGGACACCGAAGCGATGCTGCTCGTCCACAACCACCAGCCCCAGGGCCTGAAACGCCACCTCGTCCTGAAACAGGGCATGGGTGCCGATCACGACCGGTATCTCGCCTGCCGCAAGGCCCGCCAGCGTCTCGCGGCGATGCGCCGCCCCCGACCGCCCCGACAGCCAGCCAACCGTCACCCCGAGGGGCTCCAGCCAGTCCCTGAAACTGCGTCGATGCTGCTCGGCAAGCAGCTCGGTGGGCGCCATGATGGCCGCCTGCCAGCCGCCGGCAACCGCTTGCAGGGCGGCGAGCGCCGCGATCACGGTCTTGCCTGATCCCACATCACCCTGCACCAGCCGCAGCATGGGCTGCGCGCCGCTCATGTCCGCCTTGACCTCGGTATAGACCCGGTCCTGTGCCGGGGTAAGAGCAAACCCCAGCGCTGCCAGCAGCCGCTCGGCCAGTCGGGTGTCGAGCCGGCGAAATGCGACCTCTTCGATGACCAGCATCAGGGTCAGCAGCCGTTGCCCGTAACTCTCCAGCACCACTCGGCGGAAGCCCGGTT
>CAJXMI010000019.1 GCA_913056145.1 uncultured Spiribacter sp.
ACCTTAGTCGCCACGCTAGCGGCCTTTTTGAACGCGCTATCCGGTCAGGGCGTGCACATCGTGACGGTTAACGATTATCTCGCCCGGCGTGACGCGGAATGGGTGGGGCAGGTCTATCGCTTTCTTGGCCTAGCGGTCGGCGTGGTTGTGCCGGGCATGGATGGCGAGGCAAAGCGCGCGGCTTACCAAGCGGATATTACCTACGGCACAAATAACGAGTTTGGGTTTGATTATTTGCGCGACAACATGGCGTTGCGGGCGGAAGATCGAATGCAACGCGGCCGGCATTTTGCCGTGGTCGACGAAGTCGATTCGATTTTAATTGATGAAGCACGCACCCCACTGATTATCTCTGGCAAAGCCGAGCAATCGAGTGAGCTCTACGAGCGCATGAATCAGGTGATTCCAACGCTCACACAGCAGCACGAAGAAGACGGTCCCGGGGATTACTACCTAGATGAACAAGCCCGCCAAGCCTTTTTGACCGAGTCTGGGCAAGAGCGTGCTGAAGGGCTTCTTAGCCAAGCGGGTTTGCTCAGTGAAGGCGAGGGGCTCTACGACGCCCGTAATATTGCGATGGTGCACCATCTAAACGCCGCGCTGCGTGCCCACACCTTGTATCAGCGCGATGTGCACTACTTGGTGCGCGACGGGCAGATTGTGATTGTCGATGAGTTTACCGGTCGGGCTATGCCGGGGCGGCGCTGGTCGGAGGGGTTGCACCAAGCCATTGAAGCCAAAGAGGGCGTGGAGATTCAGGCCGAGAATCAAACCTTGGCTTCAATTACATTCCAAAACTTCTTTCGGATGTACGACAAGCTCTCCGGTATGACGGGTACGGCCGATACCGAGGCCTATGAATTCCAGCATATCTATGGACTGGAGGTGGCCGTCATTCCCACCCATCGGCCAATGGTGCGCGCTGACCATCACGACTTGGTGTTTCTCAACCAAGACGACAAGTACGACGCTATTATTGAAGATATTCAAGACTGCAATCAGCGCCAACAACCCGTGCTGGTTGGTACAACATCCATTGAAAGCTCAGAACGCATTTCTGCTGCGCTGACTCAGTCGTCAATCGCCCATGAGGTGCTCAACGCCAAGCAACACGAGCGCGAGGCCGGCATTATTGCGCAAGCAGGGCGTCCAGGGGCGGTGACCATTGCAACCAACATGGCCGGCCGCGGTACCGATATTGTGCTGGGTGGCAACTTTGACGAGGAAGTGGCCGAGCTGGATTCAGCAGCCGGTGAGAACGCGCTCGAGATCCATCGCGCTGAATGGCAAAGCCGGCACGACACGGTGATTGAGGCCGGGGGTTTGCATGTCATTGGTACTGAGCGGCATGAGTCGCGGCGCATTGATAACCAGTTGCGTGGGCGGTCGGGTCGACAGGGCGATCCAGGCTCGACACGGTTCTTTTTATCGCTTGATGACAGCCTGTTACGCATTTTTGCCTCGGAGCGCGTGTCCGGCATGATGCAGCGCTTGGGAATGCAGTCGGGCGAGGCAATCGAAAGCGGCATGGTCTCGCGAGTCATTGAAAACGCCCAACGCAAGGTTGAGGCGCATAACTTTGATACGCGTAAGCACCTGCTCGACTTTGATGATGTGGCCAACGATCAACGCCGCGTGATTTATGCCCAGCGCAACGAGCTGCTGGAGTCGGATGACATCTCCGGCACCATCGTGGATATGCAAAACGATGTGCTCGCCGAGCTTATCGATGCGCATATGCCCCCGGGTAGCATTGATGATCAGTGGGACATTCCGGGGCTAGAAGAGGCTCTGCACGGCCAGTTCGGTATTCAAGCGCCGGTGGGTGAGTGGCTTGATGCCGATGATGAGCTCAATGCCGAAGGTGTGCGTGAGCGTCTTGAACAAGCCGTGGTGGCGCATTACGAGGCCAAAGAAGCCGATGTGGCTGCGCTGGGCGTGAATATGCGCGAGGTAGAGAAAAGCTTCTTGCTGCAGGTGCTCGATAATCAATGGAAAGAGCATCTTGCGGCGATGGACTTTATGCGCCAAGGCATTGGTCTGCGTGGGATGGCGCAGCGCGACCCTAAGCAAGAGTTTAAAAAAGAAGCCTTTCAGATGTTCCAAGCGCTGTTGGGTGGGGTTAAGCGCGAAGCGGTGCGGATTTTATTTAACGTCAACGTGCAAAGCCCCGACGATGCGCGGGCGGCCGAAGCCAAACGCGAGGCCGAGCGCGATCGGGCCATGCAGTTTGAGCATGCCCAAAGTAGCGCCCTTGGCAACGCGCAGGGCGACAGCTCGGCTGCCTCGAGTGAGGCAGAACGGCAACCCTTTGTGCGTGGTGAGCGTAAAGTAGGGCGGAACGAACTCTGCCCGTGTGGCTCGGGTAAAAAGTACAAACACTGCCACGGGCAACTCGACGCCTAAGCAAAGGAGCACCTCTTGGCTGTTGGTCAATCTTCGCTCCCGACTCTCGAGCCAGTGGCTGGGGTACGCCTTGGCAGCACCGCCGCCGGTGTGCGCAAGCCCGATGAGTTAGACCTGGTCATTATCGAGCTTGCTGCGCAATCGCAGGTCGCCGCGGTGTTTACGTGTAATCAATTTCGCGCCGCGCCGGTGAAACTCGCCCAGAGCCACTGCCGCGAGGCCGATCCACGGTATTTGTTGATTAACACCGGCAACGCAAACGCAGGCACGGGCGCGGCGGGTGATCGCGCGGCTTGGCAAAACTGCCAAGCGCTGGCAACGCTTACAGGCTGTCAGGCCAATCAAGTCCTGCCCTATTCAACCGGGGTGATTGGTGAGCGGCTACCGGCCGAGCGCATCGATCAAGCGCTGCCGGCCGCGCTTGCCAACTTAAACGCAACCGGGTGGGCGCAAGCAGCTGATGCCATTCGCACGACGGACACCCGGGCAAAAGGGCGCAGTCAAACGCTTGCGCTATCGACTGGCTCGGTGACGCTAACGGGCATCGCTAAAGGCTCGGGGATGATTCGCCCGAATATGGCCACCATGTTGGCTTTTGTCGCCACAGATGCGTTGATCGAGCCCGGTTTGCTGCGGCGCTGGTTGCGCGAAGCCGTGGCCAAAACGTTTAACCGCATTACCGTGGATGGCGATACCTCAACCAACGATGCATGCACGCTGGTTGCCACCGGGCACAGTGGTGTTGCATTGGATACGGATACCAAGGATGGTCAAGCGTTTTTAAGCGCTTTGACGAGCCTTTGCGGTGAGCTAGCCCGTGAGATTGTTGCCGATGGTGAAGGGGCAACTCGGCAGTTAGCGGTGAGCGTGTGCGCCGCGCGCAGTGAAGCCGAAGCCGAACGCGTGGGTTTTTGCGTGGCTGAGTCCCCCTTAGTGAAAACCGCGCTGTTTGCCGGAGATCCCAACTGGGGGCGCATTTTGGCCGCTGTCGGTCGTGCCGGCGTTGAGGATTTGGCCCTAGAGGCGGTGTCGATCACGCTCGGTGACCAAGTGATTGCCGAGGATGGGGGCGTTAGTCCGCACTATGACGAGGCTAAGGCGGCTGCCTATATGGCCGGTACGCATATTGATTGCCATATTGATCTGGGCCGTGGCAAGGCCGAAGCCACCATTTGGGGCTGCGATTTGTCGTATGACTACGTGCGCATTAACGCTGAATACCGCAGTTAGTTATGCGCGCTGAACAACCGCTTGAGGTGGCGGTTGGGGTGGTGCTCAACCCCGCCGGCGAAGCGTTAATTGCTTGGCGCAATGCCAAGCAACATCAAGGCGGGCGTTGGGAGTTTCCGGGCGGCAAGGTACACGCCAATGAACCAGCCCGCGCTGCGTTGGCCCGAGAACTGAACGAAGAGCTGGGTATTCAGCCGCTCGATGTCGAATCGTTAATTCGTCTGCCGCATGACTATGCCGATCGACGCGTTGTGCTTGATGTGTACTTAGTGCGCGCATGGCAGGGGGAGGCGCATGGTGCCGAAGGCCAAGCGCTTCGCTGGGTGTTGCCCAACGAGCTTGAGCGAGAAGATTTTCCGGCCGCCAACGCAGCCATTATTAGCGCGTTGCGCCTGCCCACTCACTACGTCATTAGCCCGGATGTGGCTGCGCCTGAAGACTGGTTAGCCGGGCTGGATGCAACGCTGGCTCGCGGTGAGCGCCTAGTGCAGCTGCGTATTCGCGGCGATGATAGAAAGCGGCTTGAACTATCACGCGAGGCGTTATCGCGGTGCCACCAGCACAACGCGCAATTATTAATTAATACCGATTTTCGTCTGGCTGCCGAGATAGGCGCTGATGGTGTGCACCTCAATAGCCGCCAACTCGCTCAAGGGATTGGTCGACCCGCGGACTTTACGGGCTGGTTAGCGGCGTCCTGCCACAATGACGTTGATTTGCAGCGCGCCGCGGATTGCCGAGCGGACTTTGCTGTGCTCAGTCCGGTGGCGGCAACCGCTAGCCACCCCGGCGTGAGTCCGTTGGGCTGGCTGCAATGGGCACGCTGGGTGGCTCAGGCAAGACTGCCAGTGTATGCGCTAGGCGGCATGCACCCGAGTGACGGGCCACTGGCGCGCCGCCATGGAGGGCAGGGGATCGCTGCGATTAGCGGGCTTTGGGGTTAGTGATCAATTGACCCGTCGTTTTCCGGCCACGGCGCCGGTTCGCCGGGAATGGTGTTGCGCTCATCAATCCACTCACCCAAATCAATCAGCCGACAGCGCTTCGAGCAAAACGGTCGAAACGCGGATTCTTCTGACCAGCGAACCGATTCACCGCATTGCGGGCAACTGACGACGCTGATGGGGTTAGATGACGCATTGCTCGAGGGTAAAGGAGACATCTTCGCTCACCTGTTGGGGTCGTTCGCCTTGTTCAGGCTGTTCTAAAAAACGGATATTGCAAAAGTGTTTGCTGCCACTAATTTCAGGATAGCAACCTTGTGCCTTGGGCAGCAGTACACGTAACAATTGATAGCGAGTCGAGCGATCCAGCATGGCTTGAAACGAGCCGCCATGGGCAACCTTTTCTACTGGGTCAGCGCTCCCACGAAGCAGGCGTAAAATGTAGGCCGTGCCTTGGTCGATCAGTGCAAACCCACTATGCCAAGTGGCTAACTGGGCTTGCCGGGTCGCGGCCGGTGATTCAAGCCACAGGTGAAAGCCCGCTAAATCGAACGCACATGTCCCACCTAAAATACCGGCACGTTGCTCGATCGTGGATAAAAACTCGTTGCTGGCAACCACGCTGGGCATTCCGGTCGGTGCCTCGCGCAGCTGTTGGGCAAGCTGCTTGCCCTCATCGAGTATGGGTTGCAAGACATCGCCATCGACTTGGGGCTGGGCCTGAAGGTTTTTTAAATTGCTGCCCACCCGATCGAGTTCTTTTTGCAGTTCTGAGCGAATGTCGCTGCGCGTTAATAGCGCCATGACATCGAGCAGCGCGGCAACCGCCGATCGCGTATGCCAGGCCGATTCGCCGGCCGCGCCAAAGCGGTATTGATCAAACAAAAACTCTAGCCGTAGAAAGGTACGCATGCGCTCGTTTAGCGGGTATTCGTAGACGATTAAATCAGGCTGTTGATGATGATTTTGCATGGCCACTCAATAACTTGCCGAAGCGCTATTCTCGCTCAAGCCGGTTGTGGTGGGCAAATACCGACAATGCATTGGCGTAATCGCGGTACTGTTTATCAAGGGTGGCGACCGCATCGATCAAACGCTGTGGATTGCCATCATTGCGAATCACATCATCTGCAATGGCAAGGCGGTTGGCTCGGGTGGTTTGGCTGGCGAGCACTTGATCGGCCTCAATCTCAGAGCGTTGATCACGGCTCATCAGCCGCTCGCGTTGCAATGACGGTGGGGCATCAACTACCAACACCCGATCAACATAACCAACCCAGTTGGCTTCAATGAGCAGCGGAATAACGGCGATGGCGTAGGGCGAGGTGCACGCACTCAGCTGGTCGCGCATTTGCTCAAGAATGCGCGGGTGCAGTATTTGCTCAAGCCGCGCGCGGTCAGCTTCATCGTTAAAAATCTTGCCGCGAAGCGCTCGCCGGTCGAGCTGACCATTGGCGGCAATGACACCACTGCCAAACGCCTCGCGAATAGCGGCAAGCCCAGCGCTGCCCGGTTGCACAATGTCGCGGGCGAGTTGGTCGGTATCCACCACATCGACGCCAAGCGCGGCAAAGCGATCAGACACCGTGGTTTTGCCGGTTGCGATGCCGCCGGTTAGGCCAACGATCAGGGGATAGCGCTGATTATCCGATGTTTGTTTGCCACTCATGCCCCCAGATTAGCGTGATCCACCCTGCTACGGCGAGCCATGGCCCAAATGCCATCATGGCGTAGCGTGAGCGTCGCGCCCAGAGCATTGCGCCAAGCGCCCATACTGTCCCGCCGCCGGCAGCAAGCAAGAGGACGGCCGGTAAGGCACTTACCCCCAGCCAAGCGCCTAACATTGCAAGCAATTTGAAATCGCCACCGCCCATGCCCTCTCGGCCGCTCAGCCGGTAATAGCCTGCGTTTAACCCGGCCAACACGCTGTAGCCCAGCGCAGCCCCTGTGATTGCTTCAGTTGGTGTGGTGTGATGATAGAGCGTGGCACTGAGTAAACCCAACCATAGGCCGCTTAGGGTTAAGCAGTCGGGCAAAAGGAAGGTGTCTTGGTCAATTCCACTTAGCACAATAAGCCATGCACTGAGCATCAGCGCGGACAATCCCGCTGGCGTGAGCCCAAACTGGTTAATCACTATGATCGCGACCAGCGCGCTACCCGCTTCGATTAACACATAGCGCAGGCGAATGGGCTGCTGGCAGGTGCGGCAGTGGCCTTGGCAAAGCAACCACCCCACCACGGGCAGCTTATCCAGCCAGCCAATCGTTGATTGGCAGTGTGGGCATTGCGATGCCGGCCAGGCCAGCCCGGATAAGCGCCAATCGGTTGGCAACCGCGCGATGACAACATTGAGAAAGCTGCCGAGCGCCAAACCCATGGCCGCAATGAACACCAATGCAGCGCTCGTCATACAGCCGTCCCCATTTGGAATACTGGTAAATACATTGCCAGGACAAGCCCGCCGATCATGAGCCCCAAACTCACCATAATGAGCGGCTCCATTGCCTTGCCTAAGTTATCCACCGCTCTATTGACTTGATTGTCTTCAATGCTGGCGATGTGATTGAGCATGTCATCGAGTTCTCCCGCCTCTTCGCCCACGGCGATCATTTGCTGAACGCGGCTAGGCAGGCGTTGGCTTGCGGCAATGGCTTGTTCAAGTGACTGCCCTTGACGTAATGCCTCGTTGATTTGCATTACCGCACGGTAATAGAGCGTGTTATTAAGGGTTCGGGCGATGCTGGGCAGCGCTTCGGTCATGGGCAGGCCAGCGCGGGTCATAATGGCAAGCGTACGGGTGAACTGCGCAGTCGCGGCGCCGGCTAAAATTGGCCCGATAATGGGTAAGCGCAATAGCAGCGCATCGCGCGCTGCCCGGGCGGCGGGAATGCGCGCGATAAGACCAACGAGTGCCAGACCAAGCCCGACGACCATTAGTGCGACCACACCGCCGTGTGCTCGCAACCACGCTGATAAGGCCACCACCGATTGCGTTAGCGCCGGGAGGTTGGCATCAAAACCGGCAAACATGGCGGCAAAGCGCGGCACCACAAAAATTACCATGGCCATACTCACCAATAAGGCCACTGCAAGCACAATGACTGGATAGCGCAGAACGGCCTGCACTTGGCGGCGGATGTGTTGGGCTCGGGCTTCATATTCAGCGACTTGGCCGAGCAGGGTCTCCAGCGTTGAGGCCTGCTCGCCGGCCCGAACGAGTGCGCAAATACGCTCGTTAAACACCCGCGGATGCATAGCGAGCGCCACCGATAAAGGCGTGCCCGACTGCACCTCGTCGCGCACCTGCGTAATGATGGTGCCAAAGCGACGTTGGCTGGTCTCGCTGGCAGTGAGCGTCAGGCTTTGCACCAATGGCACGCCAGCGCGTAGTAACGTGGCGAGCTGGTGTAGCCATTCGCTGACCTCGTGACCGGCTAACCGCGGTGTTGGCCGTATAACCAATTGGCTCACCCAAACAGGCAGTCGTAGCCACTGCGCTAGCAATACTTCGCGGTATTGAAGCGCTTGCCTTAACGCCGCATCGTCGATGGCGGTATCGATGCCGTATTGCCGGCGGCCGTTGAGCCCAATGCCTTGCCAAATAAACACTGCCAAGCCCATCACCAGCCAATAACGCGTTTGAGCTCGGATAAGCTGGTATGCCCGGCTTGTAATGCCGCGATGGCTGAGGCTTGTAAGCTGCAAAAGCCTGCGGTTTCGGCCGCTGCGGTAATGGCCTCGGGACTGGCTTGGCGGGCAATTAAGTCACGAACGTCCGACGTCATGGGCAAGACTTCGTGGATGCCCACCCGACCGTCGTACCCATCGATACACGCCGAGCACCCCACGGCCTCAAAACAGCTCATCGCCTCGGCCGTTGTCAGTCGTCGACATTTCGGACATAACCGCCGTACCAAGCGTTGGGCGATGACAAGCGACACCGACGCGGCAATATTCCAAGCCGGAACATCCATGTTGGCAAGCCGAGTGATCGCGGCAACCGCGTTATTGGTATGCAATGTCGAGAAGACAAGATGCCCGGTTTGGGCGGCTTTAATGGCAATATCGGCCGTTTCGTTGTCACGAATCTCGCCGACCATAATGACATCAGGGTCTTGGCGTAGAAACGCCCGCAGCGCCTGCGGAAAGTCGAGTCCAGCCCGTGGGTTGATCGCCACTTGATTGATGCCAGGCAGGTCGATTTCGACTGGATCCTCAACGCTTAGAATATTGCGCGAGGCGCTATTGAGCGCTTGCAGTGCGCTATATAGCGTCACGGTCTTACCCGAGCCGGTTGGCCCGGTGACTAAGATCATGCCTTGCGGCTGGGTGATGGCTCGGCGGTAGGCTTTGAGTTGTTGGTCGTTAAGGCCAAGCTCATCCATGGCGCGCCGAGTGGTATCGGGGTTGAGTAGGCGTAAAACCAATTTTTCGCCAAACAGCGTCGGGCAGCTACTGACACGAAAGTCGACGTTGTGACCGGTGTCATTGTTGAGTCGCAGTCGCCCATCCTGGGGCAGGCGTCGCTCGGCAAGGTCCAGGCGTGCCATGACTTTAATGCGCGCACTGATACGCGGGGCGATGCCGGCAGGCGCATGGGTGATATCACGCAACACACCGTCGCGTCGAAAGCGCACTCGGCAGTGCTTTTCAAACGGCTCAAAGTGAATGTCTGAGGCGTTTTCCGCCATGGCGCGCTCGAGCATTCGGTTAATAAAGCGCACCACCGGGGCGTCTTCGCTCGTCCCTTCGTTATCTGCTTCATCACGGGCTTCGACCGCGGCGGAAGCCTGTTGCAGCGCATGTTCAACGGGTCCGAGGAGGGCGGCAATACGCTGGGTGAGTAGGTCGTCTGGTGCGAGCACCGGCCGAATGGGTAGCCCGGTTTGGAAGCGCATTTCATCAAGACCATTGACGTTGGCAGGGTCTGCGATAGCGACTTTCAAATGCCCTTGTTCGATGGCGATTGGCAAGGCGTGATGCTGGCGGATGACTTCTGGGTCCACCCGCTCGATGGCATCGCTTTGCGCGATTAGCTCATCTGGGGTTAGCAGTGGCAGTCCAAATTCGCTTGCCGCCGCGTGCGCGAGCTGCGCTGGGGGAATGAGCGCATGATCTAGCAAATGCCTGACTAACGGTTGGCCGGCTTGCCGGGCGTCATCGAGGGCATGATCGAGTAGCTGCGATTCGATCAGGTCTTGGTTAATCAAGCGACGGGCTAGGGCTGGGCGTTGTTGAGTGGTTTGCACAAGCACGCTCACACAAAAATCGTTGGGTGCTCATCCCATCACAATGATTAGCAGGGCGAACGTGAACTGAGTCGCAAACAACGGCGGGGGGCGTAGGGCCGTCTTAGATTGGGTGTGGGGCTAGTGCGAAAGCCAATTGGTCGGGGTGAGAGGATTCGAACCTCCGGCCCCTGCCTCCCGAAGACAGTGCTCTACCAAGCTGAGCTACACCCCGATTGTGACTCTAGTGATTGCGGCCAACCGAGAATCTGGCCAGTTCACCGAGTGCCGTCGTGAAGTCGCTGTCGGGAAAGGCCTGAAGGGCTGCTTCAGCCTGTGCTGCTTCACGTTCGGCAAGCCCGCGAGTATAGGCAATCGATCCCGTGCGCGCAATCGCCTCGCGGACGGCGTCAATGTCGTCGCGCCCACCGTGTTCGATGGCCCGGCGCAGCATCGGCGTGGTGTCGGAGTCGGCGTTGGCCAGACAGTGTATGAGCGGTAACGTCGGCTTGCCCTCTGCCAGATCATCGCCCAGATTCTTGCCAATGGTGGCGGCATCGCCGTCATAGTCGAGCACATCGTCGGCCAGCTGGAATGCCGTGCCCAGATGCCGTCCATAGGCAGCTGCGGCCTCAACCCGAGCCGGGTCGGCGGCGCTGTCAAGCATGACCGCCAGACGGCAGCCGGCTTCGAACAGGACCGCGGTTTTGCGATAGATGACCTCGCCGTATCGCGCTTCCGTTACCGAGGGGTCGTGGACATGCATGAGCTGCATGACCTCGCCCTCGGCGATGCGGTTGGTGGTCTGCGAGAATACGGCCATCGTGGCCATGTCATCGAGCTCGACCATCATTTCGAAAGCGCGGGTGTAGAGGAAATCGCCCACGAGGACGCTGGCTTCGTTGCCCCATAAATGGTTGGCCGTGTCGCGGCCGCGGCGCACCATGGATTCGTCAACCACGTCATCGTGCAACAGCGTGGCGGTATGAATGAGTTCGATGGTGGCACCGAGCAGCGCATGCCGTTCGGCCTCCGGGTCCAGTCCGGCAGCACGCGCCATGAGAACCGTCACCATGGGCCGCAGGCGTTTACCGCCGCCGCCAATGATGTAGTGGCCCAGCTGGTTGATCAGCGCCACATCGGAGCGCAGCCGATCCTGGATGATGGCATCGACCGCTGCCATGTCATTGTCGATGCGCGCACGGATACGGGCAATGTCCATCCGAGTGTCGAGGCCCCGATTGAGGTGAGACCGGCATGCTAGGAAGGGGGGTGGGGGGTGTCAAGCGGCGTTGACCTGCGCATGGATAGTCGCTATGATTCCGCGGCTTTGAATCAACCCTCTGGAGTTCTTCGATGTACGCGGTAATCAAGTCGGGTGGCAAACAGTATCGAGTTGCCGAGGGAGACGTGCTGCGCGTCGAAAAGCTCGACGCCGCGGCAGGCGATACGATCAATTTTGATCAGGTGCTCCTGGTGGCCGATGGCGACGACGTCAAGGTGGGCACCCCCCGGGTCGAGGGTGGCAGTGTCTCGGCCGAGGTGGTCGATCAGGCCCGGGCGCGGAAGGTCGAGGTGGTCAAGTTCAAGCGCCGGAAGGACTACCAGCGCCACTACGGGCACCGTCAGCACTACACCGAAGTACGCATCACCGGCATTCAGGCCGGCTGACCCGGTCACAGCGGAGACAGCACTCATGGCACATAAGAAGGCAGGCGGCAGCACACGCAACGGCCGCGATTCACAATCCAAGCGGCTGGGCGTCAAGCGCTTCGGCGGCCAGGCGGTGATCGCCGGCAACATTCTGGTGCGCCAGCGCGGCACCCATTTCCACGCGGGCGACAATGTCGGCATCGGCAACGACCACACCCTGTTTGCCAAGGTGGATGGGCAGGTGTTGTTCAGCCGCAAGGGCCCGCACAAGCGGCGCGTTGTGAGCGTGCAGCCGGCGGGCTGACACCGCTCCCCCATGCGCCGGACAAGCCCCGCCCGCGTGCGGGGCTTTTTGATTGTGACAAGAGCACAGCATGAAATTCGTTGATGAGGCCCGCATTACGGTCGACGCCGGAGACGGCGGGAACGGCTGTGTCAGTTTCCGCCGCGAAAAGTACATTCCGCACGGCGGGCCGGATGGTGGCGATGGCGGCAACGGCGGAAGCGTCTGGCTGCAGGCTGATGCCGGTCTGAACACCCTTGCGGATTTTCGTCACACGCGGTTCTATGCCGCCGAGCGCGGTCAGGGCGGGCAGGGCCGGCAAATGACTGGCCGCTCGGGCGAGGATGTGTCCATCCCGGTGCCGATCGGCACGCTCGTGCGTGACCGTGAGACCGACGAAATCATCGGCGATCTCACGCGCGACGGCGATACCCTCTGCGTGGCCCGCGGAGGCCGTGGTGGGCTTGGCAACCTGCACTTCAAAAGCTCTACCAACCGGGCGCCCCGGCAATCGATTCCGGGTACGCCGGGCGAGCGTCGCGAGCTGGCGCTCGAGCTCCAGCTGCTGGCCGACGTGGGCCTGCTCGGCATGCCCAATGCCGGCAAATCCACGTTTTTGCGGGCGATCTCGGCGGCCCGGCCGCGGGTTGCCGATTACCCGTTCACCACACTCCATCCGGGCCTGGGCGTGGTTCGCATTGGCGAGGGCAGCAGCTTTACCGTGGCGGATATTCCCGGCCTCATTGCGGGTGCCGCTGAGGGTGCGGGGCTGGGAACCCGATTCCTCCGCCATCTCTCGCGCACTCGGCTGTTGCTGCATCTTGTGGATGCCGCCGGCGTGTACGACGACCGTGATCTGGCCGCCGAGGTTACTGGCGTTGCCGGTGAGCTGGCGGCCTACAGCGAATCATTGGCGAGTCGGGAGCGCTGGCTTGTCCTGAACAAAGGCGACCTTTTCCCCGCCGATGCGCGAGAGCGCATCGTCAGCGATCTGTGTGGGGCCATTGCCTGGTCGGGGCCGGTTTACTTTATCTCGGCGGAGACAGGCGAGGGGGTGATCGCGCTCTGCCAGGCGGTCATGCGCCGCCTTGACGAACTGGACGAGGAAACCGGATGAGCGCCCGCGCCGCCCTTGCCGGCTATCGCCGCTGGGTTGTGAAGGTGGGCAGTGCGCTGGTCACCGACGATGGCCGCAGCCTGGATCATGCGCGCATCCAGGCCTGGGTCCGGCAGATGGTGCAGGCCCGTGAGCACGGGGTGGATGTGGTCCTGGTGTCGTCGGGCTCGGTGGCCGAGGGAATGCAGCGGCTGGGCTGGTCCACGCGCCCCAGCGCCCTGCATCAGCTCCAGGCCGCCGCTGCAGTGGGTCAGATGGGCCTGGTGCAGGCTTATGAGTCGGCCTTTCAGCAGTTTGGTCTCAAGACGGCGCAGGTGCTGCTCACCCACAATGATCTTGCCGATCGCCAGCGCTACCTGAACGCACGCGTCACCCTGCGGGCGCTGCTCGAGCTTGGCGTGGTGCCGGTGGTCAACGAAAACGACACGGTCGCCACCGAGGAATTTCGCTTCGGCGACAATGACACCCTGGCGGCGCTGGTCAGCAACCTCATCGAGGCCGAGCTGCTCGTTATCCTGACCGACCAGGAGGGCCTGTTCGAAGCCGATCCGCGCGTGGTGCCCGACGCGGCGCTCATTACGGAGGCCATGGCGGATGACCCGCGGCTCGAGGCAATGTGTGCCGACGCGCCGGGTGCGCTGGGCAGTGGCGGCATGCGCGCCAAGGTGCTGGCGGCCCGGCGTGCGGCGCGGGCCGGGGCGGCAACCCTGATCGCTTCGGGACGCGCGGAGTCGGTGCTCACCGACATTTGCGCGGGTCACGCATCGGGCACATTCCTGACCCCCTCGCGGGAGCGACTGGCCGCGCGCAAGCAATGGCTTGCCGGGCAGCTACAGGTGAGCGGGCGTTTGGGGCTCGATGCCGGCGCGGTTCGGGTGCTCCGCGATCAGGGCCGCAGTCTGCTGGCGGTAGGCGTAACCGGTGTTGAAGGCCGCTTTCGGCGAGGGGAGATGGTGGCCTGCCTGGACCCGGAGGGCCGGGAAGTGGCGCGCGGGCTGGTCAACTACGACTCGGACGCCGCCCGCCTGATGGCGGGTGCGTCCAGCGATCGTATCGAGACACTGCTCGGCTATGTGACTGAGCCCGAGCTGATTCACCGGGACAACCTGGTGCTGACCGGATAGGCGCAGCACCGGATGGACGGGCCGCGGGCCCGGCCGAAACCTAGCCGAGGGTCTTGATCTGATGGGCCAGCCGGCTTTTGTGGCGGGCGGCCTTGTTGCGATGGATGACGCCGCGGGTTGCCATGCGGTCGAGCACGGGTACCGCCTCGGCATAGGCCGCTTCGGCAGCGGCGCGATCACCACCGTCGATCGCGGCGGTTACCGCCTTGAGCTTGGTGCGCATCATCGAGCGGCGGGCCTGGTTATGACGGCGCCGGATCTCGGCCTGACGGGCGCGTTTTCTCGCAGAGGCGATATTTGCCAACGTGCTGCTCCTGTTGAAAGTCTGTGTCCCGGAGAAAAGAGCGGTAATATGCGAACCCTTCGGCAAAATGTCAACTGGGGTGCTGTGAAGCGTTTGCGCACGGGGATGCTCGGCTCGATGATGACGTTCGGCAGCTGGACTCTGCTGTCGCGGGTATTGGGGCTGGCACGGGATATTGTACTGGGCGTGGTCTTCGGGCCCTCGGCAGCCACCGACGCCTTCTTTGTGGCCTTCAAGATCCCCAATTTCATGCGGCGCCTGTTTGCCGAGGGCGCATTCCAGCAGGCCTTTGTCCCGGTACTGGCGGCCGAGCGTCGTGCCGGCGGTGATGCGGCGGTGCGCGAGTTACTGGCCCGGGTCAGTGGCTGCCTGGGCTGGGTGCTGATTGCGCTGTCTGCCCTGGCAATGCTGGGCTCGCCGGTCCTGGTGCAGGCCTTTGCCCCCGGGTTTGCCGATGACGCCGCGCAGCTGGCGCTGGCGGGCGAGATGCTGCGCCTGACCTTTCCCTACCTGTTGTTGATCGCGCTGACGGCCGCCGCGGCGGCCGTGCTCAACACCTACGGCAGCTTTGGCCCCCCCGCGTTTGCGCCGGTGTTGCTCAACCTGTGCCTGATCGGCGCGGCGGTCGGGGTGGCACCGCGCATGGAAACCGGCGTGATCGCGCTTGCGCTGGCCGTGCCGGTTGCGGGTGTCCTGCAGCTGGGTCTGCAGCTGCCATTCCTCTGGCGCCGTGGCCTGCTGGTGATGCCGCGGCCCGACTGGAGGCATCCCGGGGTGCGTCGCATCCTGAGGCTGATGGGGCCCACGCTGTTCAGCACCTCGGTGCAGCAGATCAACCTGCTGCTCGACACGATACTCGCGTCGTTTCTGGTTGCCGGGTCGATCAGCTGGCTGTACTGGTCCGACCGGTTGATGGAATTCCCGCTCGGCGTCTTTGGTATGGCCCTCGCCACCGTGATTCTTCCGCGCCTGTCGGGTGAACATGCCGAGGCGAGCCCCGAGCGCTTCAATGCCACCCTCGACTGGGCGCTGCGGGTAACACTGATCATCATTCTGCCGGCTACCGTGGGCCTGGTGGTCCTGGCGGAGCCGCTGCTCACCACGCTGTTCCAGTATGGCCGCTTCACCCCGGCCGACGTCCTGGCGGCGCGCTGGAGCCTGATGGCCTACGGCACGGGGCTGTTCGGGTTTGTGCTTGTGAAGGTGCTGGTGCCCGGCTACTTCTCGCGTCAGGACACGCGCGGGCCGGTGCGCTGCGCGGTGATCGCGATGCTGGTCAACATGGCGATCAGTGTGGCGCTGGTGTTTGCCCTGTTTGGCACGGGTGTAGCGCATGCCGGGCTTGCCCTGGCCACAGGGCTCGCGGCCTGGGTGAATGCCGCGCTCCTCTACCGCGGGCTGCGGCGCGACGGGGTGTATCAGCCGCTGGCGGGCTGGGGGGGGCTTATTCGCGACGCCTTGCTGGCTGCTGGCGTGATGGCCATGCTGCTGGCGTGGCCTGCCAGCCAGACCGCGTTCTGGATCGAGCAGGGGGTGGCGGGGCGCGTGTTCGCCCTTGCCGGGCTGATCGTGCTCGGCGCCGGCGCCTATTTTGCTGTCCTGCTTGCCCGCGGCCGGCGTCCGCGCGAGCTTCGCGAGCCGGGTGCCACGCATGGCTGAACGGTATGCGGCTGCCGTATACTGGCGCTTTTATTGCAACGCGCGACGGGGTTGTGCATGGAGCTCGTAAGGGGCGCCCACAATTTAAGACCGGGGCATCGGCCCTGCGTGGCGACCATCGGCAATTTCGACGGCATCCATCGGGGCCATCGTGCCGTCATTGATGCGTTGCATCAGGCGGGCCACCGGCTGGGCCTGCCGACCACCGTGGTGCTGTTCGAGCCCCAGCCGCGCGAGTTCTTTGCCCCGGCATCGGCACCCGGCCGGATTACCCGGCTGCGCGACAAGCTGCGGGTGCTGGCGTCATTGGGGGTTGAGCGCACCCTGTGTCTGCGCTTTGATGCGCGACTTGCCGGGCAGTCGGCGGAGCGGTTCATCGATGACCTTGTGGTCGGCGGCCTGGGTGCCCGCTTCCTCATGGTGGGCGATGACTTCCGCTTCGGCCATAAGCGCCAGGGCGACTATGCGATGCTTGAGGCGGCCGCTGCGCCAGGCGGGTTTGAGCTCCGGCGCATGCCCACGGTCAGTGAGGGCGGTGAGCGCATCAGTAGCACCCGGGTGCGGGCGGCTTTGGCCGCGGGCGATCTGGACCTTGCGCAAACGCTGCTTGGGCGCCGTCTGCGCATCTCGGGGCGAGTCGTTCGCGGCGCGGCACTTGGGCGGCAGCTGGGCTGGCCCACCGCCAACCTTCGCTTCGGTGCCCAGCCCCCGCCCATGCGGGGCA
Organism: uncultured Spiribacter sp.; assembly: GCA_913056145.1. Lineage (GTDB taxonomy): Bacteria > Pseudomonadota > Gammaproteobacteria > Nitrococcales > Nitrococcaceae > Spiribacter. The sequence goes on from CAJXMI010000019.1 coordinate 16,674, forward strand.
TATTCAACGTGCTCGTGCACGGCCTGGGTCGCGTGCCCCGCCCCGGCGTTGCCAGTCTCGGGACCCGTCCCACCGTCAACGGCATCGAAACCCTGCTCGAGACCTATCTGCTTGACTTCGAGGGCGATCTCTACGGCCGCCATATCGATGTCGAACTCCTCGCCTGGCAGCGCCCCGAGGTCAATTTTGACGGGGTCGAGGCCCTGTCCCGCCAGATTGCCGCGGATGTGGCCGCGGCCCGTGCCTGGTTCGAACACCATGGCTATCTACCCGTCAGCAATGCAGGATGAACCCGTGAGCGATTACAAGGACACCCTCAATCTGCCCAGAACCGCGTTTCCGATGCGGGCCGGGCTGGCAAAAAGCGAGCCGAAGCGACTGGCCCGCTGGCGCGAGGAGGGCGTCTTCGAGCGTCTGCGCAAGGCCCGCGCCGGCCGCTCGCGCTGGATCCTGCACGACGGCCCGCCCTATGCAAACGGCGATATCCACATCGGGCATGCGGTCAACAAGATCCTCAAGGACATTATCGTCAAGTCGCGCAGCCTGGATGGTCATGATGCCGTTTATGTACCGGGCTGGGACTGCCACGGCCTGCCCATCGAGCACAAGGTGGAGCAGGACGTCGGCAAGGCCGGCGAGGATGTGACCCCGCGCGAATTCCGGGCGGCCTGCCGGGCCTTTGCTACCGAGCAGGTCGCGGGCCAGAGCGAAGACTTCCAACGCCTGGGGGTGCTGGGTGACTGGGACAGGCCCTACCTCACGATGGCCCCGCAAACCGAGGCCAACATCCTGCGGGCGCTTGGGACCATTGTGCGCAAGGGGCATCTCAAGCGTGGCTTCAAGCCCGTGCACTGGTGTACCGACTGCGGCTCGGCGCTCGCCGAGGCCGAGGTGGAATACGAGGCGCATACCTCGCCTGCCGTCGACGTCCGCTTTGGGGTGATCGACGGCGAGGGGCTGGCGCGTCGCTGCGGCGCGGTGGTCGATACCGGCGACAAGCCGGTGTCAGTGGTCATCTGGACGACGACGCCCTGGACGCTGCCCGCCAATCGCGCCGTGACCTTGCATCCCGATTTTGACTATGTGCTGGTGTCGGTCGAGCACGAGCGCGAGTTTCTGCTGCTGGCCGATGACCTGCACGAGTCGGCACTGGCCCGCTACGGTATCGAGCACTACGGCATTGTCGGGCGTTGCCGCGGCCGCGACCTCGAGGGCCTCAGCCTCGCGCATCCCTGGCTCGAGCGCCATGTGCCGATCATCCTGGGCGAGCATGTCACCACCGAGGCCGGCACCGGCTGCGTGCACACGGCACCCGATCACGGCGTCGATGACTTCATGGTGGGCCAGCGCTACGACCTGCCGCTCGACAACCCGCTGGATGACGCCGGCTGCTTTACCGCCGGCGATTTCGCCGGCCAGTTTGCCTTTGCCGCCAATGCCGACATTGTCGGTCGTCTCGAGTCGGCAGGGGCCCTGCTTCGGCATGTCCCCTACCAGCACAGCTATCCGCACTGCTGGCGGCACAAGACTCCCATTCTGTTTCGGGCGACGCCGCAGTGGTTTCTCAACCTCGAGGCCGGGGGCATGCGCGAAAACACCCTGGCGGCACTGCCCGAGGTGGCGTGGTTTCCGGACTGGGGCGAGGAGCGCATGGCGGCCATGGTGCGCAACCGCCCCGAGTGGTGCATCTCCCGCCAGCGCAACTGGGGCGTGCCCATCGCGCTCTTTGTCGACCGCGAGACCGGCGAGCCGCATCCTGACACCGACCAGCTGATCGAGGCAGTGGCCTCGCGCATGGAATCCGACGGCATCGATGCCTGGTTCGAGCTGGATGCAAGCGAGCTCCTCGGCGCTGACGCGGCCCGCTATGAAAAGGTCACCGACATCCTCGACGTGTGGTTCGACTCCGGTACCACCCACGAAACGGTGCTGCGCGGGCGCGACGACCTCGCCTGGCCGGCCGATCTCTACCTCGAGGGCACCGATCAGTACCGGGGCTGGTTCCAGTCGTCACTCCTCACGTCGATGATGATCAACGGCACGCCGCCCTATCGCGGCGTCCTGACCCATGGTTTCACTGTCGACGAACAGGGCCGCAAGATGTCCAAATCGCGCGGCAACGTGATTGCCCCGCAGTCAGTGATGAACGAGTTGGGCGCCGATATCCTTCGTCTGTGGGTGGCTTCGGCCGACTATACCGGTGAGATTGCCGTCTCCGACGATATCCTCAAGCGCACCGCGGATGCCTATCGGCGCATGCGCAATACGGCCCGGTTCCTGCTGGCCAACCTGGCCGGGTTCACGCCCGCCGACAATGCCCTGCCGGCGGAGTCCATGCTGCCGCTCGATCGCTGGGCCGTTGACCGCGCCCGGCGTCTGCAGGCCGACATCATTGCCGACTGTCACCGCTACGACTTCCACCAGGTGCATCAGCGGGTGCATCACTTCTGCGTGCTCGACATGGGCGGTTTCTATCTTGATGTGATTAAAGACCGCCAGTACACGACCCCGGCCGACAGCGTGGCCCGGCGCTCGGCGCAGACCGCCATGTGGCACATTGCCGAGGCGCTGGTGCGCTGGCTGATGCCGGTGCTGTCGTTTACCGCTGACGAGATCTGGGAGCATCTGCCCGGCGAGCGAAGCGGCAGCGTATTCGAGGCCGAATGGTATGACGGGCTGTTTGCGCTCGATGACGGAGGCCTGGACGCGGCTTTCTGGGAGGGGATCCTGCAGCTGCGCGAGGTGGTTGCCAAGCGCATCGAGGCGCTGCGCAACGACCAGGTGCTGGGCGCAACGCTCGAGGCCGAGGTTGATCTGTACTGTCCCGAGCCGCTGGCCACGCGCTGGGGCATCCTCGCCGAGGAGCTGCGCTTCCTGCTGATCACCTCGGCGGCGCGGGTGCATCCGCTTGAGGCGGCCGGGGACGACGCCCTTGACGGGCAGCTCGAGGATGGCAGCCGCTTTCGCTTCACGGTACGGCCCAGCACGCATGACAAGTGCGTTCGCTGCTGGCACCGCCAGGCCGATGTCGGAGCGGATGCCAAGCACCCGGAGCTCTGCGGTCGTTGCGTCAGTAACGTGGCGGGCGAGGGTGAGGTGCGCCGCTTTGCCTGATGCCCCGCGGCCCACGCCATCCGCTCTGCTCCCGGGGATTGGCATTGCCGTTGGCATCGCGGTAGCGGATCAGGCCAGCAAATGGCTGGCCTTTTCCGGGCTGGAGCCCTATGAGCCGGTGAGCCTGTTGCCGTTCCTCAATCTCACGCTTGCTTTCAACCCCGGCGCGGCATTCAGCCTGCTTGCCGACAGCGGCGGCTGGCAGCGCTGGCTGTTCATCGGACTTGCCGTGGCCATCAGTGGCTATCTGCTGGTGTGGTTGCGGGGCGTGCCACGCAGCGATCGCATTCAAATGGCCGGCCTGGGGGGTATCCTCGGCGGCGCCATCGGCAATCTGATTGATCGCGTCCATCTGGGCGTGGTTATCGACTTTATTGATGTCCACTACGGCGGCTGGCATTGGCCAGCCTTCAATTTCGCGGATGCAGCCATTACCGTGGGAGTGGCGACGATCCTGTTCAGCGTTCTGAGAGATTCCAGGTCATGCAAGAAATAAGACTCGCAAACCCGCGCGGCTTCTGTGCCGGCGTTGATCGGGCCATCAGTATTGTCGAGCAGGCACTCGAGGCCTTTGGCAGACCGATCTACGTACGCCATGAGGTGGTGCACAATCGTACCGTGGTGGACGAGCTGCGCGACAAGGGCGCCATTTTTGTGGAAGAGCTGGACGGTGTGCCGGAGGGGTCGACGCTGATTTTTTCGGCGCACGGGGTCTCGCAGGCAGTGCGAGATGAGGCCGTCGAGCGCGGGCTGCATGTCTTTGATGCAACCTGTCCGCTGGTCACCAAAGTGCATATGGAAGTCCGCAAGCATGCCCGTCAGGGCCGCGAAGTCATTCTGATCGGCCATGACGGCCACCCCGAGGTGGAAGGCACGCTGGGGCAGTACGTAGGGGAGCGCGCGGAGCGAGGGGGCATCTATCTGGTGGAAACGCCCGAAGATGCCTGGTCGCTGGCGGTCAAGGATGAGGGCAACCTCGCCTTTGTCAGCCAGACCACCCTCTCAATGGACGACACCGCCACGGTCATTGATGCGCTGCGTAAGCGTTTTCCGGCGATCGAAGCGCCGCGCAAGGACGATATCTGCTATGCCACCCAGAACCGTCAGGATGCGGTTCGCGAGCTGGCGGCCGAGGTCGATGTCATGCTGGTGGTGGGGTCTTTCAACAGCTCCAACACCCGGCGCCTGACCGAGCTTGCCGAGCGGATGGGAGTGCCGGCCCATCAAATCGACGAGGCCACCGAGATCCAGCGTGACTGGGTGGCCTCGGCCGAACGGATCGGGGTCACCGCAGGGGCCTCGGCGCCGGAGTCTCTCGTTCGTGAGGTGATTGATTGCCTCGCCGACTGGGGGGCCATGCGTCCGGATCTGAGCGGGAGCTATACCGAGGACGTGGTGTTCTCGATGCCGCGTGACCTGATTCGGGCCATTCCACGCCGCGGCGAGATACGCTCGGTCGTCGATTAGCCTCTCAGCTGCCCGGGTCACCGGCGCAGGCACCGCGGGCAGCGCGTTCCCGGTCCCGGGTCAGGCGAGCCCGCCCGGTGGCACTAATCACGATGGCATGTGCATGGCGGATGTGGCCGGCGGGCGTGCGCTCGCAGATGCGGAGCGTACCCATTTGCAGTGCGCCGCCCGGCTGACCGCTGCGGCCATCCGGGCGATAGCCCAGTGTGTTACCGATTCCGGCATTGGCGCTTACCTGCTGCTCGGGTGGCAGCGGCCCCCGGGTGCGCAGCACGGGCTCTGATGAATCCACACGGCCATTGGCGTTGCTGTCCACCACCAGGCGCCAGCCTTTGCGCCAGTTATCACCGGTAGCGGCGAGCGCAACCGGTTTGCCCCGCAGCATGGCCTCGATGCGCGCGCGTTTGATATCGGCCAGCAGCTGCTCGGCCACGACCGTCACGCCGTGGCGCTTGCGCAGATCCTCGAACGAGGGCACCGCCAGGGTGGTAAGGAGGGCGACCAGCGATACCGCCATGAGCAGGCCGATCAGGGTGTGGCCCGCCTGGCGTGCAGATCGATTGTGGTGTGAGTGGGCCATCGATCCGGGAGGTTAGCGCAGTCGTCGGCCCAGCCTCGCGGCAGTCCGATCGGCGGTGGCAGGGTGGTGGGCATGGTTGCTTGGGCAAAACAGCGCGGCTTTACCTTGATCGAACTGCTCATGGCGCTCGGGATTGTTGCCGTGCTCGCCTTGCTGGCACTGCCCGCCTACCGTGCGCCGGTTGCCGAGGCCGAGCGGGCCCGGGCGGCCACCTGCCTGCTCTCGCTGGGTGCGTTGCTGGAGCAGCATACGCTGATGAACGGCGGCCCTGCGGGCTTTGCACCGGATGCGGCCGATCTGGGGTGCCGTCGCGCCCTTGATCGTACGTATCGCTTCGAGGTGCGCACCGGGGAGGACGGAGGCTGGGGTGGCGTGAGTGGCGATGACGTGCGCTGGCAGTTACGCGCGATCCAGCGCGAGGTGATGGCCGGCGGCGACTGCCACGCCCTGGTGTTGCGCTACGATGGCGGGCGCGCCGCGAGCGACCTGGGGGACACCTTGCGCAGCGACGCCGACACACTGCGCCGTTGCTGGCACTAGCGCTTGTCTGCCTGCGCCGCCTCGTCTAACATTGCGCGCTGGTTGCCGGCGTAGCTCAGCTGGTAGAGCAACGCATTCGTAATGCGTAGGTCCGCGGTTCGAGTCCGTGCGCCGGCACCATTTTCCTGCCTTTTCCCGCCCCCGATGGTCGGGGCAGACTCAGCCCCCCAGGCCGGCCAGCAGCAACAGCGCCAGCACCACCGCCGTCCATATGGCCATTGAGCCGATGGGCCAGCTGCGCAGAGGCCAATCACTGAGGCGGAGATGGGTCGCCCAGGCCTCGGCGGCATGGAAGCGGCGCATGAAAGCCGCCCGCGCCCCTCCATCGATCGCCGCCAGGCCGTTGCGGATGCCGGCGAGGGCGCGCCACCCGGGTACCCGATAGAACCAGTCGAGGTCGAGGCTCAGCTTGTCCTTGCCGCCCAGCACGCCAAGCAGCAAAAAGAACGCAAGCCCGGTGAACAGCAGCAGCTGCATTTCCTTGAGGAGGTGGCTTGCCGTGTAGGCATTGTAGTCCACCGGATAGGGCAGGATCGCATAGAGCCAGCCAGGCATGATGCCGATCAGGAAGCACAGCAGGGCGGCAATCCCCATCGCGAGGCGCATGTTGAGCGGGGCCTCGGTGGGCCGCAGGCCCGAGTCGTGGCCAAGGAATGTGTACCAGGGCAGCTTGAGCGTCGTGCTCATGAACGTGCCCACACCGGCCAGCGTCATCAGCAAAAACACCACGCCGCGGCCATCCACAGCCGCCGCCTCGATGATCATGGTCTTGCTGACAAAGCCGCTGAACAGGGGGAAGGCCGAGATGGACAGGCCACCGACCATGTACAAAAGGAAGGTCACGGGCATGTAGCGATACAGCCCGCCAAGCTCCGTGAGCTTGCTGCGGCCGGTCATCTGCAGCACCGCGCCGGCACCCATGAGCAGCAGCGCCTTGTAGAGGATGTGCGTAAAGGCATGCGCCGCCGTGCCGCTGATGGCAAGGGCGCTGCCAAGTCCGACACCCGCCACCATGTAACCGACCTGGCTCATGATGTGATACGAGAGAAGGCGTCGGATGTCATTAACCAGAAAGGCATAGGTGACGCCATACAGAGTCATGAAAACACCCAGCCACACGAGGAGTTCGGTGCCCGGGAATCCGCGCGCCAGCACATAGACGGCGGTCTTGGTGGTGAATGCACTCAGAAACACGGTGCCGGTCACGGTGGCCTCGGGGTAGGCATCCGGCAGCCAGGCATGCAGCGGGGGTGCCGCGGCGTTGATCAGGAAGGCGGCGAGGATGAGCCAGAAGGCCGCGCCGCCCGCCGTAAAGGCATCAAAGGCGAGGCTCCCGGTGCCTTGCCAGTGCGCGATGATCCCGACCAGTAGCAGCATGCCGCCCAGGGCGTGCACGATCAGATAGCGGAAGCCGGCGTTGTAGGCGGCCTGACGGCGTCGCCGCCAGATCAGCCATACCGAGGCGATCATCATGACTTCCCAGAACACGTACAGCGTAATGAGATCGCCGGCGAGTACGGCACCCAGTCCGGAGGCCGCATACAGGGTGGCGGCGACATGCTGGGCGCCGTCGTCGACCTGTAGTGCGAAGATGTTGCCGATGACCAGGATGAGCGCAAAGATCCAGGCAAAGACCAGGCTCAGGCCGTCGGCGCGCAGTGGCACCAGCTCAAGGCCCGCGAGCTCGAGGGTGACCCGGGCGCCATCCTCGAGCCCTGCCACGAGCAATAGCACCAGCAGCGGCAACGCCAGCTGCCAGACCTGACGCGCCCGTCCCTGCAGCACGGCCAGCGGCAGCGCCCCGAAGGCCAGCACCAGAGCCGGATGCAGCCATTCAGCCAGCATCCTGCGACCCTCCCGATGCATTGTCGTTGTCATCGTCCGCTGCACCGTAGTAGTCGGCGCGACGGTAGACGAGTCCGTAACCAATGGCCTTGTAGAGCCCGATCAGCACCAGTGCGCCGGCAAAGGCATAGAGGGCGGTAAAGGCCGGTATGCCGTCCCAGGGAAAGCGACTGTATTTGGCCGGTTTCAGGATGTCGATGACGATGACGGCCGCCATCAGCCCCAGCATCAACCAGCGCAGCAAGCGGCCGCGCTTAACCAGAGCCTCCAGCCATTTCGCCGTGATGTTGACCGCATTCATGGGCAGCTCACACTCTCACTGTCAGGGGATGCCGCCGGCCAGCAGCTGGTAGGCGGGGTCGGCCACGATAAAGAGCACCAGGGTGCCGGCGGCAGTAATCAGCAACGGAATCAGGCATAGCGGCGGCGCTTCGGCTACCCGCAGGCGCGCCGGGTCGTTATCGGGTGGCGGCCGCAGGAAGGCGCGCATGACTGGCGGCATCAGATAGGCCACATTGAGCAGCGTGCTCAGCATGAACGCCCCGACCACCAGATAGTGGCCGGCATCCCAGGCACCGCTCACGAGGTACCACTTGCTCCAGAACCCGCCGGTGGGGGGCAGGCCGATCACGCACAGGGCACCGATGAAAAACGCCAGCATGGTGAGCGGCATTCGCCGGGCAAGGCCGTCCATGCCGCTCACCGTGTTGATCCCGCTGGCCACGTAAATGGCGCCCGCGCAGAAGAACAGCGTGATCTTGCCAAAGCCGTGCATCAGCATGTGCAGGCCGCCACCAATGGCGGCCAGCTCGGTGGCAAGCAGCGCGCCGGTAACGATGTAGGCCAGCTGGCTCACGGTGGAGTAGGCCAGCCGCGCCTTGAGGTTGTCCTGGTGCATGGCAACCAGTGAGGCCGCCAGCATGGTGAAGACGGCGATATAGAGCATGAACGGCTGGGTGGCCAGCTCCAGCAGATAGTCGAGGCCAAAGATGTAGAGGACAACCGTCAGTACGCTGAAGACGCCTGCCTTGACCACCGCCACGGCATGCAGCAGCGCGGACACCGGTGTGGGCGCCACCATGGCGGCCGGCAGCCAGCGGTGAAAGGGCATGATGGCGGCCTTGCCGATGCCGTAGAGCATTACCACGAGCAGTAGTGCGCCGGCGGCCGGCGGAACCTGACCGGCCAGAATCCCGCCGCTGCTGAAGCTGAGCGTGCCGGTGGCCTGCCAGATCCAGATCATGCCCGGCAGCATCAGCCCCACACTGGTGACCAGAAGTAGCGCCAGGTAGGTGCGCGCGCCGCTGCGCGCCTTGTCGGTGCCGGTGTGCGCCACCAATGGATAGGTGGATACCGACAGGATTTCGTAGAAGAGATACAGCGTGAGCAGGTTCTCGGCAAAGGCGATCCCCATGGCGGCGCCCAGCGCGATCGCGTAGCAGGCCATGAAGCGCGCCAGATTGCCGTAGCCGCCCGCCTTCATGTAGCCGATCGCATACGGCGTTGCCACGATGTAGAGCGTGGCTGCGAGCAGGGCAAACGTCAGCCCGAGGGGCTGGACGGCTAATGTGATATCAAGACCCGGCACCAGTTCGACCAGCCGCTGGGTGCCCGGATTGCCATCGGCCACGCGATTGACCGCCAGCCCGACCACAGTGAGGAATAGCGGTATCGGCGTGGCAAAGGCAATACCATCGCGCAGTCGGGGCCGGTGGGCGGCCAGGCCAATTAATGCCGCGCCCAGAAAGGGGATCAGGACCGCGACCATGGGCGTCATGGCAGCAGCCCTCCGCCGGCCAGCGCTTCAGCGGCCGCCGTGGCTGCACCCACGGTCAGACGGGTGTCCAGTCCAAACCAGAAATTGGCCGCCACCAGCAGCCACACCGGCACAAGCAGCGTCCAGGGCGCCTCGGTCACCGTTGGCGCGTCATCGGGGCGCGGCTGGAGCCAGGCGACCTCGACCACGCGGGCGATATAGACAAGCGCCATCAGCGAGGTGATCAGGATGAGGATGACCAGCCAGAGCTGATCGGCGTTGATGGCTGCGCTGATGAGATACCACTTGCTGATGAACCCGGCCGTGGGCGGAATCCCGATCAGGCTCAGGCCCGCCAGCGCGAAGGCCGTGAGCGTCCACGGCATCTGCCGGCCAATGCCGCGCAGATCATCGATGCGCACACTGCCACAGCGCCAGGCGATGATACCGGCACTGGCAAAGAGCGCCGCCTTCATCAGGCCATGGTTGAACAGATGCAGGAAGGCCGCTGACAGCCCTCCGAGCGTGACCAGACTGACGCCGAGGACCATGTAGCCCACCTGGGCTACCGAGGAGTAGGCCAGCATCCGCTTTAGATTGCTTTGCAGGATGGCGAGCCAGGAGCCGGCAAACATGCCGCCAATGGCGAGCGCCATGAAACCGGCGCTCAGGGGGAGCGCCATGAAGCTGTAGGCAGGTCCAAAGACATCGAAGATAAAGCGCAGCATCACATACAGCGCCACCTTGGTGGCCGTCGCCGCCAGGAAGGCAGTAATCAGCGACGGCGCGTAGGTGTAGGCATTGGGTAGCCAGTGGTGTAGCGGAAACAGCGCCAGCTTGATCGAGAAGCCCACCACGATGAACCCGAGCGCGACCTGCAGCGCCCGCGAGTCTTCGCTGGCCACCAGGCGCTCGGCGAGGTCGGCCATGTTGAGCGAGCCGGTAAGCAGGTAGATAAAGGCGATGCCGATGAGCAGGAACGTCGCGCCGACCGTGCCCATGATCAGATAGCGAAAGGCGGCGATCAGCGCTCGTCGGTCGCGGCCCTGGGCAATCAACGCATAGGTGGCAAGCGACGAGATCTCGAGAAACACGAAGACGTTGAAGACATCACCCGTGAGCGTGATGCCGAGCAGCCCGGCCAGTGCGATCAGGAACAGCGCGTAGAACGCCCCCTGGCGCTCGGGGACCTCGTGGTCCACCAGCGGCCGCCCCCAAGGCAAGAGAACCGCCGCCACCCCGGTGATCAGCAGGGCAACAAACGCATTGGCGGCATCAACGCGGTACTCGATACCAATCGGTGGCGCCCAGTTACCAAAGGCGTATCGCAGCGTGCCGCCATCGAATACCGCGCCCAGTGTGAGAGCGGCCAGCACAAAGGCCGTTCCGGCGGTGAGCGTGGCGAGCAGCCAGGGCAGTCCCCGCCCCGGCAGTAGCGCACAGACGGGGCCGGCGATCAGCGGCAGCAGGACAATGAACGGCATCAGATCGGTGACCTGCATCATGTGCCATCGTCCTCTTCGGCGGCGTCGATGGCATCGTCATCGATGCTGCCGTAGGCCTCGCGAATCCGGACCGTGAGCGCAAGCCCCACCGCGGTCGTGGCAATGCCGACCACGATGGCCGTGAGGATGAGCACATGGGGCAGGGGGTTGGAGTAGCTCTCGACGCCCTCGCGCAGCACCGGTGTGCTGCCGCCGATCACCTTGCCCGCCGATATGAAAAGAATGAACACCGCTGTCTGGAAGATGCCAAGGCCTATGATCTTTTTGATCATGTTGCCGCGCACGATCATGCAGTAGTAGCCGATCATCATCAGCACGATCACGGCCCAGTAGTTGAAGAA
>CAJXMI010000020.1 GCA_913056145.1 uncultured Spiribacter sp.
CCCATGAGGCGGGCCGCCTTGAGAGCCGCTCGCTCGCGCATGCGCTGCAGCAGGTCCGAGCCTGGGCGGGGCGCACCGGCACCGGTGATCTGGCCGAGGCTCCGGATGAGGCACAGACTCCGGGGCTGCTGCCACGTATCACCTCCACGGCCGATAATTGTCTGGGCCAGGAGTGCCCGCTCTACGCCGACTGCTTCCTCATGGAGGCGCGGCGGCAGGCCCAGGAGGCCGATGTGGTGGTCGTCAACCACCATCTGCTGATGGCCGACTGGGCCCTGCGCGAAGGGGGCTATGGTGAGGTGTTGCCGTCAGGTGATGTCTATATCCTTGATGAGGCGCATCAACTACCCGAGACAGCAGCCCGGTTCTTTGGCCTGGCGGTGTCCGGGCGTCAGCTGCAGGATCTGGCCCGTGACGTGCGGCTTGAGCAGCAGCGGGAAGCGCCGGACTCCGATGGGCTTACGCAGGCGGCCGGACGCCTGGAGCAGGCCGTCGACGCGTTGCGACTGGCACTGGGCGAGACCGGGCGCGCGGCATGGCGGGCGCTGGATGCCGGGGTGGGCGATGCGGCCGCTGCCCTGGCCGCTGCGCTTACCGAGCTGGTGGCCGATCTGGCGCCGCAGGCGCCGCGAGGCCGTGGGCTTGAGGCATGCCACCGCCGCGCCGACGGGCTGCGGGTCGATCTCCAGCGGTTCCTGGCCGATACCGGCGATACAGGGCAGATCGGCTGGGTTGAGACACGCCGTCAGGGCTTTGCGCTCAGGCTGACGCCGCTCGATGTGGCCGAGCAGATGAGCGGCCATCGTGCCCGGCATGGCCGCAGCTGGATTCTGACCTCGGCAACGCTGGCGGTGAACGGCCGCTTTGCGCATTTTCTGGACCGGCTCGGGCTGGACGATGCCAGAACGCTGGCCCTGGCCAGTCCCTTTGATTTTGCCCGCAACACGCTGTTGTACGTGCCGGCAAGCCTGCCCGAGCCCAGCAGCCCCGGGTTTACCTCGGCGTTTCTTGATGAGGTGGAGGCCGTGCTGCAAGCGAGCGAGGGCCGAGCCTTTGTGCTGTTTACCAGTCATCGGGCGCTGCAGCAGGCTGCCGACCGGCTGGGAACAACCACTGGCCTGCAGCTGCTGGTGCAGGGCGAAGCGCCGCAGCAGCGCCTGCTCGAGCGCTTTCGCGCCGCCGGTAACGCCGTTTTGCTGGGCACCCAGTCATTCTGGGAGGGGGTGGATGTACGTGGCCCGGCGCTATCCTGCGTGATGATCGACCGTCTGCCGTTTGGCTCGCCCGCCGACCCGGTGCTCCAGGCGCGTGCCGAGTGGCTGACCGAGCAGGGGCTGAACCCCTTTGCCACCTATCAGGTACCCGAGGCCGTGATCGGCCTGCGCCAGGGGGTGGGGCGGCTGATCCGGGATGCGGCCGACCGCGGAGTCCTCATGCTGGGGGACACCCGGGTCATTCGGCGCGGCTATGGGCGGCAGTTCCTGCAAAGCCTGCCGCCCATGCCCTTGACGCGTGAGCGTGCCGATGTGCTGGGCTTCTTCGCGGCTCAGTCCTCGACCAGCTCGTAGGAGCCGTCGGCATCGTGGGTCTCGCGACCCGTCACCGGTGGATTAAACGCGCAGATAAGGCGCATGTCCTCGGTGCCGCCGCGCAGAACATGCCGGTCGTGTTGATCGAGCGCATACAGAATACCGTCATGGATCTCGTGGACCTCGCCGGTGGCCAGGTCCTCAACGCTGCCGTTGCCGGCCACGCAGTACACCGCCTCGAGGTGGTTTTTGTACCAGAGGGTCATCTCGGCGCCGGCCGGAATGATGGTCTCGTGAAAGGAAAACCCCATCCCGTCGTTCTTGAGCAGCAGACGGCGGCTGGTCCAGCCGGGGCCTTCCACCTCACGATCGGAACCGATGATGTCGTTGAGATCGACGATTTTCATGGTGTGTGCAGTCCTTGTAGTGGTCGAGCAGGGTGTGTTGTCAGGAGATAAGGCGATTGAGCGCACCGGGGCGATAGGGGCCAATCGTAAAGAGCTCTTCGGCCTCGTGGCCCGGTTCCGGGAAATCGCCGGCGGCAAAGCAGGGCGAGACTCGGCAGTCGGTCTCAAGCTCACGCGCGATCGCTCGAAAGAGTGCCCGTGAGGCCTCGTTGTCAGGGCTGATCGTGGTCTCGAGCAGGCTGGCGCGATCGGCACCCGGCTGCCGCAAAAAGGCCGCCACCAGGCGTTTGCCGAGGCCGTGCCCCTGCAGGGCCGGGCGGATGCCGACCTGCCAGAGAAACAGGACCTCGGGATGGCGGGGGCGGCGATAGCCACTTGCAAAGCCCACGATGCGGTCCTGGTGCTCGGCAACCACGCAGGTGTCGGCAAAGTCGCGCGCCAGCAGCATGTAGAGATAACTCGAGTTGAGATCGAGCGTGCCGGTATCGCGTGCCACCTCCCAGATCGCGCCGCCCTCGTCGGGGCGTGGGGCTCGCAGGCGGATGTCCTGATCGGGTATCTCTTCGTGGATCAATGGCGCCCCCCGGCCGATGGTTGCAATACAAGGTTGGATAGTAGCAACCGCGCCACCGTGCCTGCCAATAAAACCTTGGTCCGCCGCGGGCTCGTGCACTATCCTGTCGGCGATGGCGGGACGCCCGGTTCCGCTCGCGCCCGGAAGCTCGCATGCAACACACCCTCTCGCCCTTCATCGCGCTGTTTGCGTCGTTCGGCCTGCTGCTGACCGGTGGCGGGCTTCTGACGACGCTGGTGGGTGTGCGCATGTCCGAGGAGGCCTTCGCCACCGAAATCATCGGCATTGTCACGGCCTGCTACTCGGTAGGGTTTGTGGTCGCGACCCGGGTGTGTGCGGGCATCATTGCCCGGGTGGGGCATATTCGCAGCTTTGCGGCATTTGCCGCGCTCGCGGCCATGAGCACGCTGGTCTATCCACTGCTCATCAACCCCTGGCTGTGGGCCGGTATGCGGCTTGCCTATGGCTTTAGCCTGGCAGGCCTGTTCATGGTGACCGAGAGCTGGCTCAATGACCGCACCCCGGCCGATCGACGCGGACAGGTGCTGGGCGTCTACAGCATCATCGCCTACGTGGCGCTTGGCGGGGGGCAGTTTCTGCTGCTCACCGGGCGCGCGGGCGGATTCGAGCTCTTCAGCCTGGCGGCGATATTGATTGCGGCTGCCGTGGTGCCGGTCACGCTGACGCGCATTGCCTCGCCCGAGCTGCCGGTTATCGAGCGAATCCGTCTGCGCGAGCTCCTGGCCGCCTCGCCGCTGGGGCTGGTGGGCTCGGCGCTTGCCGGGGTTGTCAACGGTGCCTTCCTGGGGCTTGCGCCGGTGTTTGCCCGCGACTCCGGGTTTACCGACACCGGGATCTCCCTGCTCATGGGGCTCGGCATTCTGGGCGGGTTCGTGCTGCAGTGGCCCATCGGGCATCTGTCCGATCGCTTCAACCGGCGCGACGTGATGATGGGCGTAAGCCTTGCCATGGCGGCCTCCAGCCTGGCCATCATCTACGCCTCGGGCCGGAGTGACCTGGCGGTGATTGCCCTCGCGGTGCTCTGGGGCGGGTTTGCGTTCACGATCTACCCGATCGCCGTGTCGCTGACCAATGATTTTCTGTCGGCCAATCAGGTGTTGTCGGCCAGTGCGGCGCTCCTGCTGGTTCATGGAGTCGGGATGATCGCCGGCCCGCTCATCGCCTCTCAGCTCATGGCGCTGGTGGGGCCCGTGGGTTTGTTCTGGACGCTGGCCGGCGCCGGGTTGGTGCTGGGCGGTTTCGCCTGGCTGCGTCAGCGCGTGGGCCCGCCCATTCCTGTGGGCGAGCCGGCAACCTATCGCGTCGTGCCGCGCGAGGGTGTCTATGCCGGTGGCCTCGATCCGCGCTACGAGGAAGTGCAGCTAGAATTTGATTTTGAAGGGAGTGACGACATGACACCCGAGCCCGAGGTTGAGCCATGAATCGCGGTCCGATCATTCTGGGTCTGGATGCAAGCACCGGGGCCAGTTCGGTGGCCCTGGTGCAGGGCGGGCACATCCTGAGCCGCTGCGAGCCCGGCGAGCGCGCGACGACCGGTGGCCTGCTCGGCCTGATTGATGCGCTGCTGGCCGAGGCCGGTGTGGCCCGCAGTGCGCTGGATGCCCTGGCGGTCACGCGCGGGCCGGGCGGCTTTACCGGCGTGCGCATCGGGGTGGGGGTGGCGCAGGGGATTGCCCTCGGCCTTGAGCGCCCGGTCATCGCGCTCTCGACGCTGCAGGTGCTCGCCGAGACCGTTGTGGCCCGGCAGCGCGCGGACTCCCCGGTCGCGGGTGTCCTGGCGGTGCTCGATGCCCGCATGGGCGAGGTGTATGCCGCGCGTTATCGCTGTCGCCAACCCGCCGATGAATCGCCGCGAGACGGCGCGCGTACCCGCCTTGAGGGGGAAGAGGCCTTGCTCACCCCGGCCGCCGTGCCGGCGCTGGCGCCGGGGTGGCAGGCGGCCGGGAGCGGGCTTGCCGCGCACCCACCACTGGCTGAGCGACTGGGCGGGGCTCCGGATGTTGCTGCGGTACCCGACATCGGCGCTGCCATGCCCCTCGCGCTTGCCCTGCATGCCGCCGGCGAGGGCAGCGATGCAGCGGCACTGCAGCCGGTCTACCTGCGTGATCGGGTAGCCGATCAGCCAAAGTCATGACGTGGGCGCCCTTGAAGTGATTGGCTCGCACCGCCATTTCCAGCGTAAGGGAGGGCAGTCATTCAACGGTTTATGCATCGGATGAAGGAGGTGCAATCATGGATCTAAGACCCTATCGCCCGCAGGGTGGACTCTTCGACCTGCAGCGCGAGCTCAATCGCTTTTTTGACGCCCCGTGGCTTGGCGGGAGTCCGGATGGCTCCACCGTGGAGACCAGTCAGTGGGTGCCGGCCGTCGATATCCGCGAGGAAGCGGATCACTACGTGGTTGAGGCGGATATCCCGGGCGTCAAGCCCGAGGATATTGACGTGACCATGGAGCACGGCATGCTCAGCATTCACGGCGAACGCCATTACGAGAAGAAGACCGGCGAGGCGGGCGCGCGGCGGCTCGAGCGCTCCCATGGCGTTTTCTACCGGCGCTTTGCGCTGCCCGATGATGCCGACCCCGATGCCATCAAGGCGAAGGGCGATCACGGGGTTCTGACCGTGACCATTGGCAAGCACGCAGGGAGTCGCAGTCGGCGGATTCCCGTCGAGCACTGAGCAGCCGGGGTTTCGCGCATCGCCCGCTCGGCTTAGGCTGTCGGTTGGACAGCACAGGGTGAGTGATGCGCGACAACCCGTCGATACAGACCATAACCAATGACGCCGTGGTCAGTCCCTTCCCGGTGAAGGGACATGATCACGGGCGCTGCATTCGCTCGGCACTCGGCGAGGCGGAGCGGCTATGCGTAGCTCGTGGCCGCCGGCTCACCCCGATTCGGCGGCGTGTCCTCGAGTTGATCTGGGAGAGCCATCAGCCGGTCAAGGCCTATGATCTTCTCGCACGCCTGCGTGCGGATTCGGGGCGCGCGGCTCCGCCTACGGTCTACCGCGCGCTCGATTTTCTCCTTGCCGAGCATTTCATTCATCGCCTGGCGTCGCTCAATGCCTACGTGGGCTGCGGCCGGCCAGCCCATGGCCATGCCGGGCAGTTTTTGATCTGCCGCGGCTGCGAGGCGGTTGCCGAGCTCGATGATCCGGCGGTCACGGAGCTGCTGGCGGATCGTGCCGAGGCCCTCGGCTTTACCCTGACCGAACCGGTCATAGAGCTCGAAGGACTCTGCCCGCGATGTCGCGAGGCCGGACATGAGTGACAGCGTCGACCCCCGCGAGCTTGCCCATTACCATCGGCTTGCCGAGAGCTGGTGGGACCCCACCGGGCCGTTCTGGCCGCTGCACGGCCTCAACAGGTTTCGCGTGGAATACCTGCGTGAGCAGCTGCTGGCGCATTTTGCCCGCGATGACGGGGACGCGCCGTTTGATGGGCTCCAAATGCTGGATATTGGCTGCGGCGGCGGCATTCTGAGCGAATCCATGGCCAGGCTCGGTGGGCAGGTCACGGGGATTGACCCGGTAGCGCGCAATATCGCCATTGCGGAGGATCATGCGGCCGAGAGCGGGCTGGCCGTTGATTATCGCTGCGAGACCGTCGAGGCCCATACCGGGCATGCCAATGGCTATGACGTGGTGCTCAACATGGAGGTGGTCGAGCATGTGGATGGTCTTCCGGCCTTTCTCGACCATTGTGCGCGCCTTGTAAGACCTGGCGGCATCATGTTCGTGGCAACGATCAACCGCACGCCGCTTGCGGGGCTGACCGCCATCTTCGGGGCCGAGTACGTCCTGCGCTGGCTGCCGCGCGGGACCCATCAGTACCGGCGTCTGCGCCGTCCCGACGAGGTGAGTGGTCCGCTGGCGGCGGCGGGCCTGCAACCCGTGCATTGGACCGGGGTAGCGGTCAGTCCAATCACCCGGCGCTTTCGCTATACCCGGAGCCTTGCGGTGAACTACATGCTGACAGCCGTGCGCCCGCCGGCCGTCGAGGAGACAGGCGCATGAAAGGCTACCGCTACACGCTGCCCGTGCTCGCCCTGCTGGTCCTGGCGCTGCCGGCGCTGGCGCTCGAGCTGGATGGGCCGCGGCGCCAGGGCGGGCTGCTGCATGGCTCAGTGGCGCCGGGCAGCAAGGTGGAGGCGCTCGGCCAGCCACTGGCGGTTGATGACGCCGGTCGGTTCCTGTTGGGGTTGGGCCGGGATGCCCCCGCCGACGTCACGCTGGTGGTCACCGCCCCCGACGGCGCCATCAGCCGGCATCGCATCAGCGTGGCGGCCCGTGACTATGATATCCAGCGTATCGACGGCCTGCCCGGCAACCAGGTCAGCCCGGACGAGGCCACGCTGCAGCGGATTCGCCGGGAGGCGGCCGCGGTGCGCGAAGCCCGTGCGGCGCGCCTGCCCGAGCGTTATTTTGATAGCGGCTGGATCTGGCCGGTCACCGGGCCGATCTCCGGCGTCTACGGCAGTCAGCGCGTACTAAACGGCGAGCCCCGGCAGCCGCACTACGGCATCGATATTGCCCGGCCCACGGGGACGCCGGTGCGCGCGCCCGCCGATGGGGTCATTACGTTTGCCGGACCGGATTTATTCTTCTCCGGCGGCACGCTGATCGTCGATCATGGCCAGGGGCTGTCCTCGAGTTTCCTGCATCTCGACGCAATGCTGGTGGCCCCCGGGGATCGGGTGGCGCAGGGCGATGTCATTGCCCGCGTCGGTGCCACCGGCCGCGTCACGGGGGCCCACCTCGACTGGCGGATGAACTGGCGGGATCAGCGCATCGACCCCAGCCTTCTGGTGCCACCCATGCAGGAGGCGCTGCGCGAGCCATGAGCAATGACCGACTGCTTGTCATCCTGGGCGATCAGCTCGATCGCAATGGCCCGCTGCTGCGCGATATCGATCCCCGAAGCGATAGCGTCTGGATGGCCGAGGCGCCAGCCGAGGCCTTGCGTGGCGGCAACCACCAGCAACGTCTGGTTCTGTTCTTTGCCGCCATGCGGCATTTGCGCGATGAGCTGCGGGCCCGGGGCGTGCAGGTCCACTACCGCTGCATCGAAGACGAGCTGGGGCGCCCGGGCGATGCCGGGACGAAGCCCGGGCTTGCCGAATTGCTCGCCCTTGACCTGACAGCGCTGGCGCCGGCACGTGTTGCCATGATGGAGACGGGCGACTGGCAGATCGAGGCCGAGCTCACGGCAGCCATTGAGCGGGCCGGGTTGCCGCTCGAGTGGCATGCCGATGATCACTTCATGGCCAGCCGTGACGCGTTTGCACGCTGGGCGGAGGGTCGCAAGACCCTGACACTCGAGTATTTCTACCGCTCCATGCGCAAGCGCCATGACATCCTCATGGATGCTGGCCAGCCGGTTGGCGGTGCCTGGAACTTCGATCGGGACAACCGCGAGGCCTTCGGTGCCGACGGCCCCGGTGCGCTACCGCCTCACCCGGTCTTTGCCCCTGATGCGGTCACGCGCGAGGTGATGGACGGGGTGCATCGGCACTTTGGCGATCATCCCGGTTCTGCGCATGATTTTGATCAGCCGGTCACGCCCGCGCAGGCGCAGGCCGCGCTGGCGGACTTTGTCCAGCATCGGCTGGCGCACTTCGGCACGCATCAGGATGCGATCTGGACGGGCGAGCCGTTGTTGTTCCATGCCCGTCTGTCGGCCGCGCTCAATCTCCACCTGCTCGACCCGCGGCAGTGCATTGCGGCGGCGGTCAAGGCCTGGGAGCAAGGCACAGCGCCCATTAACGCCGTCGAGGGATTTGTGCGCCAGGTGCTGGGCTGGCGCGAGTTTGTGCGTGGCGTCTACTGGCTGCACATGCCCGACTACGCGCAGCATAACGCGCTCGATCATCAGCATGAGCTGCCGCCCTGTTATTGGGATGGGAAAACGGACATGGCGTGCATGGCTGATGCCATGTCGGGGCTGCTGCGCCACGGCTATGCCCATCATATCCAACGCCTGATGGTGCTGGGGCTGTTCGCGCAGCTCTACGGGGCGCACCCGTATCGCTTCCACGAATGGCATATGGCGCTCTACCTTGATGCGGTCGACTGGGTGAGCCTGCCCAATGCGCTTGGCATGAGCCAGTATGGCGATGGCGGCATTGTGGGGACCAAGCCCTATTGCGCCAGCGGTGCGTACATCGACCGCATGAGTAATGCCTGCCGGGACTGCCGCTATAATCCGCGTCAGGCAACGGGTGATAGGGCGTGCCCATTTACAACGCTTTACTGGGATTTTCTGGATCGCCATGAATCACGGCTGGGAAATAATCGACGTCTGCAGTTTCAGTTTCGCAACCTGCGGCGCAAGAGCGAGGATGAGCGCGCGGCGATCCGCGACGAGGCGGCTGCGCTGCGAGGCCGGCTCGCGCGCGGCGACGCCTGACAGCGGGTGGCGGGATGAGCGCGATTAACCGCTGGCGCAACCGCGCGGGTGCGTGGATCGAAGCAACCGGCCCGCGCAATACCATCATCGCGCTAATCGTTCTGAATGCGCTGCTGCTGGGCCTTGCCACATCGGATCAGGTCATGGCGGAGGCGGGCTCCGTCATCCTGGCGGCCGAGGCCGTCATCGTGGGCATTTTTGCCGTGGAGATCGCCATCCGGCTGTTCGCGCAGGGCCCACGTTTTTTCCGGGGTGGCTGGAATGTCTTTGATTTCGTGATCGTTGCGATCTCGCTGGTACCCGCCGCCGGTCCCTTCAGCATTCTGCGCTCGCTGCGCATCCTGCGGGTGCTGCGACTGCTCTCGACGGTGCGTCGGCTGCGGGTGCTGGTGGATGCGCTGGTAACGGCGATCCCGAGCATTGGCTGGATCATCTTTTTGCTGGGGATGGTGTTCTACATCTTCGGGGTGATGGGCACCGAGCTGTTCGGTGAGCGTTTCCCGGAGTGGTTTGGCACGTTGGGCGCCACGCTCTACACGCTGTTCCAGGTGATGACTCTGGAGAGCTGGTCGATGGGCATTGCACGGCCGGTTATGGACGCCTATCCCTTTGCCTGGCTTTACTTTGTCTCATTCATTCTGGTGAGTGCCCTCACCATTCTGAACCTTTTCATCGGCATCATTGTCAACACAATGCAAGCAGCGCACTGGGAAGACGAAGAATCCCGCCGGGCCGACATGGAGGCAACGGCGCATCGTGAGCGCGAGGAAATCCTTGCGCTCCTGCGTCGGACCGACGAGCGGCTGGCAGCGCTCGAAAGGGCATCAGGCACCCCGTCATTAGTGCCTGAAAAACACAAGTCGTAGTCGCCATAGGACACTTAACACGAAAGAACGCGACTGCTATCATGCAACGCAACATTTGAATTTCTCTCTCTCCTCCTCTTGGCCGACTGCATGTCGGCTTTTTTTTGTCTGGCGTTCGGGCCCGGCCGATCAGTCTGATCCGGCCTAATCCAGTCCAATGATGCGCTCGCCGCTGGTAGCGTACCGGCGCTGGCCAGGCCGGGCAGTGATCGTGTGAGCGCCCGTCATGCTCCCGAAAGCCGGCAGTATCAGGCCCTGGCCGGGCCACTCCACAAAGGCGGGCAGACGCAGGCTGTCGCCACCCCCACGCAAACGCACGGCCGGGTGCCAGTGGCCGGCGAGCCAGGGACCGGTCGCCGTGCCCGGATCCCTGGGTGGATGATGCCGCAGTGCGAGGCCGGCGCTCGGCATGCCCTCGAGATGCCAGTCAAACAGCTCGGCCAGGGGCTCGATGCCGCGGTCATGGTTGCCGCGGATTGCCAGCATTGGCGTTGCCGCATGGCGCGAGCGCCACGCCGCAAGCTGGCGCATCAGCCCACCATCGGCGCCGGGGGCCGCATGCAGGATATCGCCCAGCAGTACCAGCCGTTCTGGCGTGAACTGCTCAATCAGTATCGACAGCCGCCGCAGGGTGTCGGCCGTGTCGCCCTCGGGTATGGCGAGCCCTGCGCGCCGGAACAGCCCCGCCTTGCCCAGATGCAGATCGGCCACCAGCAGAGTGGCCTGTTCCGCCCACCAGACCGCACGTGCCGGCAGCAGCTCAAGGGTGTGTTCGGCCAGCTCGACGGTCGTTGCGGTCATGATCGCCCGGCGGCCCGTTCCAGCTGATCCACCATCCGCGCCACGCGATCCTCCCAGCGTTGCGTACTCAGGCGGTTACGCAGGCGCTCGGCCCACAGCGGGAAGGCGAGCGGCGTGAGGCGGGCGGTCTCATGCACTGAAAGGCTGGCCGCCTCGATGCGTGCCAGCGCCTCGCGCAGTCGGTTGACCTCTAGGGCCTGCTCCAGCACCTCGCGGCGCGCCTGTTCGAGCAGGCGGTTGTCCGGATCGTAGCGACTGATGGTGTCAAATATGAGACCGCTCGAGGCCTGGAGTTGGCGGGCGCTTTTCCCCCGCCCGGGATAGCCCTGAAAGATGAGCCCCGCGATGCGTGCAATGTCGCGAAACTGTCGGCGTGCAAGCTCGCTTGCGTTCATGCTGGCGAGCAGGTCGTCCAGCAGATCCGTTGGCCGCAAAAGCCGGCGCAGAGTGGCCTCGTCCGGAGCCGCGAGTGTGCTCGACAGCAGCTCGAAGCCGTAGTCGTTGACGGCGATGCTGAAGGTCGCCGGACTGAGCTGCCCCAGACGCCAGGCCAGCAGTGTGGCAAGGCCCTCGTGGGCCAGCCGCCCGGCGAAGGGATAGATGAACAGATGCTCGCCCTCACGCGAGGTGGTGTGTTCCACCACCAGCCGCCCCGGGACCGGCAAGGCCGATTCGCGTTGTTGCATCTCGAGCAATGGCTGGAGCGCCTGTAGCTCGGGCTCGGCATAGTGGCCATGCTCCGCCTCGGCGAGCAGTTCAAGGACACGACTGGCGAGCGTCCCCGAAAGCGGCAGACGGCCGCCCTGCCAGCGGGGCACAGCCTGGCGCCGGCGGCCGGCACGCCTGACCCAGGCGGTGAGGTCCCGGACGCGGACCAGCTCGAGACTGCGCCCACCAAACAGAAAGACATCGCCGGGCCGCAGCCGGGCAATGAAACTCTCCTCGATCGTGCCGATGTAGCCGCCGCCATGGTAGCGAACGGCAATGGCCGCATCGCTGGTAATGGTGCCAATGCTCATGCGATGACGGCTGGCCTGGCGGCGGTCGCTGATGCGATAGCGGCCATCCTCGCCCCGTACCACTCGGCGAAAATCCGGATAGGCCTCGAGGACGGGGCCGCCATGGGTTATAAAGGCAAGCGTCCATTCCCAGGCGGTGTCGTCCAGCGCTGCAAAGGCATGCGTGGTGCGGACTTCGGCGAGCGTTGCAGTGGGGTCGAAGCCGCCACCGGCCGCCAGGGTAACGAGATGCTGGGCCAGCACGTCCAGGCTGAGGCGAAGCGGCGGGCGCGCCTCGATCTCACCGGCCTTCCATGCCCGTCGAGCCGCCGCAACCTCTACCAGCTCGAGGGCATGCGTGGGCACGCACAGCACGCCGCTGTGGCCGCCCGGCTGATGGCCACAGCGCCCGGCTCGCTGGGCAAGCCGGGCCACGCCCTTGGGGCTGCCGATCTGAATCACCCGGTCAACCGGCGAGAAGTCAACGCCCAGATCCAGGCTGGAGGTGGCCACGACGCAGCGAAACTGCCCGGCGGAGAGCCCCTGTTCGATGCGCTCGCGAAGGGACCGGTCAATGGAGCCATGGTGCAGGCCGAGGCCCTCCAGCCAGTCACTGCGCTCGCGCAGTAGCGATTCAAACCACAGCTCGGCCTGGGCCCTGGTATTGGTGAACAGCAGACAGGATCCCGGCGCATCGAGGTGGTCAACGACCTGACGCATCAAGTGGGTGCCAAGATGCCCGGCCCACGGAAAGCGCCGATCCGTGTCGGGCAGGAGCGCCTCGATACGCAGGGGCCGCGGGGCGGCACCGCGAATAAGCTGCCCGCCGCTGGCGTCAGTTCCCAATAAACAGTGCAGGGCCTCGTCGAGATTGCCCAGCGTGGCGGACAGGCCCCAGGTACGCAAAGTGGGGGCGAGCCGGCGCAGGCGGGCAAGACAGAGCTCCAGTTGCACACCGCGTTTGCTGCCGAGCAGCTCATGCCACTCATCGACGATGACCGTGCCGAGCGATCGGAACCAGGTATCGGCATCGGCATAGGAGAGCAACAATGAGAGGGACTCGGGGGTAGTGACCAGTGCCTCGGGAGGCTTGCGGCGCTGGCGCTGCCGGGCACTGCCGCTGGTGTCACCGGTGCGCTTTTCGACGCGCCAGTCGAGTCCGATACCCGCGGCGGCCTCCGTCAGACTGCGCACCGTATCTCCGGCAAGCGCCCGCAGTGGCGTGATCCAGAGCACGCGAGGGCCTGGCGCTCGGCGCTCGGAGCCGTTCCGGGCCTCATTCAACCCCTCAAGGAGCGGGCCACCCCAGGCGGCGAGCGATTTGCCCGAGCCGGTCGCGGAATGAATGAGCCCGCTCTCGCCCCGGCCATGCGCGCTCCAGGCATCCCGCTGAAACTCGGCCGGCGTCCAGCCACGATCGGCAAACCAGGCCTCCAGCGCGTTGTGCGGCTCAATGCTCACGGGAGCAGGGCTCGGACCTGGGCCAGTGTGTCGGCATCGTCAGGGCCCAGATCCTCGCGCCAGCGGGCGATTCGCGGGAAGCGCAGCGCCACGCCGGATTTGTGTCGGCTTGACGGGGCAATGCCCTCGAACGCCAGCTCGAAGACCTGCACGGGCTCCACGGAGCGCACCGGCCCGAAGCGCTCGCGGGTATTCCGGCGGATCCAGCGATCAAGACGGCGGATCTCGCGGTCATCCAGGCCCGAGTAGGCCTTGGCAACCGGTACCAGCTGCTCACCATCGGGAACGACAAAGGTGTAGTCGGTATACAGGTTGGCGCGCCGGCCGTGGCCGGGCTGGGCGTAGAGCAGAATGGCATCAAGGGTGAGCGGGCTTACCTTCCACTTCCACCACGGGCCGCGCGGGCGGCCGGTGGCGTAGGGACTGTCGGCACGCTTTAGCATGATGCCCTCGACGCCGCGCGCCCGTGATTCGTCGCGCAGTGCCGCAAGTTCGGTCCAGTCGCCGGCCTCGATGCGTGGCGAGAGCGTCAGCGGGGGCGAGCACGGCTGCAGCAGCTGCTCCAGGCGCTCGCGCCGCTCGCCAAGCGCGCGGGAGCGCAGATCGCAACCGTCGGCCTCCAGCACGTCGTAGATCAACAGCCGGACCGGTACCTCTGCCATGAAGCGGCGGCTTACCCGCTTGCGCCCAAGGCGGCGTTGCAGTTGGGCGAACGGCAGCACTGCCTGGTCCCAGGCCAGGATTTCGCCATCCACCACGGTGTCGGGTGGCAGCTGCCGGGCCGCCTCGGCCAGTTCGGGAAAGGTGTCGGTGATCAGCGCCTCGCCCCGCGACCACAGATAGGTCTGGTCGGCCCGCCGCACGAGCTGGGCGCGAATGCCGTCCCATTTCCATTCGAGCTGCCAGGCGTGGAGCGCCCCCAGCTGATCGGCCGGATCACCGTCAACCGGATTGGCCAGAAAAAACGGATAGGGCCGCGAGGCATCCTCGTTGTCGGAGCGTGCCGCGAACAGTCCGCGAAAGAAGTCGGCATCCGGGGTCCAGCGACCCATCAAGCGGTGAGCAATCACCGGCCGGGGATGCCCGGTGGCAGTGGCAAGGGCACGCTCCACCAGGGTTTGCGAGACACCCACCCGCAGTGCGCCCGTGAGCAGTTTGCTGTAGAGAAAGCGGCCAGGTTCATCGAGCTGTCGCCATGCCGCGGTTACCCGTTCGCGACGGACATCCGGTTCCAGATCGCGCAGGGCCAGCACCTCGTCCTCCACCCAGCGGGCCAGCCCGCGTGCATCGGTCGTTGGTTCAGCCCGGGCAGGCGGCAGAATCAGGGCGATGGTCTCGGCCAGATCACCCACATGCTGATGCGTTTCCTCGACCAGCCAGGCGGGCAGTCCCGACGCCTCGGCGAGCCACTCGCGCAGCTGTACCGGGCCGATCAGGCGCTTGATGCGACGGCCGCTCAGAAAGTGGATGGCCCAGGCGCCATCGGCCGGGTCAGTGGCGGTGAAGTAGTCCACCATCGCGGCTACCTTGGCATTGGTGCCGCGTTCCTGATCAAGACGCTGGAAGAGGGCGGCAAACGCCTTCATGCGTTGTCCTCATCGCCATCGCCAGCGCCATACAGCGTAGCCAGGGGGCGCGCTGTCAGGCCACGCTCGCGCAGATACCGCACCAGCTCATCGGCGCGGCCATGCGTGGTCAGAATCTGCCGCGCGCCGGTGTCGTCAATGGTCTGCAGCAAACCGGGCCAGTCCACATGGTCGGAGAGCACAAAACCGCGATCATGCCCGCGGCGGCGCCGGTTGCCACGAATGCGCATCCAGCCCGAGGCAAACCCGGTGGCCGGGCGCCGGAACCGTCGCATCCAGGTGGACCCCGCCGCGCTCGGGGGCGCAATGACCAGGCTGCTGGCGTAATCCTCGGCTGCGGGCGCCTCGCCCACCGTGCGGGTGTCGGGCAGTGCAATCCCGGCGCGGCGATAGTCCTCGGTGAGCGGTGCGACAGCGCCGTGGAGGTAGATGGGGCCCGGGGGATCAGCGGGCAGCTGGGCAAGCACGCGCTGGGCCTTGCCGAGGGCATAGCAGAAGAGCATGGTGGTGCGGCCGTTGGCGGCGTTTTCCTGCCACCAGGCATGGATATCCGCGGCCACGGTGGCCGCATCGGGCCAGCGATAGGCCGGCAGGGCAAATGTGGCCTCGGTGATGAAGGTGTCGCAGGGCACCGGCTCGAAGGCACGGCAAGTGGGGTCGGTGTCGCGCTTGTAATCGCCCGAGGCAACCCAGACCTCGCCGTCGCGCTCGACGCGGATCTGCGCCGATCCCAGCACATGCCCGGCCGGGTGAAAACTCACGCGCACCCGGCCGAACTGCAGGGGCGCGTTGTAGTCGACGCCGGTAAGGGCGGCTTTGTTGCCCAGGCGCCGATGCAGCAGGCCCAGACCGTCCCGGGCCGCCCAGTATCGGGCATGGCCGCTGCGGGCGTGATCGGCATGGGCATGGGTGATGAGGGCCCGTTCAACCGGGCGCCACGGATCGATGTAGAAATCGCCGTCGGCGCAGTAGAGGCCGCGGTCGGTGGGCTGAATGAGCGCTGACTGCATGGCTGGATTGTAACGTGGGAGGAAGGCAGCGCGGATGCAAACCATTGATGAACACAGCGAGGCCCTGGTGGTGGGCGCCGGCGGGGCGATTGGCGCGGCATTGACCGAGCGCCTGCTGGACACGACACCAGTAGCCCGGGTGTGGGCAGCCACTCGACATCCGGACTCGGGCCGGGTGGCCGGGCTCCGGGCGCGTCATGGCGAGCGGGTGCAGGCTGTTGCCGTTGATCTGACCAATCCCGACTCGATCGCGGCGCTTGCGGAGCAGGTTGGTGCGGCGACGCCGCGTCTGCATCTGCTGATCAATGCCTTTGGCATCCTCCACGACCGCGATGCCGGCATCTGGCCCGAGAAGCGCGTGGAGGACATCACGGCAGCGGGGCTCGAGGCCAATTTGCGCATTAACACCATGGCGCCAATGCTGATCGCCCGGCATTGTCTGCCGCTGCTCAACCATCGCGACCGGGCGGTCTTTGCCAGTCTGTCGGCACGCGTTGGCAGCATCAGTGACAACCGTCTGGGTGGTTGGTACGCCTATCGCGCCAGCAAGGCCGCTCAGAACATGTTTACCCGGGGGCTGGCCATTGAGTGTGCGCGCCGGGCTCGCCGCGTGATCTGCCTTGCGCTGCATCCGGGGACAACCGACTCCGGGCTGTCGGAGCCATTCCAGGCGCATGTCCCGGACGGCAAGCTGTTTACTCCGGCATTTGTTGCCGAATGCCTCCTCAAACGGATTGATGCCGCCGGTATCGACGACTCGGGCCAATTCCTTGCCTGGGATGGGGCGCCCATCCCCTGGTAGCCAGGCCGCTCAGGCATTTCAGGCATTGGCGCTTTGCGCCGCCAGGGCTTCTGCCACCACACCGGTAAGGCGGCGGGCCATGGGGAGATGCAGGAATTCGTTGGGTCCGTGCGCGTTGGAGCCTGGCCCCAGCACGCCCGTGACCAGAAACCGGGCCGCGGGGAAGCGCTCGCTCAGCAGGTTCATCAGCGGAATGCTGCCGCCCTCGCCCATGAAGACGGCCTGTTCGCCAAACCAGTCATTGGCGGCGGCCATCAGGCTGTCGCCCAGCCAGCCCTCAAAGGCCGGTGCGTTCCAGCCGTTGGCGGCGCCGCCGGGGCGAAAGCGGACCTGGGCGTTCTGCGGGGGCTGGGCGGTGAGGACCTCACCCAGTGCCTGGGTGGCGGCCCGGCCATCCACGGTTGGCGGCAGGCGCAGGGATAGCCTGAGCGTGGTGCCAGGGCGCAGCACGTTGCCGGCATCGGCGCTGGCCGGGAGGCCGTCGGCGCCGATCACCTCGAGCCACGGGCGCCAGGTGCGGTTGAGAATGAGCTCGGCCGGATCGTCGCTCAGCGGCCCGGTGTCTCCGGCCCAGGGAAACTTGCGGGCCAGCTGATCGCCAATGATATCCGCCGCCTTGATGGCCTGATCCTGACGCTCGGCAGGGATGTCGGCATGCAGCTCGCCGGGGAGTATTCGGCCCGTCCCCGCATCCTCAACCCGCTCGAGCAGGGCCCGGGCAATCCGAAAGCTCGAGGGCACCACGCCGCTCGCATCGCCGGAATGCACACCCTGACTCAGGACCTCCACGCTGAGGTCACCGGCGGCCATGCCACGCAGTGAGGTAGTCACCCAGAGTCGCTCGTAGTCGGCGCAGCCCGAGTCCAGGCAGACCACCAGGCCGGGGCGGCCGAGGCGATTGGCCAGATGATCGAGATACGCGGGCAAATCCGGACTGCCGCTTTCCTCGGCGCATTCGATCAGCAGCATGCAGCGGGGATGGGCAACACCCTGATCATGCAGCAGCCGCACCGCCTGCAGCGAGGCGAATAGCGCATATCCATCATCCGCTGCGCCCCGCCCGTACAGACGGTCGCCCTCCCGCACCGGGGTCCATGGGCCCTTGTCGGAGTCCCATCCCTCGGCCTCGGGCTGCTTGTCAAGATGCCCATAGAGCAGCGCCTCACCCGGGCCGGTACCGGGGATGTCCACCCAGAGCAGCGGCGTTCGGCCGGGCAGGCGCACAACCTCGATCCTCGCATCGGGCGGGGCCACGCGCCGGCACCAGTCCTCGGCAAGGGCCACGGCCGCATCGAGATAACCGCTGCGGGCCCAGTCGGGGTCAAACGCCGGCGACTTGGCCGGAATGCGGATAAAGGCCTCCAGCGCGGGGAGGATGTGGGTATCCCAGGCGGTAGCGACCGCCTCGCGGGCGGCGGCTGTGTCGAGCGCGGATGTCATGATGCCTCCGGGGCTGTTAGCGTACCGCCCAGTGTGCCGGCTTGCCGCTAGAGCGGCCAGACCCGCGGGATCACCAGCAGGGCCACTGCCATCACGAGCAGATTGAGCGGCAGGCCGAAGCGGACGTAGTCAATGAACCGATAGCCGCCGGGGCCATAGACCATCAGATTGGTCTGGTAGCCGATGGGCGTGGCAAAGGCGGCTGACGCGGCGACCATGATGGCCACCACAAAGGGGGTGGGGGAGACACCCATGGCCTCGGCACCCGCCATGGCCACCGGAAAGACGAGCACGGCGGCGGCATTGTTGGTGATGGCCTCGGTGGTCAGCGAGGTGAGCAGGTAGATGCCGGCGAGCGCCAGCAGCGGTTGGTCGGCCGCGAGGGTCATGATCTGTTGGCCGATGACGGCCGCAGCGCCGCTGTTATCCATGGCCCGGCCAATGCCGATGGCCGCGCCAATGACCAGCAGGACGTTCCAGTTGACGTTGCGAATGGCCTCGGGCAGATCCACGCAGCGCGTGGCAATGAGTGCGATCGCGGCGAGCAATGCGGCATTCAGCATGCTGACCCAGGGGCTCGCCGCAAGCAGTACCATCAGCGCGAGAATCGGCAAGGCGATGCCGGCCTTGTCATGCTGCCGGGGCGCCGAGTCGGCCACGCCGCTCACCAGATAGAAATCGCGTGCATCGCGCTGGCGCTCGATAAAGCTGGGGTGGGTTTCGAGCAGCAGCGTATCGCCCGGGCGCAGCACGATGTCGCCGATCTTGCCGGGCAGCTGCCGGCCGCCCCGGGAGACGGCGATGACAGCGGCCTGGTAGCGTTCGCGAAAGCGGCCGGCACGGATGCTGCGCCCGACGAGCGGGCAGGCCTCGGCAACTACCGCCTCAACCAGGCAGCGCTCGCTGCGGGGTTCCTCCAGATCATCAACGGCATCACTGGCCGGCTTGAGTCCGCGCATGCGGTGCAGATCGACAACCGACTCGAGTACACCGACAAACACCAGCCGATCGCCACCGCGCAGTGTCTCGGATGGCGCTACGGCGGGCATGACATGGCCGGCACGCTCGATCTCGGCCAGAAAGAGGTCGGGCAGATGGCGCAGACCGGCCTCCTCGATCGAGCGGTCGACCAGCGGCCCGTTCTCGGCCACCACAACCTCAACCGTGTAGCGCTTGGGATTGAGACGCTCGGCCAGTGCCTCGCGGCGGTCCGGCAACAGCCAGCCGCTGGCCGCCAGGATATACGCGAGGCCCAGCAGGGTGGCGGGTATGCCCACCCAGGCCAGATCAAAGAGCCCCAGGCCGGTTGCCACGTCGCTTTGCGCCAGCAGATCGTTGACGATCAGGTTGGTGCTGGTGCCTATGAGGGTGCAGGTGCCCCCCAGAATGGCGGCATAGCTGAGTGGCAGGTAGAGGCGCGATGCCGGAAGGTCGAGGCGTCGGGCGAGGTCATTGACCAGAGGCAGGAACAGGGCAACGATGGGGGTGTTATTGAGAAAGGCACTGAGCCCGGCCACCGGAGTCAGCAGCCGCCACTGCGCCGAGCGCAGCCCCTGCGAGCGCCCCAGAAGCGGTTCGACCAGCAGGCTGATCGCGCCGGTGCGGGTGAGGCCGGCGGCCACCACAAACAGCAGGCCGACGGTGATCATGCCGGTGCTGCCAAAACCGCTGACCGCCTCGGCCGGCGTGACCAGGTTGGGGCTGGCGCTGACGGCCGCTACCGTCATCAGCGTGGCAAGGGCCGTGAACAGAATCGCGACGGGTGAGGCGATGCCGCTGGCAAGGGCCAGAAGCGCCATCAGTACTACCGTGAGCGTAAGCCAGCCTTCCCAGACCATCGGTGGCAGTCCGTCGCTCTTCAGCGACGTCGACGCGTCGCCTCGTGGTGACCCTGGATCCAGGCCTCGCGGTTCATGTGCGACTGGAGCTCGCGGCGCAGCTTTTCCTCGAACGCGCGTGCCTCGAGCTCGGTAATAACCGCCTGGCGCAGGCTGTTCAGGTCTTCGCGGCTCAATTCCGATAGCTTGATTGTAGACTCCACGACTTGACTCTCGGGGTTGGTGGGCGCCGGCCCTTGCGGCCTAGCGGTTGAAACGATCGGCCAGCTGCTGCAGACGAGCCTGCTGGCGCTCGGTTTCGGCGGCCTCGGCCCGAGCCCGCCGGCGCTCGGCAGCGCGGGCCTTTTGCTCGCTGCGCTGCTCACGAGCAAGCGCGATGGCTTCGGCAGTGACGGGTTCGACCGGTTGGCCGTCAAGATCGATCCGCGTCTCGCCGGCAATGACGGCGTCGAGGTAGGCCGGCGAGCGCGTGTACTGCGCAAGGGCCTGGCGGATCAGCCAGTTGGGCGTGTCGGCCAGGTCGGGATCGGCATCGAGTGCCTTGCGCAGGCTTGTCTGAATCCCGATGGCAATCGGGCGAACGGCCTCGCGCTTTGCACTGAAACAGCCGGGGAAGCGCTGCTGCAGCTCGCCCAGGAACGCGCGCGTGCGCTCGGCGCGGCGACGCTTTTGATTGAGGGTGTTGGCCATGATGTGCCGGCGGCGGCTCCGTTCACGAATGCACGAGTCAAGAGCATAACGCAACCACCGCCGGGTCAACAGACCGCTCTTCGGGTTGTATGATGCCGGGTAATGCAAGCGAACGCCGCAAGGGTGCAAGCGATGAATACCGATGAAATGATCCCGAAGGAGCAGCTGTTGCAGATTCTCGAGGAATCGCCCTTCGAGCACCTCACGAGCAGTGTTCACGTCATGGATAATGAGCGCGGCAGCGGCCATGAGCTCGCCGGGGTGTCGCTGTATTCCAACGCCCGGGGCTGGACGGCTCAGGTCAACTGGCGCGCCGTGGTCGAGGCCGACGAGATCACCCTGCGCGTGGGGGATGGTGACAGCGGCGAGCGGGCCTATGAGCTGCGTGATGAGCATCGCTCACGGCTTGCGGTCGGCGATGAGGGCGGCGATCCGGTCACCCCCGATGAGCTGTCGGCTCTGGTGGCCCGCTCGCCGCTGGCAAAAAGCTGGGAAGAGGACGTGGTCGGCGTCCTCAAGGAGACCCGTGAGCGCCAGGCAACACTCCACTGACGGACGGGCGCTGCCCGCCGATCTGCATGCCCGCTTTCGCGAGGCGGCCCGCAATCTCCCGGGGGTTGATCGGGCGGTCTATGACGACGCTGGCCGCGACCCGGGTGACCCCGTTTTTGGTTTGGGGCCCGAGCAGGCCCCCATCGCCTTTTTTGGCCGTGACCCCGGGCGCGACGAGGTGCATGTCGGGGTGCCGTTCATCGGCGCCGGGGGCAAGCAGCTGCGGCGGGTGCTCTATCAACGCCACTACCACGGCGAGCTGGTCACCACTGAACAGGCCCTTGCCGCCGGGCGCGGCTATTTCTGGGCCAATACGGTTCCGTACAAACCCGTGGGCAACAAGGCCTGGTCCATGCGGGTCAAGCGCCAGTTCCAGGCCCTGGTGGCCGAGCTGCTGCTTACATGTTGGCAGGGCCGCGACGTCATCACGCTGGGGCGTGAGGCGTTTTTCTGGTTTGGTATCGGCCAGTCGCCGGCACTGCGCCAGCACCTGGAACATCACTGGCAGACGCCCACCCGTTTCGAGACAACCCTGAGCATTGACTACACGGGCCCCGCTGGCGCAAGCCGCAGGTTCAGGCTGCATCCGCTGCCGCATCCTTCGCCGCTCAATGCCACCTGGTTCAAGCGCTTCCCGGGCCTGCTGGAGGCCCGTCTGAGGCAACTGGAGGCCGCGCACTGATGGCTACTGCATGGGCAGATCTCACGTCCAGCGGCCTCAGCGCGCGGGTCAATCAGGAAACGGTGGCCATCCTGCCGCTGGCCGCCATCGAGCAGCATGGGCCACATCTTCCGCTGGCGACCGATCAGGTGATTGCGGACGGGCTTACCACGGCAGCGCTGCCGGAGCTGCCGGCCGGAGTCGACTGTCTGCGTCTGCCCACCCTCGCCATTGGCGACAGCCTCGAGCATGGCCGGCACTCCGGTACCCTGAGCCTGTCGGCCGAGACGCTGCAGGCGGTGCTGGTCGATATCGGCCATTCGATTGCCCGGGCCGGCTGCCGGCGTCTGGTGCTCTACTCAAGCCATGGTGGCAACCTCGCCGCGGTCGATACGGCGGCGTTGAGGCTGCGGGCCGAAGCCGCGATGCTGGTGGTCAAGACCTGCCACTTCGATTTTCCGCCCCTTGCCGACGCACTGCCCGAGCGGGAATGGCAGGAGGGGTTGCATGGTGGTGCGCTGGAGACGGCGCTCATGCTGCATCTGGCGCCGGAGCGGGTAGATACGGCGGCGCTGGCCCACTGGCCATCACTGGAGTTTGACGCGCTCGCGGGGTTTCAGTGGCTGGGTGCCGAGAATCGTCCGGCACGCTTTGCCTGGCTGGCTCAAGACCTCCACCCGGCTGGTGTCAGCGGGGATGCCCGGCTTGCCAGCGCACAGCTCGGGCAGCGCCTGCTTGCGCATTACGCCGCCACGCTGGCGGCCATCATTGCCGAGACCGCCGCCTTTCCCCTGGCGCAGTTGCGCTAGGCGAGGTGGCGTTCAATCGCCATCCCCGGGCCGGCCATCGGCCAGGACCTCCTGCAGCCAGTGACCGGCCCGTTGCGCCTTGGCAGTCAGATAGCGCGCATTGTGGGAATTGAGCTGGCCATGCAGGGCCTCGCGGCCAGCAATCTCGATCCCGGCGGACTCGAGCGCGGCGACCTTCGCCGGGTTGTTGGTCATGATCCGCACCCGGGCCACGCCGAGGTCGTGCAACATGGCGGCGGCAGTCTCGTAGCGGCGTTCATCCTCGCCAAACCCGAGCAGCTGGTCGGCGTCCACGGTGTCGAGGCCGTGGTCCTGCAGCCCGTAAGCACGGAGTTTGTTGGCCAGGCCGATGCCGCGGCCCTCCTGGGCGAGGTACAGCAGGATCCCGCCCCCGTCGGCGGCGAGTGTGGTCACCGCCGTGCGCAGCTGCTCGCCGCAGTCGCAACGAAGTGAGCCAAAGAGATCGCCGGTCAGACAGGCCGAGTGCATCCGCAGGCCCGGGGTGCCTGGCCAGCTTGCCGGGTCGCCGACCAGTACGGCTACGTGTTCGAGCAGGCCATCGCGCTCGCGGTACAGCACAAAGCGCGATGCCTCGGCGCCCTCGAGCGGCACCCGCGCCTCGCTGATGCGCTCCGGCAGGTTGCCGCCATCGGCGTTGAACGCCTCGATTTCGGCCGGCGTGACCGTCAGGAGTTCGGTATCGGCCAGCTTCTGCCGCAGGGCCTCGCTGGGCGCGCCCGCGTGCAGGGAGAGAAGGGCCGGCAGCAGACCGGCATGGCGCGCCATGTCAATGCCTGCGGTCTCAGCCGGGCTGGCCGGCCGGGGTGCCGGTCCCGCCTGTGGCTGGCGCAGCGCGGTGATAATGCCCTGCAGTGGCGATGCCGCGCCATTCTGGCGGGGCGCGAGAGCCACCGGCTGGGCGGCCTCGCCGGGGATCCCCAAAGCCAGTGCGCGATGGCCGGTGATGATCAGTCTGGCCTCGCCCCCGGCAAGTCGGGTGAGTGTCTCAAGCCGCTGACTGTCGAGATTTTCGATGGCGAGCACCAGCTGGCTGTCCTCGTCGGTGCCGGCAATGAAAACCGGTTCTCCACGCCGCAAGTCGATCAGCGCGCGCCGAATGCGCTGCATAATGTTTCCCTGTCCGTGAACCTGTAGCGATAGACCAGCAATGACTGTAACAATTCCGTGATGAAAACGCCCCGCCAACCGCAGGATGCCATGGCCGCCGCTGCCGCCTGGGCTGCGCTGCTCCAGGACTGTGGCAAAGGCCTTCCGGGCAGCGGCGCCGACGGGGCCGATGAGGTGCCCGCGGATCTTGCCGATGCTGCCCGCGACGACATGGCCGCCCGGCTGCGTGCCCGCTATGCGCCATTTCTGGTGGGGCAGGATTCGCGGCCGCTTGTGATTGCCCAGCTGGGGCAGAGTCTTGATGGCCGGATTGCCACGGCGTCGGGTCACTCGCATTTCGTCACCGGACCCGCCGATCGCACCCATTTGCATCGGCTGCGCGCGCTCTGCGATGGCGTGCTGGTGGGTGCGGGCACGGTGCAGGCCGACAACCCCCGTCTGACAGTGCGGGCCGTAGCGGGCGACAACCCGCGGCGCATCGTGGTGAGTCAGCGCAGCGGCCTTGCCGACGATCGCCATCTGTTTACCGACGGGCTCGCGCCCACGCTGGTCATGGGGCCCGCATGGACTGAAGTGCCCAGCGGAATCCCGCGGCTCGATCCCGGCGCATTGACGCCGCCCGAGCTCCTCGCGGCGCTGGCCGGGACGGGTATCCGCCGGCTGCTGGTCGAGGGCGGCGCACGAACCGTATCGGCGTGGCTCGCCGCGGGTCTCGTCGATCATCTGTACATGACGCTGGCGCCGGTGATTATCGGTGCCGGCCCATCGGGGCTGCAGTTGCCGGCCATCGAGCGGATGGAGGAGGCGCTGCGCCCGGCCGTGGCCCAGTTCCCGCTGGGTGAGGATCGCTTGTTTCGGCTCGACTTCAGCGCCGTAGCAGCGTGAGCAGACCCGGCAGCCCGCTCAGCAGCCCCATCAGGCCATAGAGCACGGCGGCGGCCACGCCCTCGGCCGCGGGCAGCCCGGCGAGCGGCCAGAGCAGCGCGGCGGCGCCCTCGCGCAACCCCCAGCCCGCAACGCTGAACGGAATCAGCATGGCAAACAGCACGGGCGGGATCAGGGCACTCCACAGCAGTGCGTCGCCGCTCGCGCCAAGTGCCTGCAGACAGCAGATAAACACCATAATATGTCCGGTGGCTACCAGCAGTGAGGCGCCCAGCTGCAACGGCAGTACATCGCGGGCGAGCAGCCCCCGGCGGAGCGCCATTGCCCACTCGTAAAGCCAGCCGCGGCGGGGGTTCGAGGCGCGATAGCGGCCCAACCAGGCCATTAGTGCCAGCGCGGCCACTGCCATAATGCCGCCGGCCGCGGCCAGTACCGCCAGGCGTGTGTGCGCCGCGAGCCCCGGGGTTGCGAGCCACGCCCCCAGCGCCAGCGCGGCCATGGCGATCTGGCCCGAAAAGCGCTCGATCACCACGGCCTGAAAGGCCGGGCCCTTGCGCGGCAGGCCCCGGCCATGGCGCCAGGCGCGTTGCGCATCGCCAAGCACTCCGCCCGGCAGAGTCTGGTTGATCAGCGTGGCCAGATAGTACTCACGGATGGCCAGGCCCGGTGCAAGCGGAATGGCCAGCCGGCCTGCGGTGTAGCGCCAGCGCCAGGCCGAGAGAATGACCTGCAGCAATGCGAGCGCGGCCGCCAGCAGGAGCCAGTCGGCCCGCGCGCCCCGGAGTTGTTGCAAGGCCTCGTCGCCAACCTGCACGGCAACCAGGGCCAGCAGGCCGAGAGAGCCGGCCAGCCGGATCAGGCCGGACATGGCGGGAGCGCCAGCAGATCCTGATGGCCCACACGCAGCGAATCCGCCGGGCCCTGGCGGATTCGGGAGTGCTCCCAGGCGTTGATGCGTGCCTCGGCGGCGGGGTTGTGTTCGCGCGCGGCGGCACACCAGCCGTTGATCAATGCGGCCTGCAATGCAGGGTCGGCGGGGCCCAGTTGCCAGTCACTCGATGCCAGGTGCACCGTATAGCCGGCCGCTGCAAGAGCCTGGGCCGCCTGCTTGGCCGCATCCGGGCCGAGGGCCATGCCCATGTCCTTGCGCCCTCGCTGATGCGCGTTCACGCTGCGGCGGATGAGCGCGTCCTCCGCCTGCGCGGGGGTAAACTCAAAGCGGCCGTCATAGCTCAATGCAATCAAAATCGCCGCGCCCTCGCGCGCGCAGCAGGCGGCCAGTCGATCCAGCCATTCGCGGCTTACCAGATCAAGCAGCGCCGAGGCCGTGACAAGATCCGCGCCCTGCACGGCTGATTCCAGATCGTCGTGCAGGTCGATGCACTCGCCCTGGATGTGAAGCCCCGGGTCGTCGGGCAGGGTCCCGGCGGTGGCAAGCGCGCGCTCAAGGAGCGCGGGGTCATGGTCGATCAACCGCCAGTGCTGTGTGCCCGTCAGCCGGGGTGCCAGATAGCGCAGATTGCTGCCGGTTCCGGTCCCGAGATCGGTGATCTGCATGTACCCGGTATCCGGCCACCAGTCGTGGAGCGCTTGCAACAGCCCGGTATCGCGCGCCGCGTGATCGGCGGCCTCGCGCAACGCCAGCCAGTCGGCGGCAAACTGCTCAGGCATGGGTGCTGCACTCCTCAATGGCGCGGGCAAAGCGGCGGCCGGTCTCTGGCCAGTCAATCAGTCGCGCCCTTGCCTCGCGCGCGGCAGCGGCCAGCCGGTGGCGCCGCGCGGAGTTGTCAAGCAGCGTTCCAAGCGCGGCGGCCAGCGTGGCTGCATCCCCCACCGGCACCTGAATTCCCGCGCCTTTCGGGAGGGTCTGCGCGAGGGCGCCGCCGTTGGTGCTCACCACAGGCAGGCCGCGCGCAATGGCCTCGGTAATCACCATGCCATAACCCTCGTAGCGCGAAGCCAGCACAAATACATCGGCAGAGTCATAGGCGGCATCCAGTGCCTCGGGGCTCAGCGCGCCGGTAAGCTGGATGCGATCTTCCAGGCCGGCTCGGGCGATGTGCTGGCGGCATCGCTCCGCCCAGGCCGGATCCGCATCGGTGGGCCCCGCCAGCTGGCATGTCCAGCGCCGCCCGCGCAGTTTTTCCAGCGCGGCAAGCAACACATCATGCCCCTTGCGCGGCGTCAGCGAGGCCACGCAAAGGAATCGGAGCGGCGCGCCCGTGGGGGTGCCCCGGGCAAGCGGTGCCGGTGCGCAGCCGGGCTGCACCACCCGCGCCTTGCCAGGATGCAGATCGAGCTCGCGCACGCGCCGGGCGGTAAAATCGCTGCTGGCGATAACGCCTGCCACGGCGCCTAGCGCCTGCCGTTCAAGACCCTGCAGTGCGACGGCTCGATGGGCTTCCAGCCCCGTTTCATCGGCCAGTGGGTGGTGGATAAGCCCGATGAGTCGAAGACGACGGGCATGGGCGGCAAAGGCGTCGGGCAGCCCGCCCAGTACGAGGCGTACACCGGGACGTGGCTACTCGCGCGTCTCAAGGAGTGCGTCCTCGACGCACTCCGCGAGATGGATGTCGATGTCGTCCTCGTCCACCCCTCT
>CAJXMI010000021.1 GCA_913056145.1 uncultured Spiribacter sp.
GGTGATCGTGCCATTCGTGCCAGTGGCGACCTCGTTGACAGTTTGATCGACCCGCACATCCAGCGTGGCGTCGGTGTCACCGGTGGCGTCGAGATCAACATTGATGGCTGTGTTGAGGGCGTTGTTGGCACTGGGCAGCGTAATGCCGAGTTCCTCGGCCTCAGCCAGAGTCGCGGCGTCGAAGTCCTCTGCAAGGCTCTTCAGAATGACCTCTGAGCCGTTGCTGATCCGCAGTTCGCTGCTACCGCCAAGGGCATCGGTTCTTTTGAGGACAAGCTTGCCACCACCCTCAACCGTGGTAGTGCCGGTAAAACTTGTCTGACCGTCTGCATAAGACAAGCCATCTGAAGCACCAACCGGAGTGATGGTTATCGTGCCAGTGCCGCCATGAATCAAGTTGCCTGCGCCCGAAATGGCTGCGGCGAGGGTGTCGTTGTCCCCGGCCTGGGTATTCAGTGTGAGCGTCTTGCCTGAGGCTATTTGTACCTGCACGCCAGGGTCGCTGGCGTTGAGGCTGGCGAACGTCTGATTATCCTGGAGCACAAGGGTCGAGTTATCGTTGAGTTCCACTTGGCGGCTTGCGGAGATTGCATTGGGCGCTGCGATGACAAGTTCAGAGCCATCTCGGATGTACACGTCCGCACTGCCGGAGTTAGCGGCGTCGTCGATGGCGCCGGTGGCTTCGAGCGTGACTTTGGCGCCGGGCTTTGTTCCATCCCCTACACGGAGAATGCCGCCAAAATTGGGGTTGGCATTGGTGATCCTGTCATCGTCGCCTAGCAGCCTTAATGAGCCCGTGCCGGTGATGTCGCCAGCCAACGTTGAGCCGTCGGGGCTGTCACCCTGAGCCGCTTGGAGGTTGATGCTCTCATCGATTTGGAGGGTCGCGCCGGTCTCCAGTGTCACGGCTTGGAGCCCAAGGCCGGAGCGTTTGTTGATTAGCTTCCCGTCGGTTTCAATGGTGATGAGTCGGCTGTCACTCATTGAGGGTGTGGTCTGAGTGCCGCCCTCAAGGTCTGCTGCCTCGAAGCGCAGCACGCCCGTCTCTGCAACGGTTGTATTCCCGGTCAGGCTGACTTGCCCTTCGACCGTGAGGGTGCCGTTTTCCACGATCAGATTACCGTCGCCTTCCAGCCGTCCGGGGACATCGCCGGAGGGGATGACGGAGTTGCCCGTGACCGTGAGCGTGACGTTTGAATTAACCTCGATCGATCCGTTGCCTGTGATGTTGAGAGCAGCGTAAGGAGTATCCGTATTGAGCACGGTTTCTTCCGTAATTGTCGTACCCGTTGCGACCGCTATTCCGGGTGACGCCCCCATCGCCGCCGCGATCATCAGTGCATAGGCCGGGTGACGAGCGGTGTGCCGATGTCTATGGGTCATAAATTACTCCGATCCCTGGGTGTTTGGTCTGAATGGGTCGGAGTGATAGCAGGCCCGACTTTGCGAACCTCTCACTTGCTCTCAGCCTGCAAGGTAGTCCCGGTTGGGCGTTGTCGGTCGGCTGCTAGACTGGCGCTATGAACATCAACCCGTTTGACCTTGCCCTTTATGCCGGGGCGCTTTTGATTCTGTTTTTGACGCCAGGGCCGGTGTGGCTGGCGCTGTTGGCGCGGACGCTGGCGGGTGGCTTTCGGGGTGCCTGGCCATTGGCGCTTGGCGTGGTGGTGGGGGATCTGCTTTGGCCGCTGGCGGCGATTTTTGGCCTCGCCTGGATCGTATCGGTGTATGGCGAGTTCATGCTGGTGCTGCGCTGGGTGGGGGCGGCGATTTTCCTGGTGATGGGGGTGCAGCTCATTCGCCATGCCGGCCGGGCGATTCATGCCGATGGCCGTTTGACCCGGCCCGGGGTGTGGCCCGGTTTTGCCGCCGGACTGGTTGCGATTCTGGGCAACCCCAAGGCGATTCTTTTCTATCTGGGCGTGCTGCCGGGGTTTTTTGATCTGAGCACGATCGGGACGGTCGACGTTGTTGCCATCGTGCTCGTGTCGATGGCCATACCGTTCATCGGCAATATGATCTTCGCGCTCGGGATCGATCGACTCCGCCTTTTGCTGCAGTCCCCGCAGGCGCTGCGCCGGGCCAATCAGATCGCGGGCGGATTGCTGATCGCCGTCGCGGTCGTGATCGCCCTCGGTTGAGGCAAATCGGCCACCGCGTTAGACCAACATCGGGACAGCCAGCGGCTTTTTGTGTACAGTTTATGTGTACATATTAGGCTCGGAGGCTGGTAATGAAAGAAGTCAACGTGCGAGACGCTCGAGAGAATTTCGCTAGTCTGCTCAAACAGATCGAGGAGGGGGAGGAGATTACGATCTTGCGTCATGGAAAGCCGGTCGCCCGGATGGCGCGGGTCGAGATACCAGACGTGGTTCCCTTCATCTCGAGGGCTTCGCTGCGTGATGCCATACCGCCCATGCGGCAAGCGGCGGCAGAAACGGTGCGTGCTCTAAGAGAGGAGGGTGAGCGGAGCTGATGCTTTACGCCGATACGAGTGCCGTTTTGCCCTTCTATCGCTCTGAGACAAACAGCGCTGCCGTGGAAGCCATCTTTCTGCGCGAAGCCGGGCAGATTGGGTTGAGCCCGATCGTGCGTGTCGAGATTGCCTCGGCAATAGCGCGGTGGTCGCGTATGGGTGAGATCACTGAATCCCAGGCCCAGCGAATCGAATCCGCGCTGCAGAACGATATCGCGGCGGGGCGCTATAGGCTACTGCCCATGCCTGCCGGTGTGTTTGATCAAGCGCTTCGGTGGCTGTCGTCACGTCAAACAAGCTTGCGGACGCTGGATGCGCTGCATCTGGCAAGCGCGGCCCAACAAGCGTGCTGCCTTTTGACCGCCGACAGGCAATTAGCGATAGCCGCGAATACGTTTGGTGTGGATTGGTGGGTCGTGCAGGATTCGAACCTGCGACCAGCGGATTAAAAGTCCGATGCTCTACCAGCTGAGCTAACGACCCGACCGAGATGCGAATGATACGGCCCGACGCCGTTTGCGGCAATACGGGCGAGCCTTGCGGCGCCATCGAGCGACCGGGCGCTCGATAAGGCCTGTTGGCGCCACCGTGGCGTTGTAAAAACGATATCGTGATATACGCGAAGCATCATGGCGGTAGCGGGAGTGAACGATGGCACAGCTCGTCGTTCGTAATCTGGATGTGGATATCAAGGCCGCGCTCAAGCGGCGTGCGGTTGAGCATGGCTGGAGTATGGAAGAAGAGATTCGTCAGATCCTTCGGCTTGCAGTCAGTGAGTACGGCGTGGCATCCGGGCAGTTGGGGTCTCGGATTGCCGGGCGCTTTACCGGGAACGGGCTGGAAGGTCCCATGCCGGAATGGCGTGGGGAGGTTGCGGAGCCTATGGCATTCGAGGGAGAGGCAAGGAACACGGACGGTAACCATCAATGATGTTGTTGGATACCAATGTCCTGTCAGAGCTCATGCAGTCAAGGCCTGATGCGCGCGTTGTCCGGTGGCTCGACGCGCAGGCAGCCGATGCGGCAGCTGCGCTGGCTGCGGAGCGGCGGCGTCAAGGGCGTCCGGTCGATACTCGAGATACCTTCATTGCAGGGATTGCGGTTGCGAACCGGGCTACGGTTGTTACACGCAACACTCGGCATTTTTCGGATTTGCCCGTGCCGGTGATCAACCCCTGGGCCGTTGCCGGCGGGCTGGGTCAGATTTGATCCAGGCGCTGGCTGGCTAGGTTGGCGGCGGTGCTGTCCGGGAAATCGTTGACGACCTGTTCAAGGGTGGTCCGGGCCGCGTCCATGCGCCCCTGCTCAAGATGGACATAGCCGATCTTGAGTAGCGCGTCGGGGCGCTTGTTGCTGTTGGGGTGGTCGTCGAGCACGCGCTGGAACTGGGTGAGGGCGTTGTCGAAGTCACGCACGACGTAGTGCGATTCGCCCAGCCAGTAGCGGGCGTTGGCCGCCAGCTCGGCATCGGGGTAGTCGGAGAGGAACTGGCGGAAGGCCTCGCCGGCTTCCTGGTAGCGCCCTGCGCGCAGTATGCCAAAGGCATCGTCGTAGGCCTGGCGGATGGCGGCCTGGGGGTTGGCGTCGGACTCGTTGCTAAAGGAGGCGCCTGACTCCGGCTCGGTGCCGGCGTCATCGCCGGTCATGCCTGGCGCGGCGTCTGATCCAGCGCTGGAGTCTGTCCCGATGTTCGGGCTTCCGGTATCCGGCGTCGCGGTGCCGTCGCTGCTATCGCCTGCGCCACTGTCGCCGGCGCTGCCTGTCTCGAGTGCTCGCAGTCGGTCATCAAGATCGAGGTAGAGCTGGCGTTGCTGGTTGCGGATGTCGCTTAGCTGGCGCTCGAGGATTTCGATTTCACCGCGCAGGCTGGTGACCTCACTGCGCAGGGCATTGGCCTCGTTCATGAGCCCCATGAGCGCGCTGCCCTCGAGGCGTTGTTCGAGCCGCTCGACGCGGCGCTCGAGATTGGCCTGGGCCAGTACGGGCTCCACGGCGAGGCCCAGCGCGAGCGCAAGCCCCAGCGGCAGCGCAAACGCCATGCCGCGGGGCTGTGGCCTGCGCTTTGCGCGTAAGGCCCGACGGGTCGAGGCGGTCACGTTGGACATCAGATGGCGCATGGCACTCGGCATGGGGCCTCCTCTGCGGATCAATCAGCGTTCGTAGATCAGCTCGGCGCGGCGGTTCTCGGCCCACACGGCCTCGGAGCTGCCGCTCACGGCGGGGCTTTCCTCGCCATAGCTCACGGTATCGACCTGGTTGGCGCGGGCGCCGGCCAGGGTGAGGGCCTGTTTGACGGATTCGGCCCGGCGCTCACCCAGTGCCAGGTTGTACTCGCGGGCGCCGCGCTCGTCGGTGTGGCCCTCAACAAGCATGCGCCGCTGGGGGTTGTCGGCCAGATAGGCGGCATGCGCCTCAAGCAGGGCCATTGCCTCTTCGCTGAGGGTGCTGCTGTCGTAGTCGAAGTAGATGATGCGCTCGGACAGCGGGCTTGATGGATCCTCGAGCGGCTCGCCTTCGAAGGCGCTGCCGGTGCCGGCGCCCGATGTCTCGACACCCGTATCGACCTCGGCGGCCGCGGCGCGGTCGATTTCGGCCATCTCGGAGTCGTCAATGTCATCCTGAGTGGTTGCGCAACCGGCCAGAAAGGCGGTCAGCGCAACGGGAAGCAGCCAGCGCAGGGAGTGTTTCATGCCAGGTTCTCCTAATCGTGCAGTTTGAGACGGTGGGCCCGTCCCACTATTAAAAGCCCAAATGTCGGTTTGCGAAAGCGCGAATTGTCCGGGCGCCTCAGGGCAGGGGCCCCCAGTCAGGTTCGCGCACGGTGTTATCAAACTCGGTGAGCTGGCCCTGGATGCGGCCAAAGACCGATACCGTGGCAAGCTCAGTACCAGCGCCGCTGGCGCGGGTGTAGGCCACCATGGTGCCGCTCGCCGAGAAGCTGGGCGACTCGTCGAGTGCGCCGTCGGTCAGCACGCGCATGAAATCCTCTTCCAGATCCTGCACCGCAATGCGGTAGTTGCCGTTTTGCTGGTGCGTGAAGGCCAGAAAGCGCCCGTCGTCGGACACGCTGGGCGAGGCGTTGTAGCGGCCTTCGAAGGTCACGCGCTCGACCTCGCCGCCACGCAGCGATAGCCGGTAGATCTGCGGGCCACCGCCACGATTGGAGGTGAAGTAAAGACTGCGCCCGTCAGGCGCCCAGGCGGGCTCGGTGTCGATGCCAAAGTGGTTGGTCAGTTGCTGCGGCTCGCCGCTGCCATCGGCATTGATGAGGTAGATATCGGGGTTGCCACCGCGCGACAGCGTGATCGCCAGTTGCTCGCCATCGGGGGACCAGGCCGGTGCGCCGTTGATGCCGTTGAATGAGGCAACGGCCCGGCGCTCGCCGGTGGCCACGTTCTGCACAAACACCTGCGAGCTGCGCCCCGACTCGAACGACACATAGGCGAGGCGCCCGCCATCGGGCGACCAGTCGGGCGACATGAGCGGCTGGCCCGAGGTGAGGATGCTCTGCGGCCGATGGCCATCGGCCTCGGCCACGAACAGCCGGTAGCTGGGGTCATCGACGCTGCCCGATTCCTCAACATAGGCGATGCGGGTGTTAAAGCCGCCGGGCCGGCCAGTGATGGCCTCAAACACCTGATCGCTGATGGTATGTGCCAGGTTGCGCAGCCCCTCGGGTGTCACCCGAAAACGCTGGCCGGTGATGCGGTTGCCGGCATAGACGTCGAGCAGTTCATAGCGGACCTGGTAGTTACCGCCGTCGATCGGGGCGATGCGGCCCACCACCAGCGTGTCGGCGCCGAGCGCCCGCCAGTTGCGAAAGCGCACATCCTCGAACTGGCCGG
The DNA here is from genome assembly GCA_913056145.1 of uncultured Spiribacter sp. Classification (GTDB taxonomy): domain Bacteria; phylum Pseudomonadota; class Gammaproteobacteria; order Nitrococcales; family Nitrococcaceae; genus Spiribacter. The sequence goes on from CAJXMI010000021.1 coordinate 6,321, forward strand.
GACTGCCCAGGTGGTTGGCGGGATCGAGTGGGTCAAAAAGGCCACTGCGGTAGAGGTTGTCGCGGATGATACCGGCGATATCCACGCCGGGCCCGGCGCCTTCGGCCTGAAAGGGGACCACGGCGATCGGAACCGCGGACTCGGCGCCGCCGGTGATCTCGATGCGCACTTGGCCAAACGCCGGAAGGCTCAACAGCAGGCCAAGGAGGAGGGCGAGGGCATGTTTCATGGGGTTGGGATCCAGCCGCGTGTTCATGGTTCAGGCCTGAAGGTTAACTCAACACCGCGCCGATAGGGGGCTGCAAGTGCCGGATCATCGGGCAGAGGCAGTGGATCGGCCTGAAAGACGGCGCGCTCTGCCGAGCGGTCAAAGGCGGCATTGCCGCTGCTCTGAACCACTTCGGCGCCCAGCACGGCACCGCCGGGGCCCACCCGCACTGCGATAATGGCGCTCAGGCCCTCGGGAACGCCGGGCGGGCGGTTCCAGGCCCGGGTGACTCGCTGGCGGATGGCGGCATCGTAGGTGCCGCGCGCCTCGGCCACGCGTCGGGCCTGTTCGGCGGCCTCGCGCTGGGCGCGGGCCTCGGCCTCCTGGCGGGCGCGTTCAGCGGCCTCGGCCTCGCGCCGGGCCTGCTCCTCGGCCTCGCGCTGTGCCTCGCGTTCGGCCTCGAGGCGGGCCTGTTCAGCGGCTTCGGCTTCGGCCTCCCTTCGGGCCTGTTCCTCGGCCTCGCGCTGTGCCTCGCGTTCAGCCTCGAGGCGGGCCTGTTCAGCAGCCTCGGCCTCACGGCGCGCTTGTTCCTCGGCCTCGCGCCGTGCCTGTTCCGCAGCCGCTTCCTGGGCCTCCGCGGCTTCAAGGCGGTCGATGACGGCCTCGACCTCGGCCTCCTCGACGGCGACGGCTTGCACGGCATCGGGCGTGCCAGCCTGGTCGGCCAGGTTGGGGCCGAAGCGGAAGCTGAGCGCAAAAACCCCAAAGAGCACGATATGCGCCAGCACCGAGAGGCCGATATCACGCAGCAGCGAGCGGTCCATCATCCACCATTGGCGGGGGGCTGGGTCATGAGGCCCACCCGGGGCACGCCAGCCCGCTGCAATGCGGCCATGACCTCGACAACCCGGGCGTAGCTGACTGCGCCGTCGCCGCGCACAAATACCGGTGTCTCGGGCGTTGTGGCCATGACGCGGGCAACGTTGGCTACCACCTCATCGAGCGCCACGGGTTCGTCATCGGCCTGCCCGCCGACGCTCAGATAAAAGCGCCCCTCGCGGTCGACCTCGACGATCAGTGGCTCCTGATCATCGGCGGCGATGGGCTCGGCGGTGGCCTCGGGGAGGTCAATATCCACCCCTTGATACAGCAGCGGCGCGGTCACCATAAAAATGACCAGCAGCACCAGCATGACGTCGATATAGGGGACGACGTTGATTTCGGCCATGGGCCGGCGCCGGCCGCGCTGGCGCCGGGTGGTCATCACCTGGGTCATGGATGCTCCGCCGTCCCTCCGCTCATGCTGCGGCCCTGCAGATGGCGTTGAAGGATGCTGGTGAACTCTTCCATGAAGATTTCGTAGCGGTTGGTCATGCGCTCGGACTGGCTGGAAAACCGGTTGTAGGCAATGACCGCCGGGATGGCGGCAAAGAGGCCCAGCGCCGTTGCAATCAGCGCCTCGGCGATACCCGGGGCCACCGTGGCGAGCGTGGCCTGCTGCATGGCGCCGAGGGCGAGAAACGAGTTCATGATGCCCCAGACGGTCCCGAACAGGCCGATGTAGGGGCTGGTCGAGCCCACTGTGGCCAGATAGGGCACCCAGGCCTCGAGCTGGTCCATTTCGCGGTTAAGGGCGATGCGCATGGCGCGTTGTGCGCCCTCGATGGTGGGCTCGGGCTGGGCGTTTTGCTTGCGCATCCGTGTGAACTCGCGAAACCCGGCGCGAAAGATGCGCTCAAGCCCGCCGGCATCAATATCGGGTTGCTCGGACTGGGCGTAGATGTCGTTGAGGTTGCCGCCGGACCAAAAGGTGTCTTCAAAGGCCGTCGCGCCGCCGTCGGCACGCTTTAACTGACGGATCTTGCGAATGATGAGCGCCCAGGAGCTGATGGAGGCAAGCAGCAGAATCAGCATCACGAGCTGGACGACAAGGCTTGCCTCCAGAATCAGATGCGTGACGGAAAGATCAACGGACATTGGCCACCCTTGGGGTCAGAAAACACCAGCCATCCCGCGGGGATGGGCCAGATCGATGACATTGAACACTAGCGGTCCGCCGGAAAAGGCGCAACCGCAACGCCGGCTTGCCCGGGCCGGGGCAGAGTCCTCATCGGGCCTGTCAGCCGCCGTCGAAAAGCTCGCCGGTCGGGTCTTCGATGCGCGGCGGGGCAGGGCGCTTGAAGTGCGCGTAGGCGCTGCGGGTGGCCATGCGGCCGCGGGGCGTGCGATGCAGAAAACCCTGCTGGATCAGGAAGGGCTCGATGACATCCTCGATGGTGCCGCGCTCCTCGCCAATGGCGGCGGCAAGGCTCTCGACGCCCACCGGTCCGCCATCAAACTTATCCAGAATGGCCAGCAGCAGGCGCCGGTCCTGGGTGTCGAAGCCGTTATCATCGACTTTGAGCATGTCCATGGCGGCAGCGGCCACCCCGCGGGTGATGTGGCCATCGGCGCGCACCTCGGCATAGTCGCGCACGCGGCGCAGCAGGCGGTTGGCAATGCGTGGCGTACCGCGCGCCCGGCAGGCGATCTCGCGGGCGCCGTCAGGGTCGATCGCGAGCGCCAGCAGCCCGGCCGAGCGGTTGACGATGGTGGTGAGCTCGTCCACCGAGTAGTACTCAAGGCGCTGGGCAATGCCAAAGCGGTCGCGCAGCGGCGAGGTGAGCAGCCCCGCCCGCGTGGTGGCGCCGACCAGGGTAAAAGGCGGCAGATCAAGCTTGATCGAGCGCGCCGCCGGTCCCTCGCCCACCACGATGTCGATCTGCTGGTCTTCCATGGCCGGGTAGAGGACTTCCTCGACCACGGCCGAGAGGCGATGGATCTCGTCGACAAAGAGGACATCACCGGGCTCGAGGTTGGTGAGGAGCGCTGCCAGGTCGCCTGGCCGATCAATGACCGGCCCCGAGGTCTGGCGCAGGTTGACACCGAGCTCCTGGGCAATGATGTGGGCGAGCGTGGTCTTGCCCAGTCCGGGTGGCCCGAAGACCAGCACATGGTCAAGCGCCTCGTCGCGCTGGCGGGCGGCTCCCACAAAGATCTCGAGCTGCTCGCGCACGGCCGCCTGGCCAATGTAGTCGGCCAGGCGCTTTGGTCGGATGGCGCGATCGACCGCCTCGTCGTCGGGGGCGGCGGTGCCTGCGATGATGCGCTCGTCGTCGCTCATGGGCGCTGATGTCTCCTGGTCATGGCCGGTGGTGGCCTCTCATGCGCTCAGCGCACGGCCTTTTGCAGCGCGGCCCGGATCAGGGTCTCGCTGCTCGTCGCCTCGCTCTCCAGGCCCTTTAGCAGGCGCTCGGCCTCGGCCGGCCGATACCCAAGCGCGACCAGCGCGGCATGGGCCTCGGCCACCGGGTTGTCGGGGACCGGCTCGGCCGCGCTGCCTGCGGCGCCAGAGAGGGCGCCGGCCGTCGTGCCGCCAAGCCCCTCGGCAAGCCCGGCCACGCGGTCCTGCATCTCGAGGGTGAGGCGCTCGGCAATCTTCTTGCCGATGCCGGGCAGGCGGGTGAGCGTGGCGGTGTCCTTTTGCTCGACGCAGCGACGAAACTCGGCCGCGCTGATCCCCGAGAGGATGGCCAGGGCCATTTTGGGGCCGACGCCATTGACCCGGATGAGGGCGCGAAAGAGCGCGCGCTCGCCTTCGGTCAGAAACCCGTAGAGGACCGGGACCTCGTCGCGCAGGCCCTGATGGATGCGCAGTGTGACCGGCTGGCCGGTGTCGGGGAGCTGATAGACGGTGGACATGGGCGCTTCGATTTCGTAGCCAACCCCGCCGGTGTCGACGATCAGCCAGGGGGGCTGTTTTTCGGTGAGCGTGCCGCTGATCCGGCCGATCATGCCGGCCTCCGGCGGATGCGCGTCGACGCCCGCGGGCCGGAGGCGCTCGCCGCGCCGGCGCTCACCGGCGTGCCTTGCTTGGCGCCCGTGCCCCCTGTCTGGGCCGCAATCCGGCTGCCAAGCCGGTCGTGCTGGGTGTGCGCAAGGGCAACGGCAAGCGCGTCGGCGGCGTCCTCGGCCGGTGCGCTATCCAGCGCAAGGATGGCGCGCACCATGTAGCCCACCTGGTCTTTCTCGGCGCCGCCGCGGCCCACCAGCGCCTGCTTGACGGCGCGCGGCGTGTACTCATGGACCGCCAGCCCTGCGCCGGCGCAGGCGCACATGGCAGCGCCGCGGGCCTGGCCCAGTTTGAGGGCGGACTGGACGTTGCGGTTGACGAATACCTCTTCGATGGCCGACTCGCCCGGTGCGTAGTCGGCAATGATGCGTTCAAGTGCGGCAAAGATTGTATGCAGCCGCTCGGCAAACGGCCCGCTGCCGGCCGGGATGACACCGCTTGTGACGTGGCGCGTGGCGGTGCCGTCCAGCTCAATCACTCCATAGCCGGTGCGCACCGACCCCGGATCGATGCCCAGTATCCGGCGCGCGCCCGCTGTGGCGGTTACCGGGCCGCCGGGCCCGGTGGTTTTGCCATGGTGCCGCCGCGTACCCACCCGGGTCAGGCCTCCTCGAAGGCGTCGGCCTGGATATCGGCGTTGGTGTAGACGGCCTGGATGTCGTCGAGGTCCTCAAGCCGGTCGATCAGCCGGGCGGCCTTCGCCGCGTCGTCGCCATCGAGCGCGGAGGTGGCGTCGGGGCGCATCGTGACCTCGGCATCGGCCGGTGCCAGGCCGGCGGCCACCAGTGCATCGCGCACCGCAGTAAACTCCTCGGGGCTGGTGAGCACTTCGAAGGCGCCATCGTCGTGGCTGATGACATCTTCGGCACCGGCCTCGAGCGCGGCTTCCATGAGCGCGTCCTCGTCGGTCTCGGGCGGGAAGATAAGCACACCGCGCTGCTGGAACATGAACGCCACGCAGCCGTCGGTGCCCAGGTTGCCGCCGTGTTTGTTGAAGGCATGGCGGATCTCGCTGACCGTGCGATTGCGGTTGTCGGTCATGCAGTCGGCCATGATGGCAATGCCACCGGGCCCGTAGCCTTCAAACCGGGCCTCTTCATAGGCCACGCTCTCGTCATTGCCGGCGCCGCGGGCGGCGGCCTTTTCGATTTTGTCCTTGGGCATGTTCACCGCCAGGGCGCGGTCAACGGCCAGGCGCAGGCGCGGGTTGGCGTCGGGGTCGTCTCCGCCCTGGCGCGCCGCCACCGTGATCTCGCGGATCATTTTGGTGAAGATTTTGCCCCGCTTGGCGTCCTGGGCCTTTTTGCGGTGCTGGATGTTGGCCCACTTGCTATGTCCAGCCATGGTCCCCCTCAATCGGACAGGAAAGATATCTTTTGCTGATGCGTCAGATTACCATGCCCGACAGGCACTCACAGACGGTTGCGGCAGCGCCCATGACCGAACACCCCATTCCGTATCCCGCCGACCCCGTGGCGCTCTTTGCCGCGCTGCGCGAGCGGCTGCCCGCGCCCGTGTGGCTCGACGGGGCCGCCGGCGGGCAGACAAGCCTTGTGGCTGCAGACCCCTCGGAGGTGCTCGTTACCCGCGCCGACGGTACCCGCCGCTGGCCGCGCGCGGCGCTTGCCGCTGGCAGCGTCGGCGCCCTCGGCGGTGGGGCAATGCCCGATGCCCCGGGCGAGTGGCTGGGGCGGGATGATCCTCTTGCGCTGTTGCAAGGCCGGCTCGACGCCCGTGCCGCCCGGCGCGGACTGGCCGGGGCAGGCGCGGCGGCTGGGGCGGACCCGGTCGCGCCATTTACGAGCGGCGCCATTGGCTATTTCAGCTACGAGCTGGGTCGCCGCCTGCAGGGCCAGTTGCCGGGGCCCGACTCGCCGCCGGCCGAGGGCCCAACGCCGGCCGCCAGCGCAACCCCGGACATGGCCGTGGGCCTCTATGACTGGGCGATCAGGCTGGATCATGCAGCCGGTGAGGCATGGCTTTGCGGGCAACCGCCGGCGGGGCTTGCAGACTGGCTTGCCGGCCCGTGGATGACGTCCGTTGGTGGCGCGGCGCCGCGGCCCGGCATCTGGCAGGCCGAGGGGCCCATCGAGGCCACGCCCGAGTGGCCCGCCTATCGGCATGCCTTTGCGCGGGTCATGCACTATCTGCGCGAGGGCGATTGCTATCAGATCAACCTGGCGCGCCGTCTGCGGGCGCCCTTCAGCGGTGACCCGCTGGGTGTCTATGCGCGCTTTCGGCGCCTGGCGGGCGGGCCCTTTGCCGCTTATCTGGATTTGCCGGGCGGGCCGGTGCTGAGTGGCTCACCCGAGCGCTTTTTGCAGCTTCGCGATGGCCGCGTGGAGACCTGCCCGATCAAGGGCACACGCCGCCGTGAGGCCGCCCCCGAGGCCGATGCGCGGGTGCGCGAGGCGTTGCTCGCAAGCGCGAAGGACCGCGCCGAGAACGTCATGATCGTGGATTTGCTGCGCAATGACATTGGCCGGAGCTGTGCAACCGGGTCGGTGCGGGTGCCGACGTTGTGCAGTCTGGAAAGTTTTGCCACGGTGCACCATATGGTGAGTACCGTAACCGGACAACTGGCCGCTGGCCGCCGTGCCACGGATTTGCTGCGTGACTGCCTGCCGGGCGGATCGATCACCGGTGCGCCCAAGTATCGTGCCATGGAGATCATCGCCGAGCTTGAGGGCGAGCCGCGCGGCGTCTACTGCGGTGCGATCGGCTATATCGGCGATGACGGCGGCATGGACACCAGTATTGCGATCCGCACGCTGACGGCGCGTGATGGCTGGCTCGAATACCGCGCGGGCGGCGGGCTGGTGGTGGACTCGCAATGCGAGGATGAGTTTGAGGAAACCGAGTCGAAAGCGGCGGCCTTTCGCCGGCTGATCGAGGAGGCGACGCCCGGATTTGCTGCGGGGCGGCAATCGCGGAGTCGCGCTGTTATGATGCAATCGCAATCACGGAGCGCTCCAGTGAGCAGGAGGTAGAGCAATGGAAGACGTGGTGATCATCGCTGCAGGACGCAGCGCGGTCGGGACCTTCAATGGCAGTCTGGCCCCCCTGTCGGCGGCCGATATCGGCGCCCAGGTCATTCGGGGTGTGCTGGAGCGGGCGGCGGTTGCCCCCGAGGTGATCGACGAGGTGGTTCTGGGTCAGGTGCTGACCGCGGCCTGTGGCATGAACCCGGCCCGCCAGGCCTCGATTAACGCGGGCCTGCCCATTACCACGCCGGCCATGACCATCAACAAGGTCTGCGGCAGTGGCCTCAAGGCCACGCATATGGCCACCCAGGCCATTGCCATGGAAGATGCCGGGGTGGTCATCGCCGGCGGGCAGGAGTGCATGAGCCAGGCGCCGCATGCGCTGCCCAACTCGCGCAAGGGCCAGCGCATGGGCCCGTGGAAGATGGAAGACACCATGATCAAGGACGGCCTGTGGGATGTCTTTAATGACTACCACATGGGCGTCACCGCCGAGAATCTGGCCACCGAGTACAACATCAGCCGCGAGGAGCAGGATGCGTTCGCGGCGCGCTCGCAGCAGCTTGCCGAGGCGGCGCAGAAGGCCGGGCGCTTTGCCGACGAGATCATTCCCGTCGAGATCCCGCAGCGCAAGGGCGACCCGGTGGTGTTCGACACCGACGAGTTCCCGCGCCACGGCACCACCGCCGAGGGCCTGGGCAAGATGCGGCCGGCCTTTGCCAAGGACGGGACGGTCACCGCGGGCAATGCCTCGGGCATTAACGACGGCGCTGCCGTGGTGCTGATGATGTCGGCGAGCAAGGCGAAGGCGCTGGGCCTTGAGCCGATTGCCCGCATCAAGGCCTACGCCAGTGCGGGTGTCGAGCCGCGCATCATGGGCAGCGGCCCCATCCCGGCGACCCAGCGCTGCCTTGAGCGCGCCGGCTGGTCGGTGGATGACCTGGATCTGATCGAGTCCAACGAGGCCTTTGCCGCGCAGGCGCTGGCGGTCAACAAGGCCCTCGGTTGGGATACCGACAAGGTGAACGTGAACGGCGGTGCCATCTCGATCGGGCATCCGATCGGTGCCTCGGGTGCGCGCATACTGGTCACGCTGCTGCACGAGATGCAGCGCCGCGACGTGCAGCGTGGCCTCGCTACGCTGTGCATCGGTGGCGGCCAGGGTGTTGCCCTTGCCGTTGAACGCTGAGGCTGAAGGGAGGAGCGAGCGATGGCCGATACGACCCGGCTCATTAAGAAGTACCCGAACCGGCGGCTGTATGACACGGCCATCAGCAGCTATATCACTCTGGCCGATGTGAAAGGCCTGGTGCTCGACGGCGTCGACTTCCAGGTCACGGATGCCAAGACGGGATCCGATCTGACCCGCACCATTTTGCTGCAGATCATCAGTGAAGAGGAGGAGGGCGGTGAGCCCATCTTCTCAAGCGAGCTGCTCGCGCAGATCATCCGGGCCTATGGCGGCAACATGCAGAATATGCTCACGAGCTATCTCGAAAAGAGCATGGAGCTGTGGGCGGATCAGCAGCGCGTGATGCGCGAACGGGCCCGGCATTTCATGGATGCCAACAATCCCGTGCAGGTGCTCTCGCAGATCGCCGAGCAGAACCTGAGCATCTGGCAGCAGGCCATGGACAGCTTCAAGCCCGACGAAGAATCGGATAGCTCGGAGCGCACCGATTCTGCCCGCACAACCCCCAAGGACCGCCGTTAGCGCTACGCTGCAGCATTCCGCTATGCTGCGTTGACACTGGCCTTGCGCCCGCTCTATGATGCTTCGCAACATTTTATTTGTGCGATGCACAAGCAGCGGGAGGCAAGGCATGACGCAGCGACTGGCACTGGTTACGGGCGGCGAAGGCGGTATTGGCACGGAAATCTGCCGGCAACTGGGCGCTGCCGGGCGTCGGGTGGTCACCACCTGCCTCGACCCCGAGGCCGAGAACATCGAGGCCTGGGCCGACGGGCTGCGTCAGGCGGGTGTCGACGCCAGCTGGGTGCAGTGCGATGTCAGCGACTACGACGCCTGTGTGGCCATGGCCGACGAGGTGCGGGAGCGCTTTGGTGACGTCGAGATCCTGGTCAATGTGGCGGGCATCACGCGGGATGGCTTTCTCCACAAAATGGAGAACGCGCAGTGGCGCTCGGTAATCGACATCAACCTGAACGGTGCCTTCAATGTCACCCGGCAGTTTGTTGCGGGCATGCGTGAGCAGGGCTTCGGGCGCGTGGTCAACATCTCATCGGTCAACGGCCAGACGGGGCAGTTCGGCCAGACCAACTACTCGGCGGCAAAAGCCGGCCTGCATGGCTTTACCATGGCGCTCGCCAAGGAAGGGGCGCCCAAGGGCGTTACTGCCAACACCGTGTCGCCGGGCTATGTGAAGACCAGCATGACCGAGGCCATCCCCGAGAAGGTCCGCGAGGCCATTGTTGCCCAGATCCCGGCCGGCGATATGGGCCAGCCCGCCGACATTGCGCGCGCCGTGGCGTTTTTGACGGCCGATGATGCGGGTTATATCAATGGCGCCAACCTGCCGGTCAACGGCGCGCTGTTCTGTAGTTTCTAGTCGGCGGGTTGCGTGGGAGCGGGTGACATGCTGCGCTGCAACACCCGACCGCAAAAAAGTGGGAGACCAGGTCTCCCGAGGTGTGCGCCCTCGTAGCGGGGCGCTTTGTCAGGGTGCGGCCACTTTCTGATCGATTCAACGTGTGGCCTGCCCTCCTCCTCTTGGCGCTTTGCAATTGCCTCTCAAGTTAAAGTCACCCTGCAGCGCGCGCAAGCCCTTTCGTTGCTGCGGCGCACCACCGTGGTGCCGCGTGCTTACGGGGCGCCTTCCGTCGTGGCCAGCCAGTTGATGAGCTCGGGATAGAGCGCGCGATGCGCCTCGCCGCTGATAAAAAGCCCCAGATGGCCGCCGCGAATGGCCTGGGTGTGGCAGGGCCCGCCCAGGTGCTCGCCCAGTGCGCTGGCAGCGGCCGGTGGGACCAGGTGGTCATCGAGGGCGTAGGCGTTGAAGGCCGGGATACGCAGGTCCCCCAGACGCACCGGATGGCCATCGAGCGCGAGCTCACCGTGCACCAGGGCATTGCGCTGGTAGATCTCGCGCGCAAACTCGGCAAAGGCACGGGCGGCGAGATCGGGCCCGTCATACATCCAGCGCTCCATGCGCATGAAGGTGGTGATGGCCTCGTCGTCGGCCTCGGCCAGCGCCTCCAGACCACGATAGCGGCGCGGGCCAAGCGCAAAGGGCTTGAGCCCGGCGAACACCGAGGCGAGCCCGGGGCCGGTGATGTTGCCGGTTGCCTTGACGAGCGCATCAAAATCGATGTCGCGCGCCAGTTCCGCGAGTCGGTCCCCGGGGGTGCCGGTGTCGACGGGGGCGGCCAGCGTGGTAAGCGAGCGCGGGGTGGTCAGGCCGGCAATGGCGGCATGGCAGAGAGCCAGCACCCCACCCTGGCAGATGCCAAGCACATGCGGCGGCGTGCCGTAGTGCTTGTCCAGCCAGTGAACGGCATCCTCGATATCGCCGAGCACATAGTCGGCAAGGCCCAGCGGCTGGCGCGCCTGCCCCGGTGGGTGCCAGGCAAGCAGGTGCACATCCAGTCCGGCCGCACTCAGGCGGGCCACAACCGAGCGCTCCGGGCTCAGATCGAGGATCGCGGGTCGGTTGACCAGTGAGTAGACGATCAGCAGCGGGCGGCCATGACCGCTTGGCTGCCCGGCCGCGGCGGTGTAGCGCTGGAGTACGCCATTGTCGGTCTCGGCAACGGCCGTACACGGCGTGGCGGTGGCGGGGTCGCGCTCGGCCCGGGCGGCGCGTCGCAGCGCCTGCTTGAGCTTAGTGGCGCTCATTGTGGCGGGTTGTCCCGGGGTGCTGACTGCGCGCTGATCTGCGCTTTCAGGGCACGGATCTCGCTGCGCAGCTCCGCTATTTCACTGCGGTGGCGGCGGCGCTGGCGCTGCAGCTCGGCGGCCAGGTCATCAAGGCCGCGGGCCGAGGGCAGGCCAAAGGCCTCGAGCGTGTCGTCCGCCAGCTCCCGAAGCGTTGCAACGAGTGCGCTCCAGGCATTGATAACCGCAGCGATTCGGGTCTGTGTCTCGGGCTCGGCGAGCCAGGCCTCGTACCGTGGCTCGGCAACGGCCATCCAGGCGTCCATCAGCACGTCGGGGTCGATGGGTGTGTCGTCGCCGGTCTGCTCGAGCAGGTGATCGCGATAGGCGGTGGTGCAGTCCTCGGCAAGCGTGGTCAGGCACTCGAGATGGTTGGCAAGGGCATGCTGGTAGTCATCGCTCTGGCTGATGAGCGCCTGCAAAAGGGCCTGGCGGCGTGGAAAGGGCCCCAGCAGGGGTGGGGCAATGCCCGGGCCGCTGTCGGGCAGCATGGGCGCAAGGGAGCGCAGCGTCCTTGCCCATTCGCCAAGGAGTGCTTCGAGGTGTTCATGGCCGGTCCGCTGGCGGGTGCGCTCGGCCTCCAGAGCCTCGGCGAGCGCGGCGGCGGCCTGTGCCGGTGTCCTGGCGCTATCGAGGGCGCGGGCGCTGCGCTCGAGCAGGCCGCGCACGCCCAGCGGGTCGGCACTGCTGCGCAGCCCGGCAAGCCACTCGGCCCAGTCGCCCCGGGTGCTGTCCCCATTCTGTTGATCGCTCGATTGCGTGCCGGCCATGCGCTCCCCCCGCCGTGGGCTCCCATGCTAACACCGGTTGCCGCGCGGTCAGGACTGTACCTGCGCCTGCCAGCGCTCGGTCAGGGCGGCAGCGCGCGATTGCTGGCGGGGTGTCAGGCGCAGGCCATCCAGCCGGTCAAGCTGAGAGAGGCCCGCCTCGACATCGCCCTGCACGGCATAGAACCGGGCCGTGGCCAGAATGGACTCGGCCTCATCCCCTGCCTGTTGCGATGCGCGGGCATGCAGCGCCCAGAGCTCAGGGGCATCCGTGCGCACGCGAACCAGATCGCGGGTGAGGGCGGCCGCCTTTTGTGGCTTTGCGTCGGCGAGCAGCACATCCACCTGCACCGAGCGCAGCGCCTCGTTGTCGGGAAAGAGGCTAAGGCCGCGGTTGATACGCGCAATGGCGGCGGTATGCCGGCCTGCGCCCAGTTCGGCTTCGGCAAGGGCCACCGCAATCAGCGCGTTCTCACCCTGTGCCGCGCGCAGCCCCTCAAGCTGGGCGATGGCCGCGTCATGCTCGCCCGCACGCACAAGGGCCCGGGCCAGCCCGTAGCGCGCGCCGGGGTCGTCCGGCTCAGCCTCGAGCCGGGCCGCAAAGCGGGTCTGTGCATCCTCGACGCGTTCAATCGAGCGGCTGATCAGCCGCGCGCGAACATAGGCGTGATCGGGGCTCTCGAACGGGGCATCGGGCGCGAGCGAGCGGGCCAGATCGCGGGCATCGGCAATGCGGGCGCCGGTAAGTGGGTGGGTGCTTAAAAATGGCGGCGGCTCGGTGCGATAGCGGCTGTCGTTTTGCAGGACCTCAAAAAAGTCCGCCATGCCAACCGGGTCCAGGCGCGCATTGGCCAGGATGCGGATACCCACCCGGTCGGCCTCGCGCTCATGATCACGCGAGTACTGGAGCTGGCTGTCCACTCCGCTTGCCATGCCGGTGGTGGCGGCCGCCATGCCGGCCTGCGGGTTCTGCGTGCCGATCAGCAGGCCAGCGAGCACCATGGCGGCCGTGCGGATGCCGGCGCGCTCGGCGGCGGCGATGCGCCGGGCGATGTGGCGCTGCGTGACATGGGCAATCTCATGGGCAATCACCGCGCCAAGCTCGCTTTCATTGCGGCTTGCGGTAATCAGCCCGCTGTGGACACCGACATAGCCCCCCGGCATCGCAAAGGCATTGATGCGGTCGTTGTCGATCACAAAAAACCGGTAATCTTCGGCGGGCATGCTGGATGCCGTTGCGATGCGCATGCCCAGATCGCGGATGTAGGCGTTAACCGCAGGGTCGGTGACAAGGGTGATTTCGCGGCGGATCTCGCGCATCATCGACTGGCCAATGCGGTCCTCCTCGGCCGGCGTCAGCGTCTCGCTCGCGGGCGTGCCCAGATCGGGCAACGACAGATCAAGGGCGCTCGCCGGGCGCACCGGCCCCAGCACCCCCACCACAAAGACAAGGGCAAGGGCGGCAAGCAGGGGTCGGCATGAAGTGCGCAAAGGGGTCGGCATGGCCGTGGCTCGCTATCAGGTCGTTCGTTGGACTGCCAGTCAAGGATCACGTTCCCCTTGCGACCCTCGGTGTGCAACAGTATATACCCGTTGCAGGAGGTTGCCGTGTCAACGCCCATGTACACCATTCGTGACTGGATCCACCGTCACCTGAGCGATCCGCAGGTGGTCGGCCTTGCCGTGCTGCTGGCGGCCGGCCTTGCCGTTGTGGTGTTCCTGGGCGGCATGCTCGTGCCCGTGTTCGCCTCGATCGTGCTGGCCTATCTGCTCGAGGGCGTCGTGCGCTTTCTGGTGCGCCAGGGGATGGGCCGGCGCTCGGCAGTACTCGCCGTCTATCTGGTGTTCATGGTGGTGCTTGTGGCCACGCTGGTCGCGCTGCTGCCGACCATCGTCAACCAGATCATCCAGCTCGTCGAGAACCTGCCGGCCATGCTCGAGCAGGGCCAGCGGGCCCTTTTGCGCCTGCCCGAGCGCTATCCCGCGTACTTCTCGGCCGAGCAGGTCAGTGCGCTCCTCGACACAATCCGGCGCGAGGCGATCGGGTACGGCCGTGCGATTGCCGCATCGTTTTCGTTTGCCTCGGTCGTCATGGTCATCACCCTGATCGTCTATGCCGTCCTCCTGCCGGTGCTGATCTTTTTCTTTTTGTGGGACAAAGGAAAAATCCTGGGCTGGATGGGGCGGTTTCTGCCGCGCCACCATGGCCTGGTGTTCTCGGTGTGGCGCGAGGTGGACTCACAGATCGGCAACTACGTGCGCGGCAAGTTCGTCGAAGTGCTGATTGTATGGACCGGTAGCTACCTGACCTTTCTCTGGCTGGGGCTCGACTTCGCCATGCTGCTGGCACTCCTGGTCGGGCTGTCGGTTATCATCCCCTACGTCGGCGCCATCGTCGTTACCCTGCCCATTGCGATCGTGGCGTATTTCCAGTTCGGCACCAGCAGTGAGTTCATGTGGGTGCTGATTGCCTACGCCATCATTCAGGCGATAGACGCCAACATCCTGGTGCCCCTGCTCTTTTCAGAGGCGGTAAACCTCCATCCGGTCGCCATCATCATCGCCATTCTGGTGTTTGGCGGCATCTGGGGGTTCTGGGGGGTGTTTTTTGCCATTCCTCTGGCCAACCTCATTCAGGCGGTGATGAATGCCTGGCCGCGGGCGGCCGTGGAGGTGCTTGGCGAGGGGGACGGTGAGGATCAGGGTGAAGGTGAGGGTGAGGGCGTCGGGGCTGAGGCTCGGGTGTAGGACGAGTCAGAGGCCGCGGTAGTCGTCGGGGGCGGGGCTGAGGCCGGGCCCGGGGCTAAGGCCTGGGCCGGGGCCTGGGCCGGGGCTGAGGCCTGGCTCGGGGCCGGGGCCTGGGCTGAGGCCTGGCTCGGGGCTAAGGCCTGGCTCGGGGCTGAGGCCAGAGGCCGGGGCCATGGTCAAAGTGAGGGCCGGCGGCAAATTCCTTGCGGGCAGCGGAGTGGGATTAGAAAAGGGAGCATACCCCCCTTTTTTCAATGTCGATACGCGTGGGCTCGTTCGTTACTCCGTCCTTCGATACACGCACTGCATCTCGAGCGGAACGCGTACGTTTTGGAAAGGACAGACGGCGTCAAACAGCCGCTGAGTGGGCACGTGCCTACCCCATTTGGGGGAGACGCGCTACGGAGTGCCTCACTCTGCGTTACGCAACGGCGAGTTGCGTTTTACCGCACGCGTCCCAACGGCCGAAAAAGGCATCGACATTCCTCGAACCGGCACCAACTCCGAACCGGCACCAAATCCGAACCGGTACCGGATCCGAGCCGGCCCCGAATCCTGGTCAGAGTACTTCGCTTGCCTGTGCGGCGAGCCGCGAGCGCTCGCCTCGCGTAAGTGTGAGGTGGCCGCTGTGCGCCCAGTCGCGAAAGCGCCGCACCACGTAAGTCAGCCCTGAGGTGGTGGGTGTGAGCCAGGGTGTGTCGATTTGCGAGAGATTACCGAGGCAGACGATTTTGGTGCCCGGGCCGGCACGGGTGATGAGCGTGCGCATTTGCTGCGGTGTGAGGTTTTGGGCCTCGTCAAGCACCAGATAGCGATTGAGGAAAGTGCGCCCGCGCATGAAATTGAGCGAGCGCACCTGGATGCGGCTTCGCAGGAGGTCCTGGCTGGCGGCCTGGGCCCAGTTGCTGCCCGTGTAGCCCGCGCCGCTGCTCGGACTCAGCACCTCAAGGTTATCCATGAGGGCGCCCATCCAGGGCGTCATTTTCTCTTCTTCGGTGCCTGGCAGATAGCCAATGTCTTCGCCAATCGCGATGGTGGCGCGAGTCATGAGGATTTCGTGATAGCGGGATTCTTCGAGGGTCTGCGCGAGCCCCGCGGCGAGCGTCAGCAGGGTCTTGCCCGTACCGGCCGGGCCGAGCAGGGTGACCAGCTCGACCTCGGGGTCCATCAGCAGTTCAAGGGCAAGGCTTTGCTGGCGATTGCGCGCATGAATGCCCCATACGGACTGGCCTGTGGGGCCGTAGTCGCTGACCGGCAGCAGGCCGTCGGGCCCGCGCCGCCATACGCCAGCCAACATGCCGGGCGCCGACCCTGCATCGCCCGCGTCGGCGTCCTCCAACAGAAATTCGTTGGGCGCGAGGTGCTCGAGGTAGGCAGTGCTCGCTGCAGCGGCCCCGCCGGCAGCTTCGCCCGCGGCCCCACCGGCGGCCCCACTCGCGGCCTCGCCCGCAGCTTCGCCCGCGGCCCCGCCCGCAGCCTCGCCGGGTAGCGTCTGTACGCCATCGGGCAGTAGATCGGAGTCGCCGAGGGGCGCTTCGGCCTCGTGGTCGATGGCGTGGAGGCCGAGGACATTGGCCTGGATGCGCAGGTTGATATCGCGTGCCACCACGGTGACGCGCACGTCGGGGTGGGTGTTTGCCAGGCTTTGCGCGGCTTCGAGCACGGGGGCTGGAGCGCGGTCGCGGCAGTCGGTGAGGAAGTGCAGTCGACCGAGGCCCTCGCCGAGTGGCAGGCCTCGCTCCAGGTCGGCCGGGGCGGCGCCGCCGAGCAGGTCGTCCAGAAAGCGGGCGGCCTGTAGTGCGTTACGGGCCTCTTCGCTCTGGGCGTGGCGTGCGGCGTCAAGGCCGTGGAGCACGGCGAGCGGCAGGTAGACATCGTTGTCGCCAAACCGGAACAGGGCGGCCGGATCGTGCAACAGGACCGAGGTGTCGAGCAGACAGACGCTGCGCATAGCAATTGCCTCGCGTATCAATGTCCAGCCGGCGTCGGCACCGGCGTCGGCACCGGCGCCGGTACCGGCACCGGCCCCATCGCCGGAGCGCGTTAGCGCGCGGCCAGCTCGGTGAGCGCCTCGAGGACGGTCTCGGCGTGCCCTTCCACCTTGACCTTGCGCCACTCACGGCGCAACACGCCGTCAGGGTCGATGAGGAAGGTGCTGCGCTCGATGCCGCGCACGGGTTTTCCGAACATCTTTTTGTCGCGCATCACGCCGAAGCGCTCGCAAACGGCCTCGTCGCGGTCGCTCAGTAGCGTGAAGCCAAAGCCGTGTTTGGCGCCGAAGTTGGCGAGGGTTTTCGCGCCGTCGCGGGAGATCCCGACGACCTGGGCGCCGAGTTCGCTGAAACGCGGGTCCAGATCGCGAAATGCCTCGCTCTCGACCGTACAGCCGGGGGTGTTGGCCTTGGGAAAGAAGTAGAGCACGACCCACTGGCCACGCTGGGCGCTAAGCTGCCAGGTCTCGCCACTGGCGGTTGGGGCCTCGAAGTCGGGGATGGGCTGGTCAACGGCGATGTCAGTCATGATGGGTCGTTACACCTTGGATGGCTCGATGATGGCGTCGAGGTTCAATTGATCGCAGAGTTCCATGAATTCCTCGCGAAGGCGGGCAATATGCAGTGTCGCCGAGACATCGACCGTCATCTGCACCTGGAACATGGGCGTGTTGGTATGCGCGGCGGCGTAGCGGGTGGTGGCCATGTCGCGGATGTTGATCTCGCGGCTGGCAAAGAAGGTGGCCAGGTTGTGCACGATGCCCGGGTGGTCGATGGAGATGACCTCGACGGTGTAGGGCAGCAGGTTGCCGGCCGGGGGCCGGGGGGTGGTGCGGCGCGTGTGGAGTTGCAGGCCCAGGCGGCGCCCGGCACCCGGCAGGGCGGCCTCGAGTTTGGCCAGCTCGTTCCAGCGCCCTTCGCAGAGCAGCATGACCGCAAAATCGCCGCCCAGCACGCTCATGCGGCTGTCTTCAATGCTGCAGCCGGTCTCGGTGATCAGCCCGGAGAGGTCTTTGATGATGCCCGAGTGGTCTTCACCCAGTGCCGAGATGACGAGGAAGTTTTTGTGCATGGCCGCTGTCCGACGCCCGCCCGCTGTGCCCGTGATGCGAGGCGGGAGTGTACCACGGCAATCCAGCGTGGCTGCTTGTCAGTCCAATGACGCAGGGCTAACATCCGCCCATTGAAAGGCGTGTTGGGGGTTTGGATGTTCCAGGGCAGCATGGTCGCAATGGTTACACCGATGCTAGAGGACGGGGCCCTGGATGACCCCGCGCTCGAGCGGCTGGTCGAGTTCCATATAGAGCAGGGGACGGATGCCATCGTGGCGGTCGGCACCACGGGCGAGTCGGCAACGCTCGATCACGAGGAGCACGCGCATGTAATGCGTCGGGTCGTTGAGATCGCGGCGGGTCGCATCACGGTAATGGGTGGCTGCGGCGCCAACTCCACCTGGGAGGCCCAGCAGCTGACCCAGGCGGCGCTGGAGGCCGGCTGTGAGGCTGCCCTGCTGGTGACGCCCTATTACAACAAGCCCACTCAGGAAGGGCTCTATCAGCATTTCAGCCATGTGGCGCAGGCGGTCGCGATTCCGCAGATCCTCTACAACGTGCCCGGTCGCACGGGCTGTGATCTGCTGCCCGAGACGGTCGACCGGCTTGCCGATATCTCCAATATCATTGGCATCAAAGAGGCCTCCGGCAGCCTGGAGCGCGCCGAAGAGGTGATCGAGCGCTGCGGCGATCGTCTGGATGTCTACTGCGGCGAGGACGCGCGCAACCTGGCCCTCATGAATGCCGGTGCCAAGGGCTGTGTGTCGGTCACGGCCAATGTGGCGCCCGCGCTCATGCGGCAGATGTGTGCCGCGGTGCTGCAGGGCGATCACACCGAGGCCGAGGCGCTGGATGCCCGGCTCGCCGCGCTGCATAACGCCCTCTTTCTGGAGTCCAACCCGATCCCGGTCAAATGGGCGCTCTGCGAGATGGGGCTGATCGGGCCCACCCTGCGCTTGCCGCTGACGCCGCTCTCCGAGCAGCACTACGAGACGGTCCGCCAGGCGCTCAAGCTGGCGGATGTCCTGTGAGCATGACAAGGCGTATGACGCGTGCGGCGGCCCCGCTGCTGGCGCTTGCATTGGCCGGTTGCGGCACATTGGGACTGGGCGGGGACCAAAGCGAGGCCGAGCGCACCGCCGAGCAACTGCGCACACCGCCGAATGTGCTCGCATCGCGCGATCGAGGCGCGGCGGCCGATACGACGGCTGGCGATCCGGCGGATGTCAGCAATGACAGCGGAGCCGATGCCCCGACGGGGCAGGCCGATGCCACCGGTGGCGCGGGCGCTGCCACGGATCCAACGGGGTTTTTGCGCACGGTCGACGACAGCATGGTGCTGGATACCGGCCTGCCGGTCGTAGCGGGCTGGGCGATCCTGGGCCGGGCGCTTGAGCGCAGCGGTTTTGCGCTGGCCGACTCCGATCGCGAGGCGCGCACGCATCTGATCCGCTATAACGCGGGCGCCGTGATTGGCCTGGAGGCTGACGCGGCGGATGGTGCCAGCGCCGACGCCGATGGCCCGCTCGCCGCACTTGCGTTTTGGCGGGGCGAGGAGACCCCCTCGGTGCAGACCTGGCAGTTGCGGGTGAGCGAGCGCGGCAAGGGCTCGCGCATTGCCCTTGAGTGGCCTGACGGCGAGCCGGCCCCGGCCAGTGCCGCGCGCCAGGTGCTGGCCGTGGTGGCCGAGCAGCTCAAACCCTGATACGACCTGGCATGTTCATTCTGATTGCAAGCACGCCCCGTACCGAGGTGCGCGATGGGCGCCTTCTGGCGCGGGTCCGTGAGGCCGAGCCAGCGCTCACTGCGCTGGCCTGCCGGCCGGTGTTTTTTGTGGATACCGACAGCACGCCGGATGCGGCGGAACAGGCGCGCCTGGCGGCACTCCTGGATGCCCAGCCGTTTGCCCCCCAGGCCCTTGACGATGCCACGCTGGCGGAGCCGGCGCTGTATGTAATGCCGCGTCTGGGCACGATCTCGCCCTGGGCCAGCAAGGCGACCGACATTGCGCATCAATGCGGGCTGAGCGGGGTCCGGCGCATTGAGCGCGGGCTGCGTTATACGGGCGTTGACCCGCACGGCAAGCCGCTTGACCTGCGCCAGTCGCCGGCCCTTGCGGCCGCACTGCACGACCGCATGACCGAGTCGGTCACCGCTGAGCTCGACGCCGCCGAGGGGCTCTTTGCCACGCAGGCACCACGGCCGCTTGGTCATATCGATGTGCTGGGCGGCGGGCGCGAGGCGCTGCAACTGGCCAATGCCGAACTGGGTCTTGCCCTCTCGGCCGATGAAATCGACTACCTGCTCGACAACTACCAGGCGCTCGGCCGCAACCCGACCGATGTCGAGCTGATGATGTTTGCCCAGGCCAACTCCGAGCACTGCCGGCACAAGATCTTCAATGCTGGCTGGACGATCGACGGCGAGGCAATGCCGGATTCGTTGTTCGCAATGATCCGCCACACCCACGCAAGCCGGCCCGAGGGCGTGCTCTCGGCCTACAGCGACAACGCGGCAGTCGTCGAGGCCGGCGAGGTGGAGCGCTACTGGCCGGATGCCAAGGGCCAGTATGTCCGCTGCCGCGAGCCGGCGCATCTGGTCATGAAGGTCGAAACCCATAATCACCCCACCGCCATTTCGCCATTTGCCGGCGCCGCCACGGGCGTGGGTGGCGAGATCCGCGACGAGGCGGCGACCGGCCGGGGCGCGCGCACCAAGGCGGGGCTGGCGGGCTTTTCGGTCTCCAACCTGCGCATCCCCGGTGCCGAGCAGCCCTGGGAGGTCGATCATGGCCGTCCGGCGCGGATTGCCTCGGCGCTTGAGATCATGCTGGACGGGCCCATTGGCGCGGCGCGCTATGGCAACGAGTTTGGCCGCCCGCAACTGACCGGCTATTTCCGGACCTACGAGCAGATGGTGCCGGGGGCCGAGGGCGACGAGGTGCGCGGTTATCACAAGCCGGTGATGATTGCCGGCGGCATGGGCGCAATCCGACCGGAGCAGGTCGACAAGGGCATGGCGCCACCGGGCTCGCCTTTGGTGGTGCTGGGCGGCCCGGCCATGCTGATCGGCCTGGGGGGCGGGGCGGCGTCCTCGGTTGCGAGCGGCCAGAGCG
>CAJXMI010000022.1 GCA_913056145.1 uncultured Spiribacter sp.
GGGCTCGCGAAGCGCCGCGGGCTCGCGAAGCGCCCGCCGGCAGCCGTCATCCGCTAGGCCCTGGCGTAGCGGTGTTGTTGCCCTTCCGCTCACCCTGCCCTTTGCGGTGGCCGGCCCGCTGCTGATGCCGCCAAGCAGTCAGCTGACCGGGTCGGCAGGACTCACTCGACCGCAGGCGGCCGTCAGCTATCAGATGGTGAGCGCATCTGAGCGCCCGTTTCAGGGCAGCATCGCCCTCATCGCAAGAGAGTTTGGACACCCGGTGCGCTGGGCGGATGTGCCGGGCGATATGGACAGCGCCCTGCGCTGGCTTTGCGAGCGTACCGGCCTTGTCCCCGTTGCCTCCGGGGCCCCGCCCGAGCGGCCGCCGGCCTATGGCCTTCTGCCCTCGGCACCGGGACTGCACGCCGTGCGCCATGACAAGGGGGAAGGGCCAATCGCCTTTGACCCGAGCGCCGCGCAGTTCTATCGCATAGCCCAACCGAACACCGCCGCCGTGCACTGGCTCCATACCGCTCGGGACCCCGCCGAATGCCGCTCGGCGCGTATCGCCGACTGACAGACCAATGGTACTGGGCCCCATTGCGCTGCCGCCCTAGCCTTTGGGTTGTCCGTCAAGCAACCACAAGGAGCGTTCGGGATGACACAGGCCTATCAACACCGGCGTTGGCGCCAGCAGGGCCAGGGCATGTCGGAGTACATCATTATCACCGCACTGATCGCCGTTGCCGGCATCGGCGTGTTCTCTGCCTTTGGCGACACCATCTCAAGCCAGGCGGCCGCCATGGCTCGAGAGATGGCCGGCCAGGATGGCAGCACGCAAATCCAGCAGGCCGGAAGTGACTCAAAACGGGCAGCGGATCGCGCATCCGAGGAAACCACGCTCGACAACTATGATGCGCAGAACTGATCGCGAGAGAGGTCAGATCCTACCGGTGCTCATGGCACTTATCGTGGTGGCCGGCACAACGCTGCTGGCCACCCACCATATCGGCCAGTCGGTTACCCGGGCTACGGTAGTAGTCAATGCGGCTGACGCGGCCGCGTACAGCGCCGGCACCTGGACCGCGCGGCGCATGAACCTGCTCGCCTATACCAATCGGGCACTGATCGCGAACCACATCGCCGTGGGGCATCTGGTTGCCTACATCAGCTGGCTGCGCTACGTGGATGCCGCGGTTGCCCGCATTCGTAACTATTCCGCCTACATACCCTATGTCGGGCCCGCGGTTCAGCGCGGCCGTGAGGCCGCACGCAAGGCGCGCCTGACAGCGGAGCGGGTTGGTGGTGGCATGATTCAAGGCATTGATGGGCTGATCGACCTGTACTCGGGCCTGCAGCTGGATCTTCGCAGCGAGATCTTGCCGCCGCAGCTGATCAGCATCATGGGCCAGGTTGCCCGTCGCTACGACGAAGCGCTGGACGTCAACGACCCTGATGCCGTCCTTGACCTGCCGACGCCCTATCGCGAGGGGATCGGGGCCCTTCTGACCGGCTGGAGCAGCGCCATGCTATTGCGGCTTGATGCGGCCCGGCCAGGCAGCGATCGGCGCTACTTCACCAACCTGCTCTCGCGCAGCATTGCCAGTGACCGCCACCTCTCGCGGTGGTTGCGCGGCCGCGAGCGGTTTGGGCCGCCGCGCTACGGCACGGGAGGGCGGCGCTGGTCCGACCGGGTTCTCTTTCTGATCCGCTTGCGCAAGCAAGGCCCTACCAACCGCGCTCGTGTGCCCTCGGCAGGGGGCTGGCGCTCGGCCGATCGTCTACAGGTCAGTTTTTGGGATCCACGCAAACTGGACTGGAAGAGCTGGGCCACCGTAGCGCGCGGCCGCGCCAGCACAACGACAATCGCCGGCGCATACCGCGGCGTCATCAGCTATCACCGTCTGGCAAAGCGCGGCGAGGCGGATTATGCCTTCCATATCCCTGCCCTGGTCACCCACCGCGAAAAGCCCGATTCCGAGGCAGATGACAGTCCGCTCCTCCACGCCCAGCTGAGCCGCGCCGAAGTGCGCTATCGCCGGCCGGACAGCTGTCGTCGTGATCGCAACTGTCCGCGCGAGAGCGATGCCGCCAATCTCTTCAACCCCTACTGGGAGGCCAGCCTGGTCTCCGCCACCGACCTGGAGCTCTGATGGGAATCCGCCCGACAAGCACGCCTTCCCGCCAGCGCGGCAGTGCGATCACTGAGACGCTGATCGGTCTGATGGTCCTCGTTCCGGCGTTCTGGGCGGTGGATCATCTTGGCCGTCTGGCCAACATCCAGCGTGACACCGTGATGGGTGCGCGCCACACCGCCTGGGAGGCGTTAGCGCAGCCGGATGCGCGCGGCGTGACCGGGCCACGCCTCGATCACGAACTCCGCGACCGGATTCATGGCAGCGTGCATGCGCCGGTTATCTCCGCAGACCGTCTTGCTCGCGAGGGCTACAGCCAGGATGTGATGCGCCGGCCGGGCAAGCAGCCGCTGCTCGCCGAACGCGCCGCCGGTCGCATCGGGGCGCAGCGAGAGCGCGGCAACCCGCCGCTGCGCCTGCTCTTACCCAGTGTCGCGGAGCCGATCCTTGCCCGCGGCAAGGCAATCCCGAGCGCTGTGCGCCTGGTCGGCCTGTCGGGCCAGATGCTGGGACTCCCCAGAGCCCCGTTGGTGACCTACCAACACTCGGTTCCCCTCGCGCGCGAGGCCATCGGGCAGTCGCCCAATGCCGACACGCCCCCACCAGCCATCACCGCCACCGCGGGACTGCTCACCGAGGGCTGGAATGCGCGCTCCGATCGCGACTACCAGCGCCGCACCGAGCGCATCGTAGCGGGCGAGCCCGTTCACGCGTTTACCTCACCGGCCCGTTTTCTTGGCCGGCTCACGTTCTTCAAGGAGGGAAGACATGCCCGAGCAGACAACCTGGTACCCCCATCACGGGTGCAGCCACGCTAGTGCGCATGCGCTCATCGTCGCTGTGGTCTTGGCTGCGGCCTGCATCTGGCCGACCCGGGCTGGCGCCAACGACCAGTGCGAGACGCTGTTAGCCGAGGATCCGCCGCTGGCCGATGCGCAGATGCTGATCAACCAGTATACCTTCGGGTTAAACAGCCTCGACTTCTGCATTCAGGCCTACGAGACCAAGCGCAAGCCGCAAGCAGTGATCGCTCATTACCGGGGACTCTGGCAGGAACGTGGAGGCGAGCTTCATACGTCCAAGTCATCGAACGGCGCACCCATGCTGATGCTGTCCGAAAAGGCCCACAACCGCTCGGTGACCGCTATTGCCGATGCGGGCGGCAGCGCAGTGCAACTGTCCATCATGCTGCAGCCGCGCGAGGGCGAGCAGCCCGTCATCGCGCCCGATCTGGCGATCTCCGGGTTCGAGCCAACCCATGACGCGAAAGACGAGTTTGGCCGGCAGGTCATCCTGCAGACCTCCCTCGATCCGGTTACGGCCCTGGCACAACTGGAGAACTGGTTTGTCGGGCAGGGCTGGGAGCCCGCTGCCGAAGACACGGTCATCAGCCCCGTGCTGCCGCCACAGGCAGCCGCGGTTCGGCTTGAGTCGATGCAGCAATTCCTCACGATTCATGCCGACGACGGCACGGCCATGCTCCTCTTCTCGCAAAAGCAGCCATGGGCCGAGTGACATGAGCACCAGCGAATATCTTGCGGTCCTCGCCGGCCTGATTGCGGTCTGGCAGGGCGCGGATCTGGTCATCGACTATCTCGATATGCGCGAACAACGTCTGCTCTGGACCTTCGCGCTACCGATCTGACAGGGAAGGCTGGATCATGCAACCCATCACTCGAGGCATCCTGTTATTACTCGGGGCGGCAGCCGCCGGCGTGTCCGGCACGCTGCTTGCCGACCGCCACCTGGCCCAACGGGCCGCGGCAATCGAGTCGTCGCTGCGTGCCGACCACGCGACCCGCGCGGTGCTGGTCGCCAACCAGGACCTCCCGGCCGGCGCCCGCATTGACGGTAACCGGGTTGCGCTGCGCAATGTGCCCATTACCTATCTCCATGCCGATGCCATCACGGAGCGCGGTTGGACCGAGTATGCCGGTGCCCGCCTGAAGACCGCCGTGGGCGCAGGCGAGCCCATTCTGCCGGTACAGCTACGCCGCGACGAAACCACTCGGCTTGCCGAACTGGTGCGGGCCGGTGACCGGGCCCTGACGCTGCCGGTCTCGGGCGTGTCGGCGATGGCGGGCCTGCTCAACCCGGCGGATCGGGTCGACTTGCTGCTGACCTATCGTGCCGAGGGCGCGCAGCGCACCATCCCGCTCCTCGCCGATATCCCCATCATCGCAACGGGCGGACGGTTTGCGGCCCGCCGCCAGGGGGATGCCGGTGGGCCCGAGCGCACCTATCGCGACATCACCCTGGCCGTTTCGCCCGTTGAGGCCGCAAGGATCACCCAGGCACGGGCCATGGGCGATATCCGACTGGTGCTGCGGGGCGATGACGATGACGCGGCCCTGCCCGACTTCCTCGTGGATGCCGACGCCATCACCGGACGCGAGCGCGAAACCGCTGTCGATGCCGTGGAACTCATTATTGGAGGCCGTTTATGAAACGCCTGCTCTGGTTTGGTATGGCGCTCACCACTCTGCTGACAGCTATCCTCGCGGCGCCCGAGGCAAGCGCGAGCGAGGATCCTGTCAGGCTCGAGACCGGACAATCAGCGCTGATCAACGCCGCACCCGTCGAGCGCGTTGCCGTTGCCAGCGGCGATATCGCCGAGGTCGAGGTCATCGAGGAAACCGGCGAGATTTTGATCTTCGGCCGCAACCCTGGCAGAACCGATCTCAGGGTGTGGCGCAATGGCGGGCAGCGCGCGCTCTACCCGATCGTCGTGACAGCGGCCGCGGGCAACACCCGCACGGCGTCGGTACGGCATATCGTTGCGATGATCGATGGGGTGGCGCTCACCGAGGTCGAGGGCGAATTCATCCTGAGCGGCACGCCCGCAAGCCCGGATGATGCCAACCAACTCCAGCGGTTGACCGCGACTTACCCGGATGTCCGCAACTTCACCAACCGCCGCGCCGAGCCCGTCGCCGCGACGGTGCGCCTGCAGGCCCGCTTTGTCGAACTGAGCAAATCCACACTGAGCCAGATTGGCGTTGACTGGAGCAGCCGCTCCCCCGGCGTTACCTTTGCCTGGGCCTCGGATCTGACGACGAACGATGTTTTTCGCGGCAACCTGGGCGACTTCCTGCCCAACGATCAGCTCCCGCTCGATATCGGCCAGGCAAACGGCTATTTCGGCGTTGGACTGAATCTGAGCGCCATGATCGACCTGCTTGGCGAGTCCGGTGAGGCACGCGTCATTGCCGAGCCCATGCTCTCGACATTGAGTGGATCCAGCGCCCGCTTCCAGGCGGGCGGCGAGCTGCCCGTCCCGGTTCAGGGCGAGGATGGCAACACGACCGTCACCTTCCGCGACTACGGCATCCTGCTGGAGGTGGAGCCAGTGATAACGGCCGATGAGCGCATCCGCACCCGCGTCGATGTCGAGGTAAGCGATATCGACGAGTCGGTGAGCGTCTTGGGGATCCCCGGCTTTTCGGTGCGAAACGCCAGCACCGAGATGAGTGCGCAGAGCGGGCAGACCCTCCTCATTGCCGGCCTGATCGACGGCGAGGAATCCGAGGCGGTGAGCAGCGTGCCGGGCCTGGGCGACCTGCCGGTGCTCGGCGAGCTGTTTCGCTCCCGGCGCTTTCAGCGGGATGAGACCGAGCTGGTGGTACTGATTACCCCCTACCTTGGTGACGCCCGCCCCCGCGAGGACGGCGCGCTCGCGCTGAAGCAACGCCCCACCCAAGCCGTTGACCCGGTCAAGGCCAGCCCCGCGATGCCGAGCGCCGGCCACCTCCACACCCCATCCCGACGCCTGCCACTGGAGCTTCCCCCCAAATGAGCGCAAAGCAGCTGATTGTCTCGAGCAATGAAGGCACCGCGATCCACCCCCTCCCGGATCGCAGCCGCCAGGTGATCGGCCGTGGTCGCCATTGCGATATCCGCCTCAACGCCGCCGGGGTCGCCCGCCGCCATGCCGAGCTTAATCTCGCGGGAGAAACGGCCTGGATCCGGGTACTGGGTAGCCGTCAGCGTCTGGTGGTAAACGGCGAGCGCGTTCGCGAGGCGGGCCCACTCGGGGTGGGCGACTGCATTGAGCTTGGCGATGCCTCAATCCGGGTCGAAGCGAGTAGCCAGACATCCGCACCCGATCCCGCATCACCCGCCGACGCCCCCGCGGCATCCCACCACGCTCCGCTGCCTGCGCCGGTGGCATCGCCAGAGCCAGCACCGATGCCATCGCCGGCGCCACCTCCCGCCATATCAGAGGCCCCTGCCATCGGGGCCGAGCTGGCGCGGGAATTTCAGGAGGCGATCAGTCAGCGCCTCGATCTCTATCGGCGGGATGTTCTCGAGACGCTCTCCACCGATCGGCTTCGCGAGGAGGCCAAGGCCGCTGCCTGGAGCCTGCTCGAAGAGGGGGTATTGCAACTGCCCGCCGAGGTGCCCCGCGAGGAGGCGGTCCGCACGGTAGTGGCCGAGACGGTTGGATTGGGCCCGATTGAGCGGCTCATGGACGATGCCGCCGTCAGCGAGATCATGGTGAACGGCCCGGCGCAGATCTACGTAGAGCGCGGTGGCCGGCTTGAGCTGACGGGGCTTCGTTTCAGCTCGGCCGCCTCGCTCTCCGGCATTCTGGAGCGAATCGTCTCCCCGCTCGGCCGACGGCTGGACGAGGGCTCGCCACTGGTGGATGCAAGGCTGCCGGATGGCTCCCGGGTCAATGCCATCATTCCCCCGCTGGCACTCAACGGCGCCGCGCTCACGATCCGGCGCTTTCCCGAACACCATCTATCACTCGACGACCTGGTCGGCTACGGCGCACTCAGCGAGGAAATGGCGCGGTTTCTCCGGGTCTGTATCGAGCAGCGGCGCAATATCCTGATATCCGGGGGTACCGGCACCGGCAAGACAACGGTACTCAATGCCCTTTCCGCGCACATCGCCGAGGGTGAGCGCATCATCACCATCGAGGACTCGGCCGAATTGCGCCTGCAACAAAGCCACGTGGTGGCGCTCGAGTCGCGCCCGGCCAATATCGAAGGCAGTGGCGCCATCCCGATTCGGGAGCTGGTTCGCAACGCCCTTCGCATGCGCCCGGATCGTATCCTTGTGGGGGAGTGCCGCGGCGGCGAGGCGCTCGATATGCTTCAGGCCATGAACACCGGCCATGACGGCTCGCTCACAACCGCCCACGCCAATTCACCACGCGATGCCGTGGCCCGCCTTGAGGTCATGACGTTAATGGCGGGCTTTGAGCTACCCGTGCGCGCTATTCGCGAGCAGATCAGCGCCGCACTCGACATCGTCGTACAGCTGACGCGCTTTGGGGACGGCAGCCGACGGATCACCGCGATCACCGAGGTCGATGGCATGGAGGGAGATCGGATACTGCTGAATGATCTTTTTGTCTTTCAGGCGGGGGGGCACCGACCGACGGGCCAGGTGCCGGCCTTCTTCGAGAGGATGCGCGCGGCGGGGACGGACGTGGATCTCGGCCCCTTCCAGCCCCATGCCGGGACAGGCTCACATGAACCCGAGCTGCAGGCGGGCCCGCTCTGACATCCGCTCCTGGGTCCATGGCGGATCCCAGGTCAGCTCGACTTCGGCGGCCTGCACGCCCGCGACCTGCTCCACCGCCGCCTTGACCAGAATGGGCATCTGCCCGGCTACCGGGCAGGCCGGTGAGGTTAGCGTCATGGTGACGTCGACAAATCCGTCGGTATCTACCTCGATCCCGTAGATCAGGCCCAGTTCGTAGATATCCACCGGGATCTCGGGGTCATAGACACCGCGCAGGGCGGTGACGATTTCGGATCGCAGGGTGTCGAGATCGGAACGCGCTTCCATTCTGCCTACTCCGTCGACACGCTGCCCTGCTCATCGAGGGCCGCCTGCAGGGTATGCCACGCGAGCGTGGCGCATTTAACGCGCATGGGATAGTCGCGCACGCCAGCCAGCACCGCCAGCTTTCCGAGCTCGGGGTCAAGCTCGGCATCCGGGTGTGTGAGCAAATGGTGAAACCGCTCAAACAGCGCGCGAGCGGTCTCGAGTGACTGCCCTTTGAGCATCTCGGTCATGATCGAGGCCGACGCGGTCGAGATCGCGCAGCCCTCCCCGGTAAAACCGATGTCTTCAATACACCCCGCCGGATCGAGCCGGAGCTCGAGATGCAGCTGATCGCCGCAGAGCGGATTATGGCCATCGGCATCATGCGTATGCGGCTCGATCGCGCGGAAATTTCTCGGCTGCTTGTTGTGATCGAGGATAACCGCCTGATAGAGCTCGCTCGGGTCGGACATGGTCAAGCAAAAAAGCGCTTCACACGGTGCAGACCATCGACCAGTTGGTCCACGTCCGTGGTGTCGTTGTAGAGCCCGAATGATGCCCGCACCGTTGCCGGCACGTCGAAGCGCTGCATCAGTGGCTGCGTGCAGTGATGACCGGCGCGAACCGCGACACCCTCCATGTCAAGGATGGTCCCGATGTCATGCGGATGGGCATCGGCCATGACAAACGAGATCACACCCGCCTTGTCGGGCGCGGTACCAATCACCCGAAACCCGTCTATCCCGGCCAGTCGCTCATTGGCATAGGCCAGCAGCGCCTGCTCGTGAGCCAGGATATGCTCCCGGCCAACGGCCAGCATGTACTCAAGCCCCGCCCCCATTGCAATGACGCCAGCGATGTTGGGCGTGCCCGCCTCGAAACGCTGCGGCGGCTCGGCGTATTCCGTTTTCTCGAAGGTGACGGTGCGAATCATGTCGCCGCCGCCCTGCCAGGGGGGCATGCCCTCCAGCCGGTCCAGACGACCCCAGAGGACACCGGCGCCACTGGGCCCGTAGGTTTTATGCGCCGAGAACACATAGAAGTCGGCACCCAGCGCCTGCACGTCGACCGGCATGTGCGGGGCGGATTGCGCGCCGTCCACTAACACCGGAATATCCCGTTCGCGCGCCGCGGCAATCACCTCATCGACGGGGTTGATCGTGCCGAGGGTATTCGAGACATGCACCACGCTGATAAACCGCGTCCGCGCGCTGATGCGCTCACGCAGCCCGGCCATGTCGAGCTGGCCGTCATCGAGCACCGGTGCCACCACCAGCCGGGCGCCGGTGGCTTCGGCGACGAGCTGCCAGGGCACAATGTTGGCATGATGCTCCATGCCGGTGATGAGGATCTCGTCGCCCGGCTCGAGCAGGGGCCGGACGAACGACTGTGCCACCAGATTGATCGCCTCGGTGGCCCCGCGCACGAAAACGACTTCCCGTTCGTCAGCGGCGTTGAGAAAGCGCTGCACGACGCCGCGCACCGCCTCGTAGGCCTGCGTTGACTGCTGCGAGAGCTGATAGACACCGCGATGGATGTTGGCGTAATAGCGCTCGTAACAATCGCGCTCGGCATCAATAACGGCCTGCGGCTTCTGCGAACTGGCGGCACTGTCCAGAAACGCAAGCCGCTTGCCATTCATGGGCTGCTGCAACACCGGAAAATCGGCGCGCAGCCGGGCGACATCAAGGCCGCCCCCCATCACTCGCGCATCATTGGCACTGACACTCAAAGAATATCCCCAATGTCATCGTCCTCGACTGCCAGCCGGCGCATCAGCACCCGCCGGACGTGGTCGCGCACGCCGCTCACCCGGAACATGTCAACGATTTCGCCGGCAAAGGCGAGCGTGAGCATGCCCTGGGCGCCCTCGGCATCGATGCCACGCGTGCGCAGATAAAAGAACGCCGCCTCATCCAGCTCGCCCACCGTCGAGCCATGGGTGCATTTCACATCATCGGCAAAGATCTCGAGCCGCGGGTTGGAATGCGCCAGGGCGCGCTTGCCAAGCACCAGATTGCGGTTCTCCTGGACGGCGTCTGTCTTCTGGGCGCCCTCAAAGACCTTCACCAGCCCGTCGAATACGGTCTCGGAGCGCCCCTGCAGGATGCCCTTGAAGCGCTGGCGGCTGTAGCAATTGGGCACCCGGTGGTTGAACCAGGTGTGAAAATCGGTGAACTGCCGGCCCTCGGTGAGGTAGATGCCATTGCAGTCAATCTCACCGCCCTCGCCTTCCAGATCGGCCACCAGATCGAGCCGTGCAAGCCGCCCGCCATCACCCACGAATGCACCGCGAAGGGAGGCATCGCGATTGGCGGACAGGTTGACCGTGCCCAGGTTCATCGTGGCAACGCCGTCTTCCTGAAGCCGGCTGTAGTCAAGGATGGTGTTCTGCCCGGCGAAAAGCTCACTGACCGGGCACACCAGCGCACCGGTCTGAGGATCGCCAATGAAGCGCTCAATGACGCGCACCTCCGCGCCATCTTCCGCCTCGACCAACACGCGAGGATACACCGCCTGCTGGTCGGCCTCGGCCGTGATGACGTGGGTGATCGCGATGGGCTTCTCGACAAGCGACCCACGTGCGACATGCACGTAAGCCCCATCTGCGAAGAACGCGGTGTTGAGGGCCGCGAACGGATGCCAGTCGATGTCGGTCCGGCTGCCAAGTCCCTTGACAAGGCGCTCCGGAGCACTCTCGGAGTACTGGCTGAAGGGCGTGACGGTGAGCCCCGTGGCCAGGTCGGAGATATCCGAGAGATCGGCGGCGAAACGGCCGTCCACAAACACCAGCCGATGGCATTCGCCCAGATCGCCCAGGCGCTCGACCAGCTCACGGGGGGCGGCTCCCTGCGAGTCGGCAACCGGGAAGACCGTCCCGGTGACCGCCCGCAGATTGGTCTTGCGCCAGGCCTCTTCCCTGGACCCCGGAAATCCCCGCGCCTCGAAGGCCCGAATGCCCTGCTCGTGGAGCGCCTTCAGCCAGTCGGGGCCCGCGGGTGTGGCTGCCTCGAAGGCCTCGAGGTAGCCGCTTTTTTCATTGGCAACAGCTTGCATGGATACGATTCCTCCCGTGTCAGGCCGCGTTGTCCTCGAACCCTTCGTAGCCCTGGCGCTCGAGCTCGTGCGCGAGCTCCTTGCCGCCGGTCTTCACGATTCGGCCGTCCATGAGGACATGCACCACGTCCGGGACAATGTAGTCGAGCAGACGCTGATAGTGGGTAATCACCAGGAAGGAGCGGTCATCCGCCCGCATCGCATTAACGCCCTCGGAGACCGTACGCAGGGCATCAATGTCAAGGCCCGAGTCGGTCTCGTCGAGGATCCCGAGGCTGGGCTCGAGAACCGACATGTGGAAGATTTCATTGCGTTTTTTCTCGCCGCCGGAGAAGCCCTCGTTGACCGGCCGCTGCAAGAGGCCCTCGTCGAGCTTGACCCGCCGGGCGCGCTCACGCACCAGCTCGAGGAACTCCATGGCGTCGATCTCATCCTGACCGTGGTGCTTGCGAATCGCATTGACCGCGGCCTTGAGGAAGTAGGTATTGGAGACACCGGGGATCTCGACGGGGTATTGAAAGCCCAGGAACACACCCTCACGAGCACGCTCCTCGGGATCCATCTCGAGCAGATCCTGGCCGTTGAAAAGGACCTCCCCCTGGGTGATCTCATAGGCATCATCGCCCACCAGTGCCTTGGCGAGGGTGCTTTTGCCCCCGCCGTTGGGGCCCATGATGGCGTGGACCTTGCCGGGCTCGATGGTGAGGTCGAGGCCCTTGAGGATTTCGGCACCCTCCACGTTGACGTGCAGGTTGCGGATTTCGAGCAGTGCCATGTCTGACTCCTGAATCAAATCATTAACGGTTGTACGGGTGGGCGCCGGTCATGCCGGCGCCCATGCTGTGGCTCGCGGCCAGCTCCTGCGGTCTAGCCGACGGAGTCCTCCAGCGTGATTTCAAGCAGCTTCTGCGCCTCGACCGCAAACTCCATGGGCAGCTCGCGGAAGACCTCCTTGCAAAAGCCATTGACGATCAGCGATACCGCGTCTTCTTCGGCAATGCCGCGCGACAGGCAGTAGAGGATCTGATCCTCGCCGATCTTGGAGGTGGTCGCCTCGTGCTCGAGCTGCGCTGTAGTGTTGTTGACATCGAGATACGGGAAGGTGTGCGCTCCGCACTCCGATCCCATCAGCATCGAGTCGCACTGCGAGTAGTTGCGCGCGTTCTCGGCCGTTGGCGCAATCCGGACCAGACCGCGATACACCTGCTGGCCCTCCTGGGCGGAAATGCCCTTCGAGACGATGGTGCTGCGCGTGTTCTTGCCCAGATGGATCATCTTGGTGCCGGTGTCGGCCTGCTGGCGCAGACGGGTTACCGCGACGCTGTAGAACTCGCCCACGGAGTTGTCACCACGCATGACCACGCTGGGGTACTTCCAGGTGATCGCCGAGCCGGTCTCAACCTGGGTCCAGGAGATCTTGGAGTTGTCCCCGGCGGCAAGCCCGCGCTTGGTGACAAAGTTATAGATCCCGCCTTTACCCTGGGCATCGCCGGGGTACCAGTTCTGGACGGTCGAGTACTTGATCTCGGCATTGTCCAGTGCCACCAGCTCAACCACGGCGGCGTGCAGCTGATTTTCGTCGCGCATCGGCGCCGTGCAGCCCTCGAGGTACGACACGTAGCTGCTGTCCTCGGCAATGATCAGCGTGCGCTCGAACTGCCCGGTATTGGCCGCATTGATGCGGAAGTAGGTGGACAGCTCCATCGGACAGCGCACCCCCTTGGGGATGTAGACGAACGAGCCGTCGGTGAACACCGCGGAGTTGAGCGCCGCAAAGTAGTTGTCGTTTTGCGGGATTACGGTCCCCAGGTACTTGCGCACCAGCTCGGGATGCTCCTGGACCGCCTCCGACATCGAGCAGAACACGATGCCCTGCTCGGCCAGCCGATCCTTGTACGAGGTCGCCACCGACACCGAGTCGAAAACGGCGTCGACCGCGACACCCGCCAGCATTTCCTGCTCATGGAGCGGAATACCGAGCTTGTTGTAGGTCTCGCGGATTTCCGGGTCGATGTCGTCCAGGCTCTGCGGCCGATCCTCGTCACGCTTGGGAGCGGCGTAGTAGGAAATGGACTGAAAGTCGATCGGGTCGTAGTGGACGTACTGCCAATCGGGCTCGGGCATGTTCAGCCAGTTCCGATAGGCCTCCAGCCGCCACTCAAGGAGCCACTCCGGCTCGTTTTTCTTGGCCGAGATAAAGCGAATGACATCCTCGTTGAGTCCGGGCTCGACCCGATCCTCCTCGATGTTGGTGACAAACCCGGCCTCGTAGCCCTTCTCGGTAAAACGCTCGATTGTCTCTGTGCTAGCGGACATGACGCACTCCGGTAAATTCCAGCGTGTGAACGTGGCCATCAATGCCGGCGTCATCCGCCGCCGTCATCTCGGCCAGAGTGATATCGGACAGGGCCTGGAGCACCACGCTGTTGATGTGGTTCCAGACCCCGCTGATGTGACAGTTGTCGCCGTACTGGCAGGCATCCTGCCCGTCCTCGATGCAGTCGGTAAGGGCAATCGGGCCCTCCAGTACGGTGATGATCTCGGCAATGCTGATGGCCTCGGGTCGCCGTGCGAGCCCGTAACCACCCTTGGCACCGCGAAAAGAAACCAGCACCCCGCCGCGCGCAAGATGCTTGAGGATCTTGCTGACGATCGGCTGTGGCAGGCCGCGCGTCTCGGCCAGCGAGGCGGCGTTAAAGCGCCCCTCCGGATCCCGCGCCATCAGCGTCAGAATCCCGATGCCGTAGTCGGTTTCGCGGTTCAACCTGATCATGGCTGGAGAGTATAACCGAAACAGGACCGCTTTGGTACATTTTAAACTGGAAAACTTGTCAGCGAAGGTCCTCATCCGCGCTGCCGGGGTCTTCCTCGCCCGCCACCGAGTACCAGGCGGCGTCGGCCTGCGGCGGCGCGTCGCCGACGCTCGCGGCGGGCGGCAGACGCCGGCCCGAGACCTGCGCGGCCAAGGCCCGGATGCGCGCCCAGTCACGCGCGGCCACTGCATCCTCCGGTGCCAGCCAGGTACCGCCCACGCAGAGCACATTGGGCAGCCCCAGGTAGTCAAGGTAATTGTCGGGACGGATCCCCCCGGTGGGACAGAACCGGGCCTCGGCGAATGGCCCGTGCAGCGCGCGCAAGGCAGCCGTCCCGCCGTTCGCCTCGGCCGGAAAGAATTTCAGATGCGTCAGCCCCGCCGCGAGCGCCCGCATCACCTCGGACGCCGTCGCAACTCCGGGGAGCAGCGGCAGATCAACCGCCGCCGCCGCTTCCATAACGGCCTGCGTTGTCCCGGGGCTCACCAGAAAGCGCGCTCCGGCATCGCGGGCCCGCGCGGCGTCGGCTGCCTGCGTGTAGGTCCCGACTCCCGGCAGCGCCTCCGGCACCGCCCGCGCGATGGCCTCAACGGCCGCCAACGCCTGCGGGGTGCGCAGCGTGATCTCGAGTACGGGCAGACCGCCATTGACCAGAGCGCGCGCCAGCGGGACCGCGGTTGCCGGGTCGTCGATGGCCAGCACCGGGATTACCGGCGCCCGGCCCAACACAAACCCCATTGAAAGTATCCCCTGAGACATCAACGCTGAGCCTCCACCTGCTCTGTATCCGCAACGCCACCCGCAAAAGTGACCGCACCGGTCTCGGCACTGCTCGCCATCTGCCGGAAATTGCTGAACATCTCGCGCCCCATCCCGTGCTGGGGCTCGGTGCGGGGTGGCTCGACACGGCGCTGCGCCCACTCATCAGCTGGAACACGGGCGCGCAACTCGCCGCGCTCGGCATCCACCCGAATCACATCGCCGTTGCGAATCCGCCCGATGTCACCACCGGCCGCCCACTCGGGCGTCAGGTGGATGGCCGCGGGGACCTTGCCGGAGGCACCCGACATACGCCCGTCGGTAACCAGCGCTACCCGCTGTCCCCGCGACTGCAGCACTCCCAGCTCCGGCGTCAGCTTGTGCAGCTCGGGCATGCCATTGGCACGCGGTCCCTGTCCGCGCACCACGCAGACAAAATCGCCCTCGAGCTCACCCGCCCGGAAGGCTGCCAGCACATCCTGCTGATCGGTAAACACCCGCGCCGGGGCCTCGACCACTCGGTGCTCGGGCTTGACCGCCGAGACCTTGATCACGGCCCGCCCAATGTTCCCATCCAGCACGCGCAACCCGCCATCCTCGGCAAACGGCGTTGCAACGGGTCGCAGCACGGTATCGTCCGCCGAAACCGTGGGCGCGTCCTGCCAGCTCACCCCACCGGCGGCAAGGACCGGCTCGCGGCTGTAGGCCCGCAACCCCTCGCCGGCCACCGTGGTGACGTCCTCATGCAGCAGGCCCGCGTCCAGGAGCTCGCGCACCAGAAACCCCATCCCGCCCGCGGCGTGAAAATGGTTCACATCGGCCTGGCCATTGGGGTAGATGCGGCTGACCAGCGGCACCACCGCGGAGAGCGCATCAAAATCGTCCCAGGTGACCTGCAGCCCGGCCGCACGGGCGATGGCAATCAAATGAATGGTGTGATTGGTGGATCCGCCGGTGGCCAACAGCCCGACAATGCCGTTCACAATGGCGCGCTCATCAATGACTCGGCCCACGGGAGTCCAGGCATCGGTATGCGCCATGATCTCGGTGATGCGCTGCCCCGCCCGGATGGTCAGCGCGTCGCGCAGTGGCGTGTTCGGGTTGACGAACGCCGCCCCTGGCAGATGCAGGCCCATCACCTCCATCAGCATCTGGTTGCTGTTGGCCGTGCCATAAAAGGTACAGGTGCCAGGGCCGTGGTAGGAGCGCGACTCCGATTCGAGCAGCGCATCCCGGCCCACCTTGCCCTCGGCATAGAGCCCGCGGATGCGGGCCTTTTCATCATTGGCCATCCCCGTGGTCATGGGACCCGCGGGCACGAAGATAAAGGGCAGATGCCCGAAGTGCAGGGCCCCGATCAAAAGCCCCGGCACGATCTTGTCGCACACGCCCAGGCACATGCCGGCGTCAAAGGTGTTGTGGGAGAGCGCAACGCCCGTGGCCATGGCAATCACATCGCGACTGAACAGCGAGAGCTCCATGCCGGGCTGGCCTTGCGTCACGCCATCACACATGGCGGGCACGCCGCCGGCAAACTGCGCTGTGCCGCCCGCATCGCGCACCGCCTGCTTGAGCAGCGCCGGGAAGCGCTCAAGCGGCTGATGGGCGGAGAGCATGTCGTTGTAGGCCGAGACGATACCGACATTGGGCCGCTGCAGGGCCTTCAGCCGCGATTTGTCGCCATCCGGCGCGGCGGCAAAGGCATGGGCCAGATTGGTACAGGAGAGGCTACCGCGCATCGGCCCGTCTGCGGCCGCGGCCTCCAGCCGTGCCAGATAGCGCCTGCGCGAGTCGTGGCTGCGCTCTGAGATTGCGCGCGTGACGCGGCTGACCTCGGTGTTCATGCCTGCCATCGATACCTCCGTGAAACCCGGCAGTGTGTCCATTCAGTGAAAGTTTACTACAGCCATCCGGGCGTTAGCGACAGAAAGCGCTTTGGCGCGGTGCCGAATATCGGTAGAATGGATGTAGTTTTATTACAGCCAACCGGCGACGGGTAATGGTGGAGGAACGGTGGAGACTGTCGAGCCGTTTGATCTGATTCTATTCGGGGCCACGGGTGACCTGTCGATGCGCAAGTTGCTCCCGGCGCTGTACCGGCGCCATCGCGCGGGCCAGCTGGGCGAGGACGGGCGTATCATTGCCACGGCCCGCCGCGAAATGACCCGCGAGGCCTTCCTTGAGCAGGTCCATGACAACCTGGCCCAGCGTCTGGACAGCGATGAATTCAGCACCAGCGAATGGGAGGCATTTGCCGCCCGCCTGGGCTTTGCCTCGGTGGATGCGGAGGCTCCGCGCGGGTTCGATGCGCTTGCAGCCAGTCTCGCCGGTGGCGAGGAGCGTGTGCGCGTGTTCTATCTGGCCGTGGCACCGGCGCATTTCGTGCAGATCTGTGAGCATCTGCAGGGCCACGGGCTGGTGAGCGGGCGCGCCCGCGTGGTGCTCGAAAAGCCGCTGGGTCACGACCTGGCATCGGCTCAGGCCATCAGCGAGCGCATCGGCGCCATTTTTGCCGAGGATGCCATCTACCGAATCGATCACTATCTGGGCAAAGAGACCGTTCAGAACCTCATGGCGCTCCGATTCGGGAATATGCTCTTCGAACCGCTCTGGCGCCGCGACTGGGTGCGTGATGTTCAGATCAGCGTGGCCGAGCAGGTCGGGGTGACGGGCCGGGCGGGCTTTTATGACCGCACCGGCGCGCTGCGTGACATGGTCCAGAACCACCTGCTACAGCTCCTCTGCATCATCGCCATGGAGCCCCCAACAAGCCTTGAGGCCGGCGCCGTGCGCGATGAAAAACTCAAGGTGCTGCGCGCCCTGACCCGGCTCGAGGGCAAGGATGCCCTGCGCAACACCGTACGTGGCCAGTACCGCGCCGGCGCCATCGCAGGCCAACCGGTCTCCGGTTATCTGGACGAGGACGGCGTCGCCACCAACAGCCCTACCGAGACCTTTGTCGCCCTGCGCACCGAGCTCGCCAACTGGCGCTGGGCCGGGGTGCCATTTTACCTGCGCACCGGCAAGCGTCTGCAGGAGCGCGCCGCTGAGATCATCATCAACTTTCGCGATGTGCCCCACTCGATATTTCATGTCACCTACGGTGCGGGACAGCCCAACCGCCTTGTCATCAAGCTCCAGCCCGACGAGGGCGTGCGCCTGCACATGATGGCCAAAAGCCCCGGCGACCGGATGGAGTTGCGTCCCGTTGCGCTCAATCTCGATTTTGCCGAGGCCTTCCAGCAGCATCAGGCCGACGCCTATGAGCGACTGCTGATGGACGTGCTACGGGGCCGGCTGACGCTGTTCATGCGCCGCGATGAACTCTACGCGGCCTGGGACTGGATTGAGCCCATCCTGCAGGCCTGGCGTGAGGCGGGCGACCCGCCAAAGCCCTACACGGCCGGCACCTGGGGGCCCGCCGCGTCCAGCGCCCTGCTCGGGCGCGAAGATGCCAGCTGGCATGAGGAGAGCTGATGGGCGCGTCACACACCCTTGACGCTGCGCAGCGCTTTGCCAGCACGACTCAGGCGGCGGAGGCACTGGCCGACCGCGTGGCCGAGGTCATCAGGTTTGCCGCTCGCGCTCGTGGGCGCGCGAGCCTGCTGGTGCCGGGGGGGCGCACGCCCATTCCGGTGTTCGAGGCGCTCAGAACTCGGGCGCTCCCCTGGGGACAGGTCTATATCAGCCTCACCGATGAGCGACGGGTGCCGGCCGACAGCCCCAGCAGCAATGCCCGGCTGGTTCGCGAGCACCTGCTGAGAGACAACGCGGGTGACGCGCATTTTCACGGCCTGCATCGCGAGGGGATTGGCGAGCGGGCCGACGAGGCGGCCTGTGGCGCGGCCCTTGGCATGCTCCCAAGGCCATTTGACGCTGTCCTTCTCGGGATGGGCACGGATGGCCACATCGCCTCGATGTTTCCGGGCGACCCGGCACTCGGGCGTGCCCTCGAGACTGGCACCGAGGCACGCTGTGCGACGACCACAGCCCCTGACGAACCACGCGCCCGCCTTACCCTGACGCTGGCAACCCTGCTCGAGAGCCGCTGGATGGCCCTGCATGTCAACGGCCCCGGGAAATGGGACGTGCTGCAGGCAGCCGTTGCCAGTGGCGATCCCCATCAATATCCCGTTGTGGCGCTCCTGCAGCAGCGCCGGGTACCCGTCCATGTCTACTGGTCACCCTGACACCCCACCCCGGCTGGTCGCCGATATCGGGGGCACCAATGCCCGCTTTGCACTGGTGCCCGTCGGCTCGAATACACCGCGACCGCTTGTCACTCTTGCGACCCGACGTTTTGACGGTCTCGAGCCGCTTATCCAGGCCGCCTTGGCCGATCTTGACGGGCCGCGGCCGCGAGAGGCGTTGCTGGCCATCGCAAGCCCGACCGGCAGTGACTGCATTCATCTGATTAACGCCGGCTGGTCATTTTCAATTGCAGACGCCCGGGCGGCGCTCCATCTCGATCGGCTGGAGGTGGTCAATGACTGGGTGGCGCAAGGCTGGGCGATTCCGGCCCTGACAGGCGAGGACCTGGCCTGCATTCAATCCGGCACCTCGTCGCCCGACGCACCAAGGCTGGCACTCGGGCCGGGTACGGGGCTTGGCAGTTCGCTGGTCGTGCCGACGCCCGCCGGCTGGCAGATCTTCCCGACCGAGGGCGGGCATATGAGTTTTGGCCCCGGCAACCGGCGTGAGGCCGAAGTGGTGCTGGCGATCCAGGCTCGCTTTGGCCACTGCAGCGCAGAGCGCATGGCCTCCGGCATCGGCCTCGAGGCCATTCACGACGCCCTTCTTGCCATTGATGGAAAGCCCTCGGCAAAACGCGATGCGCAGGCGATCGGCGCAGCTGCCGCTGCCGGCGATCCGGTTTGCGGCGAGGCCGTTACCATTCTGCTGCAGGCCATTGCCAGCGCCGCGGGGGACCTGGCACTGGCCACCGGAGCGCGTGGCGGCGTCTACATTGGCGGCGGCCTTATTCCAGCGCTCGGCAGCGCGTTCGAGCCCGAGCGCTTCCGGCAGCGCTTCACGGCCAAGGGCCGGTTCGAGGGCTATCTGGCCCGCGTCTCCGTGTATCAGATCCGCCATGCCTCACCGGCGCTGCTCGGTCTGGCCCGCTATCTGGAGGCCCGTGCATGACGCGCAAGGTGGCCGAATCCGAAGCCGTCGACACCACGCCTGCGAGTACTCCACTGCTCAACCGCATCGACGGGGCCCTCGACAGCCTTTCGCCCTCCGAGCGCAAGGTCGCCGAGCGCATCCTTGCGCAACCGCATACGGTGATCAATCAATCCATTGCCCGGTTGGCGGATCAGGCCGGCGTGAGCGAGCCCACTGTCGTGCGATTCTGCCAGCGGCTTGGCTATCGCGGCGTACAGGCCTTCAAGCTCGCCCTGACGCGCAGTCTCGCCAGCGAAAGCCCTCGCGTTGCCATGACCGCCATCGGCAATGAGCCCATCGAGGCCCTGGCGGCCAAAGTGATGGATCGCCAGATCGCCACCTTGATCCAGACACGCAACCATCTGGACTACGCCGCGCTCGAACCGGCTATTGCGCTGCTGGCCGAGGCAAGTCGCATCGAGCTCTACGGCCACGGGGCCTCCGGGCTGGTTGCCGAGGATGCCCACCACAAGTTCTTCCGCCTCGGCATGCCCGTAGCCGCCTACACCGACCCGCACAACCACGCGATCTCGGCAACGGTAATCCCGGCCGATGCGGTCATCATCGCCATTTCACACACCGGCCGCAGCCATGATCTGCTCGCCAGTATCGAGACCGCGGCCGGACGGGGTGTCCCCATTATCGCCATCACGGCACCCGGGACACCGCTCGCAGGGCTCGCCAATGTGAGCCTGCATGCCGATGTGGACGAAGACACCGACATCTACACACCAATGCTCTCGCGCCTGGCGCACCTTGCCCTGCTCGACGTCCTTGCGGTTGGTGTCGCGCTAAGGGGCGGGCGCAGGACACGGCTGCGCCTTGCCGATATCAAGCGGGCCCTCAATATCCGCCGGCAGACCTGAACGCATCCGACCGGATCCGGGCCCAAACGGCCGGGCTCGCGATGGTGCTCAAGCCCAGGCGGCGTCTAGCGCGGATCGATCAGCCCTGGAACCGGGCGGGACGGTGCCCTCGGAGCCAGTCGCGCATGAAGTGTTGTACGGCGGGCGTGTCATCCTGGTCGGACAGCCCCTCAAGCGCGGCGTCGACGGCCGCATCACCGGCTTTCTGGCGTACCCGGCCCATGAGTGCCGTAAAAAACTCGCGGTCGAACTCGGGATGACCCTGGATGGTAAAGACCGATCCCCGCCAGCCCGCATACCAGGGCACGTGGTCGCTGGTGGCGAGCCGCTCGAAACCCGGAGCGGGTTCCAGCACCTGGTCCTGATGCACGGCAAAGAGCCGCAGCGCATCGCCACCCGAGCGGCCGGCAAACGCCGCCTCGCAGGCCACCGGATAACTGCCCAGATGCCAGCCATGTTGCGAACGGCCTGTCCGCCCGCCCAAAGCGGCATGGATCAACTGATGGCCAAAGCACACCCCCACGAGGGGAACGCGCGCATCATCAATATCACGCACCAGCGCCTGCAGACGCTCGATCCATTCCAGTCCCTCGTGCACGCTCGCACGGCTGCCAGTGACCAGCCAGGCGTCCGCGCTATGCGGCCCGTCCGGCCACTCGCCGGCGTGGACGCGGTAGCCGTCGGCCACAAGGTCCGCGGCCTCGTCGGCCACAAGCACCTCGAACAGCGATAGATAGGACGACCAGCGGGTGCGGAGCTCCTCGTGCAAATCGTCGCAAAGGAGGACGCCAACCCGTCGCGATTGCATGGACCAACTCGTAGGCATACCCATCAGGATGCCATCGTCCGGCCCGTGGGGCGAGCCCGCCTTTCTCTAGAGCACACCGATCAGCCGCAGCCACAGATAGTGCAGCGGGTAGACCACCACGATGCTCAACAGGGCAAAGCCAAAGGTAAAGCGCAGCAACGTGCCCCAGGGCACGCGTCCAAGCTGGGCACCGATCAGAATGGGCGGCGCCTGATACGGGAGCAGATAGGTCGAATACGCTGCAGCCAGAATGACCAGGCTGGATTGGAGTGACCAGCCCGTTGCCGCCGCCAGGGTTTCACCAAGCGGCACCCCGACCGCCGGCACGCCGGGCATGGTGGTGAGCACGGCAAGCCCCACCCCACCCAGGCTGATCAGGGCGTAATTCAGGGCATCCGCGCCAGGGGCAAAGGGCAGGTGCGGGAGTAACTGCGTGAACGCCGCCTCACCAATGCCCAGATGCGCAACCACCGCACCCAGTCCCAATACGCCCGCCACCAGCAGGAGCGGCCCGATATCCAGAGCCGCAAACGGCTTTTGCGGGACCAGGCGCGGGCCCATCAACAAGCAGTAGAGCGCCGCACCCAGCGCCACCCAGGCCGGCCCCACGCCATGCAGGAAATCGGTGGCCCAAAGGCCCAGTGCAAGCAAAAGCACCACGCCTGTCAGGCGCTGATCGGCGCTCATGGGCCCGGGCGGCTCTGCTGATCCGCGAGAGTCGGGAAGGCGGTCGGGAAAGAGCACCAGCAGCAACCCGATCAACAGCATCGAGCGCACCAGCCCCAGCACGGGAAAATGCCACCACAGATACTCCAGGTAGCCGATCTGCAGGCCGTGGATCGACTCCATGGCACCCGCCCAGACCACATTGGGCGTATTGGAGGGCAGGATGGCAAATGAACCGATGTGCGTGCCGAACACCGCGGCAAGAACGATCGCGATGCGACCATTGGCATGCTCACCAAAGC
Organism: uncultured Spiribacter sp.; assembly: GCA_913056145.1. Classification (GTDB taxonomy): domain Bacteria; phylum Pseudomonadota; class Gammaproteobacteria; order Nitrococcales; family Nitrococcaceae; genus Spiribacter. Next base: position 22,336 of record CAJXMI010000022.1, read on the forward strand.
CCAGGCGATCCGCAACGGCGACGGCGATGGGCACCAGCAGGACCATACGCCCCATTGCCCCGGGCATCACAAACGCAAACAAAAGCCCCAGCATCACTGTCCCGGCAATCACCAGCGCATAACGCGCCGGCATGCGGGCGAGCAGAACACCGGCGAGCTGCTGGCCAAGGCCCGTGTGCCGAATGGCCATGCCCAGAATAAGCCCGCCAAAAATGATCCAGAACGCCGTGGAGCCAAACCCCGAGAAGACGACCGCCGGCGGCGCAATCGCAAACAACATCGCGGCAAGAAAGAAGACCAGGGCTGTGAGCGACTCGGCGATCAGACCGGTTGCGAGCAGCGCAATGGTAATCACGACAATGGCGCTCGCCGGCGCCGTGCCATTCGGCAGCCAGCCGGGCGGCGCCAACAGCAGGCCGATAGCGAGGACAACCGCGAGTGCAACGATTACGCGGGTGGGAGTGAGGCTTGGATGCATGGGAGGGTCCGGTTCCTGAGAGCGACACCGGGCGCATGATACGCCGCTCATCGCCGGCATCCCACCGTGACTCGCCGGACGCCCGAGGAGTGTCTAGAATTGCCCGTTTCTGGGCGGGGGATTCCCAATGCAGGCCGTCATCAACATCGCGCTGCCGTTTTTTGCGCTGATCTTCACCGGCTACCTGGCGGCACGCGGGCGCATGCTTGGCGAGACCACGGTGGCGGGCCTGAATACGTTTGTCTTCTACTTTGCCCTCCCCGCCCTGCTGCTCATCAAGACCTATGAGGCACCCGCTGCCACCGGTGCTGTACTCGAGCTCCTGGCCAGTTATTACCTGCCAGGTATTGCGCTTTTTTTTGCGGCGCTGATCCTGGGCCGACGGCTCTTTCGCCTGCGCCCGGCAGATGCCGCCATTCAGGCGCTGGGGGGCGTGTTCTCAAACGTGGGCTTCATCGGCCTGCCCTTGCTGATCCTGCTCTATGGCAGTGAGGCGGCCTTGCCCGCCGTGCTGATCGTCATGGGCGATACGATCATTATGCTCGGACTGGCGACGGCCATCATCGAGGCGGATCTGGGCAGCGGGCGCCGCAACATGGCACTGATCGCGCAAATCGGCGGTGGTGTTATCCGCAACCCCATCGTCACAGCGGGGATTATCGGCGTCACGCTCAACCTGCTCAGTGCACCCGTGCCGGAGCCGGTACTGCGCTATGGCGGATTGCTGGCCGATGCGGCCGGCCCCTGTGCGTTGTTTGCACTCGGCGCAACCCTTGCCGGGCGGCCCATGAGCGAGGGTGCCGTCGAGACCGGTTACCTGGTGGCGCTAAAGCTCATCGTCCACCCACTGCTGGTTGCCGGCATGGCGCTGTGGGTGTTCGACCTGCCGCCGGTATGGGCAAGCGTGGCCATTCTGCAGGCCGCCCTGCCCATTGCCGCCAATGTCTATGTGCTGGCACAGCGCTACGAGCGCCGGCCCGAGCAGATCTCCACCGCCATTTTTGTCTCCACGGCGGCGGCCGTAGTGACCATATCGGTGCTGATCAGCTGGCTTTATACTGGCGGCTGATCAGCCTGGCCTCAGAACCCGTAACCCACCTCGGCGGCAACGATATCGACCCCCGGGTTGCTGTCGTAGAGCCGGGAGTTGGAAGTGTGCTGGATGCGTAGTCCTACCACCAGCGCCCCCGGAGGTGCCCAGGTAACGGCCAGATGGCTGGTGAACTGAAGGGGTCCGCCGAGATCCCTGCCGTTGCCGTCATGCTCCGAGATCAGCGTGGGCTGCACGCCAAGGCTGAGGCGCCAGTCAGTGCTCCAGCCAAACTCGAGCACCGGCCCGAGGGCCGCAAAGGCATTGCCACCGCCGTGGCCATCCCAATAGCCAAGGGTGACATCCCAGCGTGCCTGCACGCCCTCAGGAAGCCACGGGTCAACCAGCTGCGCCTCGATCCACGGCGCCGCCCGCCGATAATAGAGCTCGAAGTTGTCAAAATGCGCTCCACTGCCAGCACGGATCCCGGTCTCCTGGTCGAGTGGCGCGCCGTCTGCGAGCGCGGTCCCAGCGGCCAACATCAGGGCTGCTGCGGCGCCAAGTCCTATCCGTGCGGTGATCAAGGTTGTCATCGATGGTATCTGGCCTGCCCGTAACCCCCCCATTATACCGGAGACGACGGCACAAACCCTGCCGCCGTCGCAAATAAAATCGCATGACGGCCGGCGAGCGCCTCGACATTACGGTCGTAGCCACCGCCAATCACGGCGGCCAGGGGAACACCGGCGGCCCGGACCGTCTGCACGACTGCCTGATCGCGGCGACGCAGGCCATTATCGGTCAACGCAAGATGCCCCAGCCGGTCGTCTGCATGCACGTCGACGCCGGCGTCGTACAGCACCAGATCCGGGCGGGCTTTTGCCAGCGCATCCGGCAACCGCGCCTCAAGCTCGGCCAGATACCCATCGTCGCCCAGCCCCCTTGCAAGCGGCACATCGATATCGCTCACTGCCTTGCGTGCCGGGAAGTTGTCCGCTGCATGAAACGAGCAGGTGACCGCTCGTGGCTCATTGGCGAGCAATCGGGCCGTACCATCGCCCTGATGAACGTCAAGGTCGATGATGAGCACGCGCCCGACACGGCCTTCATCAATGAGGGTCGAGGCCGTCACCGCCAGGTCGTTCAGCAGGCAGTACCCGCTTGCATGGTCGGCATGGGCGTGATGCGTACCGCCGGCGGCGTTCAGCGCCAGCCCGTGGGCAAGCGCGAGGCGGG
>CAJXMI010000023.1 GCA_913056145.1 uncultured Spiribacter sp.
CGAGCTTGTCGAAACCCGCCGGGTTTTTGCCCGCACCACAGCCGAGGTGCGCCCGGAGTGGATCGAGCCGCTCGCGCGTCATCTGCTAAAACACCGCTATCACGACCCGTGGTGGCAGGCCGACAAGGGCAAGGTGCTGGGGCGCGAGGACATAACGCTCTACGGCCTGCCGATTGTGACCGGGCGCAAAATCGATTATGCCCGGGTGGCCCCGGCCGAGGCCCGCGCGGTATTTATCCGTGACGGCCTGCTGGGCGAGCCACCACCGCAGCCCCCCGCATTCCTCAAGGCCAATCAGGCGCTCATCACCGAAGTGGAGGGGCTGGAAGCCAAGGCCCGGCGGCGCGATGTGCTGATCGACCCCGAGGCGCTGTACGCATTTTATGACGAGGCCCTGCCGGCGGCCGTGGCTGACGGCCCGAGCCTGCAGCGCTGGTTGCGCGATGGCGGCGATGACCGGCCCCTGCGTCTCACTCGCGAGCAGCTGATGGCGCGCGAGGCCAGCACGCCGGTGGCGGATTATCCCGACCACCTGGCCCTGGGCGGGTTGCGCCTGCCGCTTGCCTACCACTTCGAGCCCGGCGCCGAGGATGACGGCGTGACAGTTCGGGTGCCGATTGCTGCGCTCAACGCACTCGCGCCCGAGGCGTTCGAGTGGTTGGTGCCAGGGCTTGTCGAGGAAAAGGTGATTACCCTGATTCGCAGCCTGCCCAAGGCGCTGCGCCGCAACTTTGTGCCGGTGCCCGATTTTGCCCGCGCCGTGCTCGAGTCGCTGTCCGATCGCAGCGGCTCGCTGGAGGCCGCGGTGCGTGCCGAGCTGCGGCGCATGACCGGGGTGGACCTCCCCGGCGGGGTGTGGGATGCGCTTGTGCTGCCCGCGCATCTGCGCATGCGCTTTGCCGTCATTGATGGCGACGGGCGCGTGCTGGCGGCGGGGCGCGATCTGCCCGCGCTGCAGCGGGAGTTCTCCGAGCAGGCAGCCGAGCACTTTGCCGCGCCCGCCACCACGGGGTTTGAGCGCACGGGCATTAGCGACTGGGACATCGGTACGCTGCCCGAGCAGGTGCCATTCGAGCAGGGCGGCATCACGCTGCAGGGGTATCCGGCCCTGCAGGTCGAAGCCGAGGGGCTTGCCCTGCGCCTGCTCGACAGCCCGGAGCGGGCCGAGGCAAGTCATCGAGCCGGGGTGCGGCAACTGCTCATGAAACGCTTTGCCCAGCAGGCCCGACATTTGCGCCGCGGCCTGGAGGGGCTTGACCGGATGGCGCTCAGCTATCGCGAAGTGGACAGCCCCGATGCCCTCAAGCGCGACTTTGCCGCCGCGGTATTTGACCAGGTTTTTCTGCGCGACGGCGTGCCGCGGGATCGTGCCGCCTGGCTTGCCTGCTGCGAGGCCGGTCGCGAGGCCATCATCCCCAGCGGGGAGCGGCTGCGTGACCGCGTCTCTGATATCCTTGCGCGCCAGGATGCGCTACGGCGACGGCTGCGCGGCGATGTGCCGCTGGGGCTTGTGGACAGCTTTCGGGATATTCGCGCGCACCTCGACGGGCTGGTGTATCCCGGCTTTCTGCAGGAGACACCCGCCGAGCGCCTGGCCGAGCTGCCGCGCTACCTGGAGGCGTTGTCGCGCCGGGTCGAGCGGCTCGAGCGCGATCCAAACCGCGATCAGGCGGGGCTGGCGGTGATTGCGCCGCATCAAAAGCAACTTGCCGAGACGCAGGCACGGCACGCCCGGCGGGGGATTCGCGATGCAGCGCTGGAGCAGGTGCGCTGGATGCTCGAGGAGTACCGCGTATCGCTCTTTGCCCAGGAGCTTGGTACCCGGGAGCGCGTCTCGGAAAAACGACTGGCGCAGGCCTGGAAGGCCGTGCGCTGACCAGACCCAAACACAACGAGGATGACTGTGCTCGACACCAATCTTATTGCTACCCAACTCGACGACCTCAAGGGACGCAGTGAGTCCCTGAGGGGGTATCTTTGACCTTGCCGGTCAGGAAGAACGGCTTGAGGAGGTCACCCGCGAGCTCGAACAGCCCGACGTCTGGAACGAGCCCGAGCGCGCCCAGACACTGAACCGCGAGCGGGCGGCGCTGGATCGCGTTGTCACGCAGATGCGCGAGCTTGTGCACGGGCTTGCCGACGCTGGTGAGCTGCTCGACATGGCCCGTGACGAAGCCGATGACGATACCTTGAGCGCCATCGCCGACGATCTGGCCCGCTATCAGCATACGGTCGAGGCGCTCGAGTTTCGGCGCATGTTCTCCGGCGAGATGGATAGCGCCAACGCGTTTGTCGACATTCAGGCCGGCTCCGGCGGGACCGAGGCCCAGGATTGGGCCGAGATGCTGTTGCGGATGTACCTGCGCTGGATCGAGCGCAAGGGCTTTGCAAGCGAGCTCATCGAGGTGTCCGAGGGCGAGCAGGCCGGCATCAAGAGCGCGACCGTGCGGGTGGAGGGCGATCATGCCTTTGGCTGGTTGCGCACCGAGACGGGCGTCCACCGGCTGGTGCGCAAATCCCCCTTCGATTCCGGAAATCGCCGACATACCTCGTTTGCATCGGTGTATGTCAGCCCCGAGCTCGACGAGAACATCGACATTGAGATCGATCCATCGGATCTGCGCGTCGATGTCTACCGCGCGAGCGGCGCCGGCGGACAGCACGTCAACCGGACCGAATCGGCGGTGCGCATCACCCATCTGCCCACCAATATCGTGGTGCAGTGCCAGAACAGCCGCTCCCAGCATGCCAACCGGGCCACCGCGATGAATCAGTTGCGTGCCCGGCTCTACGAGCGCGAAATGGACGCGCAGCGCGAGCAGGCCGCCCAGGTCGAGGAGACCAAGGCGGACATCGGCTGGGGCAGCCAGATCCGCTCCTATGTGCTGGATCAAAGCCGCATCAAGGATCTGCGCACGAGCGTCGAGGTGGGCAACACCCAGGCGGTGCTCGACGGCGATCTGGACCCATTCATCGAGGCCAGCCTCAAGGCCGGTCTCTGATTACGACAGGACAGCGGATAATGACCGAAGAGCAGGATGAGCATCGTCTGATCGCCGAGCGCCGGCGCAAACTCGCCGAATGGCGCGAGGGCGGGGAGGCGTTCCCCAACGATTTCCGGCGTGAGCATCTGGCGGGTGACCTGCAGGTGCAGTTCGAAGCGCATGACACGGCGGCCCTCCAGACCGAGGCTGTCAATGTGCGTGTGGCCGGGCGGCTGATCCTGAAGCGGGTGATGGGCAAGGCAAGCTTTGCCACGATTCGTGACATGTCGGGTGATATTCAGCTCTACATTCGCCGCGATGACCTGCCCGAAGGCGTTTATGCCGCGTTCAAGGGCTGGGATGCCGGCGACATCGTGGGCGCAGCCGGCACGCTCATGCGCACCAGAACCGGCGAGCTGTCGGTGCACTGCGACGAGCTGCGGCTGCTCACCAAGTCATTGCAACCGCTGCCCGACAAATACCACGGCCTTGCCGATACCGAGGCACGCTATCGCCAGCGCTACCTCGACCTCATGACCGATCCCGAGGCGCGGCGCATTTTCACGATGCGCAGCCGCATCGTGCGCTACATCCGTGATGTCTTTCACGAGCGGGGCTTTCTGGAGGTGGAAACACCGATGATGCAGCCCATCCCGGGGGGCGCGGCGGCGCGGCCGTTTGTCACGCATCACAACGCACTGGAGCTTGATCTCTACCTGCGGGTGGCCCCGGAGCTGTATCTAAAGCGCCTGGTCGTGGGCGGTTTCGAGCGCGTGTACGAGATCAACCGCAATTTCCGCAATGAAGGCGTGTCCACCCGGCACAATCCCGAGTTCACCATGCTGGAGTTCTACGAGGCCTACGCCGACTATCGCAACGCCATGGACCTCACCGAGACGCTGCTCCGGGGGCTAGCGCGTGAGGTGGCGGGCAGCGAGCAGATCACCTGGCAGGGTGAGGCCATCGATCTGGCGCCCGCCTTCCGGCGCGTGAGCGTTCGTGATGCCGTGCTTGAGCAAAACCCCGCGCTGGCCGGCCGCATCGATGATCATGCCGCGCTTGCCGAGCGGGCCGAGGCACTGGGTATTGAGGTTCGCCCGCAATGGGGCACCGGCAAAATCCTGCTCGAGATCTTTGAGAAGACCGCCGAGGGCGAGCTGCGCCAGCCCACGTTTGTTACCGACTACCCCACCGAGGTCTCGCCGCTTGCCCGCCCGAGCGATGCGGACCCGAGCGTGACCGAGCGCTTCGAGCTGATCGTCGCCGGGCGCGAGATCGCCAACGGCTTCTCCGAGCTCAACGATGCCGAGGATCAGGCCCGCCGCTTTCGGCGCCAGGCCGAGGAAAAGGCCGCCGGCGACGACGAGGCCATGCACTACGACGCGGACTACATCACTGCGCTTGAGTACGGGATGCCACCGGCGGTGGGCGAGGGCATCGGCATCGACCGGCTGGTGATGCTACTCACCGACAGCGCATCGATTCGCGATGTGCTGCTGTTTCCTGCCATGCGCCCCCGTTAGGACGCAGTTGCTTCCGTGCCCGGGGGTGGATAGGGCAGGTCGAGGAGCTCAACAGGCGCCTCGCCAATCTGCAGCCCGCCGCGCTCGGCGGCATCGATGCGCAGCACCGCAAGGAGCTCGCTGCCGCCGCTCGGTGACGGCGCGGCGGCCACCACGCTGCCGGCCTCCGTGCCATCGGGTTTGGCCACTGCCGTACCCGGCGCGGCAGGCTCCTCCGGGCTGTGTGCCCGGTACATGCGCCGCTTGAGCCGGCCAAGGTAATGCATGCGCGCCACCACCTCCTGGCCGGGATAGCATCCCTTCTGATAGCTGATTCCCCCCAGTGGCTCGAGGTTGAGCATGGTTGGCACAAACGCCTCGCTGGTCTCCGGGGTGATCTGCGGGAGCCCCGCGCGGATATCAAGGAGCTGCCAGAAGTCGGGGTCGCCGGGTGTGAGGGCCTCCGTGTAGCGCTGCCAGAGCGCGTCGAGTTGTTGGGCAGGTGCCAGCACCAGCCAGCGGTCGGTGTCGGTGTCGGGCACGCGCACCACGTGCAGATCACCGCCACGGGTCATGGCGTTGCCGGTGCGGGGCAGGGTGCCTACGGTTTCCTCCAGCAGGGTTCCGGCCACCGGGCCGGCGAGCCCCATCAGCCCCTCGCTGTCACTCAGATCGGTCAGCGCCACCTGGGCGCGCAGGATAAACATCTGCAGGGTCGGACGAATGGCGGCAAGCACCGCCGCATCCCCAATCAGCAGAAAGCCGCTATCGCTCGGTACCAGGCGCAACACGGCACGCGTGCGTCCCTTGGGGTTGCACCAGGCGGTAAGGCGCGTCTGATCCGGCGGCAGATCGATCACCCCCTGAGTGAGCTGGTTGTGCAGGAAGTCGGCGGCATCGGCGCCTGCCACATGCAGAATGCCCAGCCCCGGCAGTGGCGTGACAAGTCCGCCGTCGCCCGCTGCAGTGGCCATTTCGCTGCCGCTGGGCAGGGGGGTGGTATCGGAGTGGGTGGCGGCAAGAATCGTGTCCCAAACGCCGGGCATGCGTGCCTCCGTGAAATGCGTTGCGTCATCGGTGTGTGTGATAATGACATTTGCAGACAGTTCGATGTACCCAGGAGGTGTCGCATGTGTGATGAGTCCACGGAACAGCCCGAAGAGTCGGCCACCGGCACACCGGGGCAGCCCTCCGATACCCCGCCCGATACCGCGGCTGACACGGCGGTCGACTGGGCCAGGCCCGACACCTGGCCGCGTGAGGTCGGCGGGTCGCGCGGGCCCGAGCCCACCCGCTACGGCGACTGGGAGAGCAACGGCCGGTGCACCGATTTCTGATCGGCACCGGCGCTCGCGCAGCGGCGATGGTGCAGTGCGGCGATCTTGCGCCATACCCGCCCGAGGCGTATTTTATGAGAATAATTCCAATCTATCCTGCATCCGGAGAGGACCTCGATGAGCATGGATAACCGCCCGCTATCGCCGCACCTGCAGGTCTACCGCCTGCCCTTCACCGCCCTGACGTCGATCAGCCATCGCATCTCGGGTGTGCTGCTCTCCGGCGGCGCCCTGATTCTGGTCTACTGGGTGGTCGCCGCGGCGGCCGGGCGCCAGAGCCATGCCACCGCAAGCGCCATTCTGGGCAGCCTGCCGGTGCAGGTGCTGCTGTTTGTCTGGACGTTCGTTCTGTTCTACCACCTGTGCAACGGGATCCGGCATCTGTTCTGGGATGCCGGATACGGCTTCGACCTCGAGACCGCCCAGCGGTCCGGTCAGGCCGTCATCGGGGGGGCGGCCGCGCTCACCCTGGTCGCCTGGCTCATCGCGCTGGTCTGAGGAGGCTCGCCATGCAGTTTCGTACTCCGATCAAAGAGGCGCGGGGCCTTGGCGCCTCGCATCATGGAACGTCGCACTGGTGGGCGCAGCGCGTAACTGCCATCGCCATGGTCCCGCTCATGCTCTGGCTGGTGGTGGGTATCGCCGCCAATGCCGGCGGCAGCTATGCCGACACGCTGGCCTGGCTCGGCAGCCCGGTTAATGCGGTGGTCATGGTCGTGATGTTCGGGGTTCTGTTCTATCACGCAGCACTTGGGTTGCAGGTGGTGCTCGAGGATTACGTGAGTCACAAGGGCGTCCGCCTGGGCCTGGTGCTCGGCGTGCGTTTCCTGGCCGTGGTTCTTGCCGTCTCGGCGATTCTCGCCGTTCTCAGTATTGCGCTCGGAGGCTAAAGCAATGACCGCCGACTACGAGATTGTCGACCACACCTATGACGTGGTTGTGGTGGGTGCCGGCGGGGCCGGCCTGCGTGCCACCTTCGGAATGGCCGAAAAGGGCCTGAAGACCGCCTGTGTCACCAAGGTGTTCCCAACACGCAGCCACACGGTGGCGGCCCAGGGCGGCGTGAGTGCCGCGCTTGGCAACATGGGCGATGACGACTGGCGCTGGCATGCCTACGACACCATCAAGGGGTCGGACTGGCTGGGGGACCAGGATGCCATCGAGTACATGTGCCGCGAGGCCATCCCGGCCATCATCGAGCTCGAGCACTACGGCGTGCCGTTCTCGCGCACCGAAGAGGGCAAGATCTACCAGCGCCCCTTCGGCGGCATGACCACGCACTTTGGCGAGGGCACCGCCCAGCGCACCTGTGCGGCGGCCGACCGCACCGGTCACGCCATCCTGCATACGCTCTACCAGCAGTCGCTGGCGCATCAGGCCGAGTTCTACATCGAGTTCTTCGCCCTCGACCTGATCATGGAAAACGGCGCCTGCCGGGGCGTGATTGCCCTTGAGCTTGCCACCGGCAAGATCCACCGCTTCCGCGCCCACATCGTGGTGCTGGCAACCGGCGGCTACGGCCGGGCCTGGTTCTCCTGCACCTCCGCGCACACCTGCACCGGCGACGGGGGTGGCATGGTGCTGCGCGCCGGCCTGCCGCTACAGGACATGGAGTTCACGCAGTTCCACCCCACCGGCGTTTACGGCGCCGGCTGCCTGATTACCGAGGGTGTCCGCGGCGAGGGGGGGTATCTCACCAACTCCGATGGCGAGCGCTTCATGGAGCGCTATGCACCCAACGCCAAGGATCTTGCCTCGCGCGATGTGGTCTCGCGCTCGATGACCGTCGAGATCCGCGAAGGCCGCGGCGTCGGGCCCGACAGCGATCACATCCATCTGCACCTCGAGCATCTGGGCCCCGAGGTCATCAACCAGCGCCTGCCGGGCATCGCCGAGACGGCGCGTATTTTTGCCGGTGTGGACGTCACCAAGGCGCCCATCCCGGTGCTGCCCACCGTGCACTACAACATGGGCGGCGTCCCGACCAACTACAAAGCCGAAGTGGTCGCGCCGCGCGATGGCGACCCCGACGCCGTTGTGCCCGGGCTCATGGCCATTGGCGAGGCCGGGTGCATTTCGGTGCACGGCGCCAACCGGCTCGGTTCCAACTCGCTGCTCGACCTCGTGGTCTTTGGGCGGGCGGCCGCCATCCGTGCCGCCGAGATCGTGGCCGAATGCGGCGAGCACAAGCCGCTGGCTGCCGACAGCGCCGACTATGCGCTGGGGCGGCTCGATCGGCTGCGTAACGCCAATGGTACCGAGCCCACCGCGCAGATCCGCGAGCGCATGCAAAAGGCCATGCAGGACTATGCCGCGGTGTTCCGGACCGCTGACACGCTCGAGGAGGGCAGCCGCCAGATCCACGAAATCCACGGCCTGCTCAACGACATCAAGGTAGTGGACCGCTCGCTGGTCTGGAACACCGATCTGGTCGAGACGCTCGAGCTCGAGAACCTGCTCGGCAACGCCGTTGTCAGCATGGACTCGGCGCGCAACCGCCAGGAAAGCCGCGGAGCGCATGCCCGCGAAGATTTCAGCGAGCGCGACGACGACAACTGGATGAAGCACACCGTGTCCTGGCTGCAGGACGACGGGTCGGTCCAGCTTGACTACCGCCCGGTTCACATGACCACGCTTTCCGACGAGATGGAAGTCATCCCGCCGAAGAAGCGCGTGTACTGAGACAGGAGACGTTTGCCATGGCCCAGTTCATCCTGCCCCCCAACTCCCGCGTCACCGACGGCGAACACCACGCCGCTCCCGGCGGTGCGGCCAATACGCGCGTGTTCAAGGTCTATCGCTGGGAGCCCGACAGCGGTCAGAACCCGCGTCTTGACAGCTACGAGATAGACCTCGACAGCTGCGGCCCGATGGTCCTTGACGCGCTGGTCAAGATCAAAAACGAAATCGACCCCACGCTGACCTTCCGGCGCTCTTGCCGCGAGGGCATCTGTGGCTCCTGTGCCATGAATATCGACGGCCGCAACACCCTGGCATGCACCCAGGCCATTGATGAAATCGACGGTGATGTGCGGATCTACCCGCTGCCATCAATGCGGGTAGTCAAGGACCTGGTGCCCGACATGACCCACTTCTACGCGCAGTATGCATCGATCCGGCCCTGGATCCGCACGCAGACGCCGGCGCCGCCGGACCGCGAGCGGCTGCAGAGCCCCGAGGACCGCGAAGCGCTCGATGGGCTCTATGAGTGCATCCTCTGTGCCTGCTGCCAGACCTCGTGCCCGAGCTATTGGTGGAACCCCGATCGCTACCTGGGGCCGGCCGTATTGCTGCAGGCCTATCGCTGGGTGGCCGACAGCCGCGACGAAGATACCGGCGGCCGGCTTGATGATCTGGACGATGCCTTCAAGCTCTACCGCTGTCATACCATCATGAACTGCGCATCGGCCTGCCCGAAGGGCCTCAACCCCGCAAAGGCGATCGCCGAGCTCAAGCGGCTCATGGTCGCCCGGCAGTAGCGGGGCCCGGTGAGCGAGCAATCCAGGCTGCGCTGGCGCTGCCGGCGCGGGACCACCGAGCTTGATCGCCTGCTCACCCGCTTTCTCGAGCTCGAGTCGGATGGCTATGGGGATCTCGACGCCGAGGGTCGCGATGCCTTTGAAGCCCTGCTCGACTGCGAGGACGATCGTCTGATCGATTGGCTTCTCAACGGCCAGCCGCCCAGGGAGGGAGCGCTTGTCGACATCACCCGCCAGATCCGGGCTGCATCGGGGCTACACGATTAGCCCGAGTCGCATGCTGATTGCCGCGATGGCTCTGCCCACCGGCCTGGCATTGCTTGCCCTTGTGCATGTGCCGGGCCTCGAGCCCATCAGTCGGGCAGGGGGTGCCGTGCTCACGCTCTGGCTGGCGGCGCGCGCATGGCACTGGCATGGCCCCTGGCAGGCGCGTAGCGTCTGCCGGCTCACGGCACTCTGTGACGGCTACTGGCGGCTGGAGCGCGCCGATGGCCGCTGCCTGGTTGCCCGCCAACGTGCCGGGGTGGCCTTGCCTGGCATGGTTTTGCTGACCTGTGGCGGTGGGCCCTGGCGGCGCTGCATCGGGGTACTGCCCGATGCCCTCGATCATGAGTCGCGCCGGCAGCTGCGCCGGCAGGTGAACGGATGGTAGGCCGTTTGCGCGCCTGTCGGGCATTCGCTAGCCTGCCATCGGTCCTGAACTTCCCGGGTATTATTCAGTCCATGAACACTGGCAGCGTCCGGCTGCCGGGGGCGTCGGGCGCGGAGGCAGAATGAGTACCGCCAGTGCGGACAAGGAGTTGGTGGAGCGTGTGCAGGCCGGTGACAAGCAGGCCTTTGACCTGTTGGTACTCAAGTACCAGCACAAGCTCGTCAAGCTTATTTCGCGCTATGTCCATGACCACGCGGAAGCGCTTGATGTCTCGCAGGAGGCGTTTATCAAGGCCTACCGCGCGCTCCCCAATTTCCGGGGCGATAGCAGCTTTTATACCTGGCTGTATCGTATCGGGATCAATACGGCCAAAAACCACCTGGTCTCACAGGGGCGCAGGCCACCCGATAGCGATATTGATGCCCAGGATGCGGAACGTTATGACATCGAATCGCGTCTCAAGGATCAGGAGTCACCCGAAGCGCTGGCTCAGCGCGATCAGGTGCAGGAAACAGTGATGAATGCCATAGAGGATCTGCCTGAGGATTTACGGACGGCCATTACGTTGCGTGAATTCGAGGGACTCACCTATGAAGAGATCGCTCAGGCAATGGAATGCCCGATCGGAACGGTGCGGTCGCGGATATTCCGTGCCCGCGAAGCAATAGACCGGCGGCTGCAGCCGCTGCTCTCGGATATCAACGGGTGAATGCGATGCAGGATAAGGCGGGCGACGATATCTCGGCCTGGGTAGACGGTGAACTCGGCGGCAGCGAGGCACGCTTCCTGCGACGACGGCTCGACAACGACCCGGCAGAGCGCGCGCGACTGCAGCGCTACCACACCCAGTCCGCCGCCATGCGCGGCGAGTATGTGCCCGCTGCCGATGGCCTGGCCGATCGTGTTCGTGCAGCCATCGACGCCGAGCCGGCCCATGCCTCAGGCCCCCGCCCCGAGCCCTCGGATGCCGCGCGTAGCGGACTGCCAGCCTGGCTGCAGCCGGTGGCCGGTGTCGCCATCGCGGCGAGCGTCGCGCTCGGACTGGTCACTGTCCTGCCCATGCTGGGCGGGCCCGGCAACGACGCCTCGACAGCGCCGGAGATGGCCGTCAATACGGTGCAGACGGGCTCGGCAACCGGCACGCTGGAGACGGTATCCACCGGCTCGGCAAGCGGTCCCGCGGCGGCGCCTGCGGTTGTCACGCTGGATGCCGAGGCGCGGCGTCGGGTCAATGCCTATTTTGTCAATCACAGTGAACACGCCGCCGGCGGGCAGTTGGGGGCAACACTGAAATATGCGCGCATCGTAGGCCATGGCAGTGAGCGCTAGAGCGTCTTTCGCATCGCTGGCCGCGGTGCTGCTTCTGGCGGCCGGGGTGACAACCGCAACGGCCCAGCCGCAGAGCGCAGAGGAATGGCTTAGCTGGGCCACCGATGCCCGGCAGCGCCACAGCTTTGTGGGTGAGTTTCTCTATCAGCACGGCGACCGGATCGACACCATGCGCATCTGGCGTTCGGTCAATGCCCGGTCGGGCGTGCGTGAACGCCTGCTCTCACTCTCGGGCGAGCGCCGCGAGATTCTGCGCGGCGAGGCCACGGTGACCTGCATACTGCCTGGCAGTGACTCGGTCATGATCGATGAGCGTCAGCTGCGCAAGCCCCTGGCAGCGCGCCTGCCCGACGATATCAAGGCGCTCCGCCCGGCGTATGCCGTCACCCTCCTCGGCGAGGACCGGGTAGCGGGGCGCTCGGCCATGCGTCTGGGTATCGATGCGCGGGACGGACTGCGCTACAGCTACGAGCTCTGGCTGGATCAGGCCACCGGGCTTTTGCTGCGCGCCGAGCTGCTGAGCCCGGTCGGTGAGGTGCTCGAGCGCCTCATGATGCTCGACCTGGAGTTGCGCGACGAGATAGCGCTGGCCGAGCTCGATTCGCAGCTGCCGCAGGAAGGCTACCAGCGCCTGACCACCCAGGCGTTCACTGCCAGTGCCAAACCCGACGCGCCCGGAAAATGGCAGGTGGATCCCCTCCCCGAGGGCTTCGCGCTGCAGCTTGATCGGATGCAATCACTACCGGGCAGGGATCACCCCGTGCGCCACATGATGTTCAGCGACGGCCTGGCAACCGTGTCAATTTACATCGAACCCGAGGCACAGGCCGAAGCCATCGACGGGTCGCTGAATATGGGCGCAATGAACGCCTACGGAAAAACCATCGGAGCCTATCAGGCTCTCGCCGTTGGCGAGGTGCCTCGCCCCACCGTTGAGCGGCTGGTGCGCGCCCTCGCTAATGTTCAATCCAGCCATGAAGCGGATGATTGATATGATGCCAAAGCCAAAAACACTGCATGCACCCGGGCAGATGCTGCTGAGCCTGGCGTTGACCTGCCTGCTGATCGGCGGTGCCGCGCAGGCGCAGTCGCTGCCCGATTTTACCGGGCTTGTGGAGGCCAACAGCCCGGCCGTGGTCAACATCAGCACCACGCAGGAAGTCACGCCGCGCCAGGGCGGCATGCCCAATGTGCCCGGCATGCCCAATATCCCGGATCTCCCGGAAGGGCATCCCTTTCGCGATTTCATGGATCGCTTCATGGACGAGGACGGCAACCGTCCGCGGCAGTTCGATACGCGCTCGCTGGGGTCGGGGTTCATTATCTCGGAGGATGGCTACATCCTGACCAACCACCACGTGGTGGACGGTGCAAGCGAGATTGTGGTCCGCCTCAATGATCGCCGGCAGATGACGGCCGAGCTTATCGGCGCCGATGATCGCACCGATCTGGCGTTGCTGAAGGTTGACGGCGAGGATCTGCCCACGGTGGAGACCGGCAGCTCCTCAGGCCTTCAGGTGGGTGAGTGGGTGCTTGCGATTGGTTCACCCTTTGGCTTTGAGTACTCGGTGACGGCCGGCATTATCAGCGCCAAGGGCCGCAGCCTGCCCACCGAGAACTACGTGCCCTTCCTGCAGACCGACGTGGCGATCAACCCCGGTAACTCCGGTGGGCCGCTCTTTAACCTCAATGGCGAGGTGATTGGCGTTAACTCCCATATCTACAGCCGCTCGGGCGGGTTTCAGGGCATTTCCTTTGCCATTCCGATCGAGCTGGCGATGGACGTGGCCGATCAGCTGCGCAACGAGGGCAGCGTGAGTCGCGCCTGGCTCGGCGTGGTGATCCAGGACGTCACCCGCGATCTGGCCGAGTCGTTCGGCATGGACCGCCCGGAGGGCGCGCTGGTGGCCCAGGTCATGCCGGAATCC
The DNA here is from genome assembly GCA_913056145.1 of uncultured Spiribacter sp. Classification (GTDB taxonomy): domain Bacteria; phylum Pseudomonadota; class Gammaproteobacteria; order Nitrococcales; family Nitrococcaceae; genus Spiribacter. The sequence goes on from CAJXMI010000023.1 coordinate 13,212, forward strand.
CCGGCGGCAAAGGCCGGCTTTGAGTCGGGTGATGTCATTGTGGAGTTCAACGGGCGTGAAGTCCCCCGTTCGGGGGCGCTGCCCCCCATGGTGGGCCGCACGCCGGTGGGCGATACGGTCCCCGTTGTGGTGGTGCGCGGTGGTGAGCTCGCCACTCTTGATGTCACCCTCGAGCAGCTGCCCGACAGCGCAAGCCGCGGCAGCGGGCGTGGGCCGGCCGGGCCCTCGGGTAACTTCGAGGCGCTTGGCTTCATGGTCGAGCCGCTCGATGGCGAGGCACGCGAGGCCCTCGGGCTTGATGCCGATGTAACCGGTGTTGTGGTGACGGGCGTGAGCGGCGGGCCGGCCGCCGAGGTGGGGCTGTCGCCGGGTGACGTCATTACCCGGGTCAATCGCGAGAGCATTGACGGCATCCGTGCCCTTCGCAACGCCCTGGCCGATGTGCCTGCGGGGCGCTCGGTGCCGTTGCTTGTTCTGCGCGACGGCAGCCAGCGATTCCTTGCCCTGCGTATGCCCTGATGGGTATCGTCTCAGGCTGAGTGGCCGAACACCGGTCAACGGGGCCGCAGTAACCCGGGGTTGCTGCGGCCGCTTTGTTATTGCAACCGGTGCTGACCGGGCCAGGTTTTCATGGATCAGATCAGAAACTTCTCCATCATCGCGCACATCGATCACGGCAAGTCCACGCTGGCCGACCGGCTGATCGAGCGCTCCGATCAGTTCAGCAGCCGCCAGATGAACGAGCAGATGCTCGATTCCATGGACCTGGAGCGTGAGCGGGGCATCACCATCAAGGCGCAAAGCGTCTCGCTCGACTATCAGGCCGCCGACGGCAGGACCTACCAGCTCAACTTCATCGACACCCCGGGGCATGTGGATTTCTCCTACGAAGTGAGTCGATCGCTGTATGCCTGCGAGGGCGCGCTGCTGCTGGTGGACGCGGCGCAGGGGGTTGAGGCGCAAAGCGTGGCCAACTGCTACACGGCCGTGGAGCAGGGCCTCGAGGTTATTCCCGTACTCAACAAAATCGATCTGCCGTCGGCGGAGCCCGATCGGGTGATCCAGCAGATCGAGGAGATTATCGGTCTTGATGGCGCGGAGGTGCTGCCGATTAGCGCCAAGACCGGGCTCGGCATTGATGATCTGCTGGAGGCCATTGTGGCCCGCATCCCGGCGCCGACGGGGCAGCCCGATGCGCCACTCAAGGCACTCATTATCGACTCCTGGTTTGATAACTACCTGGGTGTGGTCTGTCTGGTGCGGGTGTTTGACGGCGAGCTCAGGCGCGGCCAGCGCATCAAGGTCATGTCCACCGGGCGCGAGTTTCAGGTCGACGAGCTGGGCATTTTTACGCCGCAGCGCACCCCCTGGGAGTCATTGAGCGCGGGTCGGGTCGGCTTTGTCGTGGCCGGTATCAAGGACATTGATGGCGCCCCGGTCGGCGATACCCTCACGCATGCCAAAACGCCCACCTCCGAGCCGGTGCCGGGCTTTCAGGTGGTGCAGCCACGGGTGTTTGCCGGTGTCTTCCCCACCAGTTCGGACGACTACGAGGCGTTCCGGGATGCGCTCGGCAAGCTGCGGCTGAACGACGCGGCGCTGCACTACGAGCCCGAGAACTCCGAGGCGCTTGGCTTTGGATTTCGCTGCGGCTTCCTTGGCATGCTGCACATGGAGATCGTCCAGGAGCGCCTCGAGCGTGAGTACGGCCTTGATCTCATTACGACAGCCCCCACGGTGGTCCATGAGGTGGTCGACAAACATGGCCAGGTGCTCGCGGTCCACAACCCCTCCGAGCTGCCGCCAGTGAATGCCCACGAGGAGGACCGCGAGCCGATCATCCTGGCAAGCATCCTGGTCCCGCAGGCGTATGTGGGTGCCGTCATCAAGCTGTGTGAGGACAAGCGCGGCACCCAGAAGGGCATGCAGTACGTGGGCAATCAGATCTCGCTCGAGTACGAGATGCCAATGGGCGAGGTCGTGCTCGATTTCTTTGACCGGCTCAAGTCGGCAACCCGCGGGTATGCTTCGTTCGACTACGAGTTCCGGCGCTTCCAGGCCGAGCGGCTGGTCAAACTGGACGTTCTGGTCAATGGCGACCGCGTGGATGCGCTGTCGGTCATTGTCCATCGCGACCAGGCCGAAAGCCGGGGCCGTGATCTCACCGAAAAGCTAAAGGAGATCATCCCGCGCCAGCAGTTCGAGGTGGCCATTCAGGCGGCTGTGGGCTCCAAGGTTATCGCCCGCTCGACGGTGAAGGCACTGCGCAAGAACGTCACTGCCAAGTGCTATGGTGGCGATATTACACGCAAGAAAAAGCTGCTCGAGAAGCAGAAGCAGGGCAAGCGGCGCATGAAGCAGGTCGGCCGGGTCGAGATCCCGCAGGATGCCTTCCTTGCCGTGTTGCAAGTCGATGGCGATCGCTAGCAGCGGGGCAACGGGGGCACCATGCTGGATTTTGAATTACTGCTGGTTGGACTGACGCTCGTCAGCGGGGTGATCTGGGTTTTCGATCGGCTACGGCGTCGGGGGCGGCCTGCCGATGCCAAAGTCGGCTGGTTGGTCGATCTGGGGCGCTCGCTCTTTCCCGTTATCCTGATCGTGCTGGTGGTGCGGTCGTTTATCGTTGAGCCGTTTCGTATCCCCTCGGGCTCCATGCTGCCCACGCTCGAGGCGGGCGATTTTATTCTGGTCAACAAGTTTGGCTACGGTCTGCGCGCGCCGGTGCTGCACGATCTGGTGGTGCCCGTTGGCGACCCCCAGCGTGGCGATGTGGCGGTGTTCAGGTATCCAGTCGACCCCGCGCAGGACTACATCAAGCGCATCGTGGGCCTGCCGGGCGACGAGGTGACCTATTTTGACAAGCGCCTGATCATCAACGGCGAGGCGCTGCCGGTGGAGCCGATGGGTGAGTGGAGCGGCGGCGAGGCATTCCAGCGTTTTCGCGAGCAGCTGGGCGGCGACTGGCATGAGGCCCTCGTCCATGAGCGCGCGCCCGATCGCGGGTTCAGCATGACCGTGCCCCAGGGGCATTATTTTGTCATGGGGGATAACCGCGACCGCAGCAGCGACAGCCGCTTCTGGGGGCCGGTGCCCGCGGACAATCTGGTCGGCGAGGCGTTTTTCATCTGGCTTAGCTGGAATGGCGGGCCCAACTGGTCGCGTATGGGGCAGATCATTGAATAGCTACGGGGGGCAGGCGCCACAATGATGGATCTGCGTATCCTGGAGGAGCGTCTTGGCTGGTCATTCGAGGATGACCTGCTACTGCGCCAGTCCGTCACCCATCGCAGCGCGGCGGGGCCCAACAATGAGCGCCTCGAGTTTCTGGGCGATGCCATACTCAACTTCGTGATCGCAGCCGAGGTCTTTCGTCGGCGTCCCGACCTTCGTGAGGGCGAACTCAGTCGTATGCGCGCGGCACTGGTCAACAAAAACGCGCTGGCCGCCATCGCACGGGGCATCGCTCTTGGGCCGCATATCGTGCTGGGCAGCGGCGAGCTCAAAAGCGGGGGGCGTCGGCGCGACTCGATTCTTGCCGATGCGCTCGAGGCCATTATCGGCGCGGTCTATCTTGATGGTGGCTTCGAAGCGGGGCGCGACCTGGTGCTGCGGCTGTATGCCGATCAGCTTGATCGGCTGCCCGAGATGGAGGCACTCAAAGACCCCAAAACCCGTCTGCAGGAGTATCTGCAGGGGCGTGGACTGGAACTGCCCAGTTACGAAGTCGAGCATGTGAGCGGACGCGCCCATGAGCAGACCTTTCGGGTTGTGTGCACCACCGACGCCCTGCAACAGGCGGGTGAGGGGCTCGCCGGCAACCGGCGTCAGGCCGAGCAGGCGGCCGCCGAGGACCTGCTGGGCAAACTGGGCGCGTCAACTCTGGGAGGCGCGGGTAATGAGCGACACTGAAAACGCGGGGCAAGCCGGGCAGCCGGTAGGCTTTGTTGCCCTGGTCGGCCGTCCCAATGTCGGCAAATCAACGCTGCTCAATGCGCTGCTGGGGCGCAAGGTCAGCATTGTGACCCGCAAGCCACAAACCACCCGGCATCGCATTCTGGGCATCCACCATCGCGACGATGCCCAGATCATCTACGTGGATACTCCCGGCTTGCACGAGGGCGGCCGTACCGCCATGAACCGCTACATGAACGACGCGGCGGGCAGTGCGCTGGCCGATGTGGATGTGGTGGTCATGCTCACCGAGGCGTTTCGCTGGACGCCCGCGGATGACCGCGTCCTGGAGCGCCTGGAGGGCGTGCGTGCGCCGGTCATTGCGGCGATGAACAAGGTGGACCGGGTGGCCGACAAGGGGCGCCTTCTGCCGGCCATCGCCGAGATGGATCAGCGCCGGGATTTTGCGGCCGTGATCCCGCTGTCGGCCGAAAAGCAGGATAATCTTGACGCCCTCGAGACAGCGATCATTGAGCATCTGCCCACCGGGCCAGCGCTCTTCCCACCCGAGCAGACAAGCGATCGTGGTGAGCAGTTCATGGCCGCCGAGCTGGTTCGCGAGCAGCTCATGCGCCATCTGGGCGACGAGCTGCCCTATGCCAGTACCGTCGAAATCGAGGCCTGGGAGCAGGAGGGGCAGCTGCGCCGCATCGCCGCCATCATCTGGGTGGAACGGCCGGGCCAGCGCCGCATCGTGATTGGCGAGGGTGGCGAGCGCACCAAGCAGATTGGCGCGGCGGCCCGGCGCGAGATGGAGCGCCTGTTTGGCGGACGGGTATACCTCAAGCTGTGGGTCAAGGTGCGTGAGGGCTGGTCGGACGACGCGCGCATGCTCCAGGCGCTGGGTTATCGCGAGGAGTAATGGCCGGGGCAACCCGCGAGGCATTGCTCGAGCCTGCCTTTGTGCTGCACGGGCGCGATTACCGCAACAGCAGCCTCCTGCTCGAACTCCTGGCGCGTGACCATGGCCGCGTCGGGGTAGTGGCGCGTGGAGCCCGCGGGCCACGCTCGCGCACGGCAGGCCTGTTACAGCCCTTTCAGCCGCTGGCTGTGAGCTGGCGGGCGCGCGGTGATCTGGGTTCGCTGCAGGCCGTGGAAAGCGCCGGGCGGGCGCCTCGTCTGACCGGCCGGCGCCTGGTGAGCGGCTTCTATGCCAATGAGTTGCTCATGCGCCTGCTGGGCCGCGAAGACCCGCATCCGGGCCTTTTCGAGCGCTACCTGGAATACCTCGAGGCGCTTGCCGGCCCCACCGAGGAAGTGATTACGGTGCGTGCCTTTGAGCGTGATCTGCTCGCCATGCTGGGCTATGGCCTCGGCCTGCAGAGCGATGTCGATGGCGAGCCGCTGGTGCGGGCCCATTGGTATCGGTACGATCCCGATCTGGGCGCGGTGGCGGTTGCCGGGGCCCAGGGCGCGGGCGTTATTGTCTCGGGCGCGATCCTGCTGGATCTGGCCCTTGCCGACATGCCATTGGCGGTGGCCAGGGCGAGTCGGGGGTTGATGCGGGCAGCGCTGGCGCCGCATCTTGGCAACCGCCCGCTCAAAAGCCGTGAACTCTATGCCCGCTACCCCGTAACAGGAGACACTGACCATGGCCCACCATCAGGGCAGTCTTGAGCCGCTACTGGGCGTGAACATCGATCATGTGGCCGGCCTGCGCCAGGCCCGGGGCACCCGTTACCCCGACCCGATTGCGGCGGCCGTGCTTGCCGAGCAGGCAGGCGCCGATGCCATTACCGTGCATTTGCGCGAAGACCGCCGACACATCAATGATCGCGACGTCGAGTTGCTTGCGCAAACGCTGCAGACCCGCATGAACCTTGAGATGGCAATTACCGAGGAAATGCTGACCCTGGCGCAGTCACTGCGCCCGGCCGACTGCTGCCTGGTGCCCGAGCGGCGCGAGGAGCTCACCACCGAGGGCGGGCTCGATGTTGCGGGTGACCCGGCCCGGTGCGAGGCCGCCTGCGCCCGGCTTGCCGCAGCGGAGGTTCGCGTGTCGCTGTTCATCGACCCCGAGCCGGCGCAGCTGCGCGCGGCAGCGGCCGTTGGCGCACCGGTGGTCGAGCTGCACACCGGTGCCTTTGCCGATGCAACCCGCGATGCCGATATCCATGCCGAGTTCAGCCGGCTGCAGGAGGCCGCTGATCTGGGCGCGTCGCTTGGCCTGCAGATCAACGCCGGGCATGGCCTGCATTACCACAATGTCGCGCCCATCGCGGCGCTCAAGCCGATCACCGAGCTCAACATCGGCCATGCCATCGTGGCGCGCGCGGTCTTTACCGGGTTTGAAGCGGCCGTGCGCGACATGAAGCGCCTGATCCGCGAGGCGCGCCATTGAGCATCATCGGCATCGGCACCGATCTGGTGGCGGTGGCGCGGCTTGCGCGTATGCAGGCCGACCACGGTGAGCGCCTGGCAATTCGAGTCCTGGCGCCAAGCGAGCTGGCTGATTACCGCCATGCGCTAGCGACGGGCGCGCCGCCCGCGGCGGCGTTGCTGGCCCGGCGCTTTGCGGCCAAGGAAGCGGCCGCCAAGGCGCTTGGCTGCGGCATCGGGCGCGAGGCGGGGTTTCATGATCTGGTGGTTGCGCACACCCCCGCCGGCGCACCGCAGCTGGTGCTAACGGGCAGGGCCGGCGAGCGGGCGGCACGCCTTGGCGTGCGCACAAACCACCTCAGCATCAGCGACGAGCGCGAGCACGCGCTTGCCATGGTGGTGCTGGCGGGCTAGCGACAGCGTCGCCGGCCCAGAGCCAGCCGGTCCAGTGCCAGCCGGCCCTAGCCCGCCGCGTCGGCCTCGGGCAATACCTGCTCAAGCCACTGCCCATTCAGGCGATCGCTGAGGCGGTTTTGCTGCTGGCGCGCCGATAGGTTGTCCAGATCGATCCAGGTCAGTGGCTGATCCTGGCCGGCGCAGGAGAATACGGGACGGGTGCGCTCGCCGGTCTCGGGGTCGATCTGCCATTGCAGGCACTGGGCGCACACGCCCTGGAGCATGCACTGCATGGGGCTGCCCACCGTGCCAAAGGCATCGCAGCCCTCGGCAACCAGCGCCTTCAGCTCGCCTTTGACAGCGGCCTGGAAGCCCTTCAAAAGGCCCGTCCCGCCCATGACCATAATGCGATCGACATCGCCCAGCGGAATGCCGCCGGTGGCCGGGCCGATTTCACCCGCTGCGTAGCGACGCACCACGTCGATCATGTCGGTGGCCTGCAAGGTCACATCCTGCGGCCGCCGGGCGGTGATCAGATCATCCTTGGCGGTACACCAGATGATCTGGTCGGCGCCGGCCTCAAGCTCGTCCTGATGATCAACATCGCCGGCGGCGCCAAACGCAGCTACATAGAGCACGCGGTTGCCCGCCGCCCGGAGCGCGGCGCCAATATCCAGCATGACCGCTGCGCCCCAGCGCCCGGCCACCACCATGATGGTGCGATTGGTGGGCATGTCGGTGGGCGCGCCGGTGGGGCCCATCAGCACCAGCGGATCGCCCGGCTGCAGCCGCCCGACCAGACGCGGCCCGGCGCCCCACTGCAGCACCATCAGCCGAATGCAGTCGTTGTCCACGCCGGTGCCCGAGACCGTGATGAGCGGTATCTGCAGGCGCGTATCCTGCACCACCGGTGAGAGGGACTCGAACGTTTGCAGGCGAAAGAACTGCCCGGCGCGGAAGTTGCGCGCCGCCATCGGTGCACGCACCCACAGCTCGACCATGGCCGGGTTGTCGCGCTTGACTTCGACCACGCGGGCGGTGAAGCGGTCATCCATGTCGGCCAGAAAGTCGCGGTGCCCCGCCTCGCTGCCCGGCGCCTCATGCGCCATCGCGGCCATGACATAGGGGTAGGTGCGCATCCCCGAGGCAATGGCCTTGACCACACTGCCGTGAAAGGCCGGATGGGTGTCGCCAATGAACGTAACGCGCCGCCCACCCTCGTTGTACGAGGTGAACGGCCCGAACACCTTTGACTTGCAATGCTCGGCGTCGTCCACGGGCTCCAGGCCCTGTTCGGTCGCCGTATGCGGCAGAAAGTGGTTGCCCTCGAGCCGGAAGGTGTCGGCGTGTTCGCGCTCGTAGATGGTATTGGGCACCGTGCCGGCGGCAATAAAGATAGCCCGTGCCGGCAGACGCCGCTCATGACCGGTGGGGACCCATTTGCCCTCGCGCTGCTCGAGCTCACGGCAGATCAGCCCGCTGACATGCGCATGCTCGTCCACCTCGGCATGCAGGGGCTCCACGCCCTCGGCGTAGTAGAGTGCCTCTTCGGTCGCCTTGATGACCTCTTCGTGGTTGCGCACATACGCCGGGGAGTCGGTCATCCCCTTGCGATAGGCCACGGTGACGCCGCCCCAGCGGCGTATCAGGTGGTTGAAGTCGGGTTCGAGCTTGTCGACCGTCCTTACATCGTTCTCGTCGCGGATGGCTCTGCCATGGT
>CAJXMI010000024.1 GCA_913056145.1 uncultured Spiribacter sp.
ATGGCACCCAGTAGCTGTCCCGCCCGCCGGGTCATGTCAGCACCGGTGCGAGCGCTGCCGGAGGCCGACCAGAGAATGGTGCCGTCTTCGACATCGATCATCTGCGCGCTCATGCTCATGTTGTCACCGAATTCCGGCAGATTAACCAGAACAACGCTATCCACATTCAGAATGCGACCTGCCTGTGCCGCACCCGAGGCGCTGGTCACGGCTGAGCGGGAGAAATCCTGCTCTTCGAGAACGGCGTTGATCTGGCTGCGCTCGATGGGGCTGTAGCCAAGGCCGAGCAGGGCCTGGTTGAACATCCCGGCAATCTGGTCGCGGGCCGACTGCCCTCCAACGCCCTCCACCGAAACCACGGCGGTGCGCTCGATGGTCGTGAAGTCGTAGCTGCGGTTGTACTCGCCGCTGCCGCTGACCGACGCGCAGGCGGCGAGCAGCGTGGCGAGGGCGGCAAGGATGATCAGGGAAGTGAGCGGGTTGGCACGGTGCATGGGAAACCTCCTCAATGTTCTGATGGTTCTGACCACCCGGCCGGTGAATGATTTCACCAGGAACCCGCAAGGGATGATGCGGTCGCCCCAGTTGCCATTCAAGATCAGGAGGTCACGCTGCCATGGACAAACGCATTGGTCTGGGCGTAATCGCCGGGCTGGCGGCGCTGGCGGTTGTCATGCTGCTCATTATGCGCCCCTGGGCCGAGGAAGGGCTGCCGGCCGGTTTCGCCGCCAGTAACGGCCGGATCGAGGCCGTCGAGATTGATCTGGCCACCATGACGGCAGGGCGACTCGTGGCGGTGACCGTGCGCGAGGGTGACTTTGTGGCGCGCGATGACGTGATCGCGCGCATGGACACCGCCGGTCTCGAGGCCCGGCTTGATGAGGCCGAGGCGGGCCGCGAGCGCGCCGAAATCGCCGTCGACACGGCTGCCAGTCGGGTCGCCCAGCGCGAGTCCGAGCTCGAGGCGGCGCAGGCGCGGGTGGCTCAGCGCGAGGCCGAACTCGAGGCCGCCCGCAAGCGGCTTGAGCGCACCCGCACCCTGGTGGACCGGGGCACGGCAACCCCCGCGCGTCTCGACGAGGATCAGGCGGCCTTCGAGGGCGCCCGCGCGGCCGTGAGTGCCGCCCGGGCCGAGGTGGCTGCCGTGGAGGCGGCGCTGGCGTCGGGGCGCTCGGGCGTGGTTGCGGCGCGGGCCGACGTGCGGGCCGCCCGGGCCACCATCCGCCGGATTCGCACGGATATCGACGATGCCGTGCTGCGCGCGCCCCGCGATGGCCGCATCCAGTATCGGGTGGCGGAGCCGGGTGAGGTGCTGGCCGCAGGTGGCACGGTCGTCAACATGATCGACCTGACCGATGTCTACATGACCTTCTTTTTGCCCACCGACCCGGCCGGGCGCGTGGCGATTGGCGCCGAGGCGCGCATTGTGCTTGATGCCGCCCGCGAGTACGTGATCCCCGCCACAATCAGTTTTGTGGCCGACGAGGCGCAATTCACGCCCAAGACCGTCGAGACGCGGGAGGAGCGGGCCCGGCTGATGTTTCGCGTTCGCGCCAGTATCGACCCCGATCTGCTGCGCGAGTATCTGCGCCGGGTCAAGACCGGCCTGCCGGGGATGGCCTATGTCCGGCTGGATGAGGGCAAGCCCTGGCCCGATGACCTGCAGGTCAATCTCCCGCAATGATGGACAGGGCGGCATGTCTGGCCGGAGTGCGCCTTGCGTACCGGCGCGCCGTTGCGCTGGATGGCGTTGATCTTGAGATCCCGGCGGGCTGTCTGGCCGGAGTGGTGGGGCCGGATGGCGTGGGCAAGTCCAGCCTGCTGGCGCTGATCGCCGGGGCGCGTGCCATACGCGAGGGCCAGGTCGAGGTGTTGGGAGGTGATATGCGGCGGGCCGCGCACCGCCGTGAGACCCGGCCCCGGATTGCCTATATGCCACAGGGGCTGGGCCGCAACCTCTACGGCAGTCTGTCGGTGGCCGAGAATATCGACTTCTTTGCCCGGCTGTTCGGCCTTGGGGCTGCCGAGCGGGAGCGGCGCATTGATCTGCTGACCCGCGCAACGGGCCTTGCCGAGTTCACCGAACGGCCCGCCGCCAAGCTGTCGGGCGGCATGCAGCAAAAGCTGGGCCTTTGTTGTGCACTGGTGCACAACCCGGATCTGCTGGTGCTGGATGAGCCGACGACCGGGGTCGATCCGCTGTCGCGCCGGCAGTTCTGGGATCTGGTGGGGCATGTGCGGGCGGCCCGGCCGGGGATGAGTGTGCTGGTGGCAACCGCCACGTTCGAAGAAGCGGAGCGGTTTGACTGGCTGGCCATGCTGGATGCCGGGCGCCTGCTGGCCACCGGGCCACCCGATGCACTGCGCGAGCGCACGGGCGCTGACTCGCTCGAGGCCGCGTTCATTGCGCTGCTGCCCGCAGCACGCCGGAAGGCGCATGTCCCCGTGGACAGGGGCGAGCGTGCCCGCGAGCCGCAGGCAGAGGCCGTGATCGAGGCTCGCGCGCTCACGCGCCGCTTCGGCGACTTCACGGCCGTCGACCAGGCGAGTTTTTCGATTGGCCGTGGCGAGATTTTTGGTTTTGTGGGCTCCAATGGTTGCGGCAAGACCACAACCATGAAGATGCTGACGGGGCTGCTCGAGCCGAGCGAAGGCGAGGCCCGGCTGTTTGGTGAGCAGGTCGACCCGCGCGATCTGGCAACCCGGCGCCGCGTGGGCTACATGGCGCAGTTTTTCTCGCTGTACCGCGAGCTCAGCGTGCGCCGCAACCTTGCCCTGCATGCCGGTCTGTACGGGATTCAGGGCGACGCGGCCCGCGCCCGGATTGCCGAGCTGGCGGAGCGGTTCGATCTGCAGGACCATCTCGATGATCTGCCCAAGGCCCTGCCGCTCGGGCATCGTCAGCGCCTCTCACTGGCCGCGGCCGTCATCCATCGGCCCTCGGTCCTGATCCTCGATGAGCCCACCTCCGGCGTCGATCCGGTGGCCCGGGATGCGTTCTGGCAGATTCTTGCGCGCCTGTCGCGGGACGACGGGGTCACCCTCTTTATCTCGACCCACTTCATGAACGAGGCGGCGCGCTGCGATCGGGTGGCGCTGATGCATGCCGGCCGGGTGCTGGCCGTGGACGCCCCGGCAGCGCTGGTCAAAGCGAGTGGCGCCGCGGATCTTGAAGCCGCGTTCGTGGCGCGTTTGCGCAGGGAGCAGGATGACGCCGGCAGTACGGCGGCTCTGGATGAGGTGAGCGCGCAGGGCAGGCGTGATGAGCGCGCTGACAGCGCTGACAGCGCCGGCAACGCCGGCAACGCCGGCCGGGCGCCGCGGGTGCGTTTTGACCTGCGGCGGTTGCTGGCCCACGCCCGGCGCGAGCGCCTTGAGCTGCAGCGCGACCCGCTGCGGCTTGCCATGGCGCTGATTGGCAGTGTGATTCTGCTGTTCGTGATGAGCTATGGCATCAGCCTGGATGTGGATGATCTGACCTTTGCGGTGCTTGATCGCGACCGCACCACCCTCAGTCGCGACTACACCGGCGATATCGCGGGCTCGCGCTACTTTGTCGAGCGCCCGCCCATTACCAGCGAGGATGCGCTGGAGGCGCGGATGCGCGCCGGCGAGCTGGGCCTTGCCATCGAGATCCCGCCGGGGTTTGCGGCGGATATCGCGCGGGGCCGGAGCGCCCGGGTCGGTGCCTGGATCGATGGCTCAATGCCGCAGCGCGCCGAGACCATCCGCGGCTATGTCCAGGGCATGCATGCCCACTGGCTGGCGCGAAAGGCACGCGAGGCCGGGCACGAAGCGGCGCTGATCACCCCCTATCGGCTCGAGACGCGATTTCGCTATAACCCCGATCTCGAGAGTCTGGTTGCGATGGTGCCCGCCGTCATTCCGCTGCTGCTCATGCTTATCCCGGCCATGCTGACCGCACTCAGCGTCGTCCGCGAAAAGGAGCTGGGCTCGATCACCAACTTTCATGTCACGCCCACCACCCGGCTTGAGTTTCTTGTCGGCAAGCAGCTGCCCTACATCGTGCTCTCGATGGGCAGTTTTCTGCTACTCGTTTTGATGGCGCTGAGCGTTTTCGACATAGCGCTCAAGGGCAGCTTCGCCACGCTGAGCGCCGGGGCGCTCGTCTATCTTGCCGCGGCAACCGCAGTGGGGCTGGTGATATCCACATTCATGCGCAGCCAGATCGCGGCGATCTTTGGGACGGCGGTTCTGTCCATCATCCCGGCCGTGAGCTTTTCGGGAATGATCGAGCCCGTGAGCTCGCTCGAGGGGCTGGGTCGGCTCATCGGCGAGGTCTACCCCACCACGCATTTCCTCATGATCGCCCGGGGGGCTTTTGCCAAGGGGCTGGGTTTCGAGGCGCTGCAGGGTGCATTTGTGCCGCTGCTGATCGCCGTACCGGTGCTATTGGGGCTTGCCGTGCTGCTGCTGGCCAAACAGGAGCGCTGAGCGGTGCGCATGGCCAACGTGACCCGGCTGGGTGTCAAGGAGCTGCAGACGCTGCTGCGCGATCCGATCATGCTTGCGCTGATCGTTTATGCCTTTACCGTATCGATCCATGCCGCCGCCACGGCGATGCCCGAAACGCTCAACGAGGCGCCCATCACCGTGGTTGACGAGGATCGCTCACCGCTCTCGCGCCGTCTTGTCGATGCCTTTCAGCCACCGTATTTCGAGCCGCCCACCCCGACCACGCTTGCCCGCATGGAAAGTCGGCTTGATGAGGGGCTGACGGCGTTTGCACTCGACATCCCGCCGGCGTTTCAGCGCGATGTGCTGGCTGGCCGGCAGCCCGCCCTCCAGCTCAACGTGGATGCGACCCGCATGACGCAGGCGTTTTCCGGTGCCGGCTATATCGAGGCGATTGTCAATCAGGAGGTCGGCGGTTTCGTGGAGCGCTACCGTGCCGGTGCCAGCCCTGCCGCGCCGGTAGCGCTTGAATTGCGCGCGCTCTACAACCCGCAGCTCAACCAGGCGTGGTTTGGCGGGGTGATGGAGCTCACGGCCCGCATCACCATGCTGGCGATCATCCTGACCGGGGCGGCGCTCATTCGCGAGCGTGAGCACGGGACCCTCGAGCATCTGATGGTGATGCCGGTGACCCCGCTCGAGGTCATGTTGGCCAAGATTCTGTCGATGGGACTGGTCGTGCTGATTGCGGCATCGCTGTCGCTCCTGCTGGTTGTGCAGGCGCTGATCGGAGTGCCGATTGCGGGGTCGGTGCCGCTGTTTCTGGCGGGGACGGTGCTGCATCTCTTTGCCGCCACCTCGATGGGGGTGGCGCTTGGCACGTTTGCCCGCTCCATGCCGCAGTTTGCGCTGCTGATTCTGCTGGTGTTGCTGCCACTGCTCATGCTGTCAGGGGCGATGACGCCCCGCGAGAGCATGCCCGCGTTTATCCGCTGGCTCATGCTGGCCGCACCCGATACGCATTTTGTCATGCTCTCGCAGGCAATTCTGTTTCGGGGCGCGGGTATCGCCGTGGTCTGGCCCCAGTTCCTGGCACTGCTCGTTGTGGGCGTGGCGCTCTTTGCGGCGTCGCTCGCCGGCTTCAGGCGCGCGGTCGGGGCGCTGGCGCACTGAGGGTGTGCCGGCTTTTCTTTGCGCCGCAAGACGTTACACTGACCCACGGAGGAGATATGAGCACAATAACAACATGGCCGAGCTCAACTACCATCACCTGCGCTACTTCCGCATGGTGGCGCATGAGGGGCACCTCACCCGCGCAGCTCGGCGACTCAACATCTCGCAGTCGGCGCTTTCCACCCAGATCCGGCTGCTTGAGGAGCGATTGGGCCAGCAACTCTTTGAGCGGCGCGGGCGTGCGCTGCACCTGACCGAGGCCGGCCGGATCGCGCTGGACCATGCCGATACGATTTTCTCGACCGGTGATGAGCTGGTGGCCACCCTGCAGCAGCGCGGCCTGCCGCGCCAGGCCCTGCGTGTTGGCGCACTTGCCACCCTGTCGCGCAACTTCCAGCTCAACTTTCTGCGCCCGGTGCTGGACCGGGTCGATGTCGAGGTCATCCTGCGCTCCGGCGGGCCGGTGGAGCTTTTCGATGCGCTGGCGGCACTCAATCTTGATCTGGTGCTCACCAATTTCCCGCCGCAGGGAGATCAGCTGAGCCCCTTTCGGGTGCACCGACTCGAGGAGCATCCGGTGAGCCTGATTGGCACGCCGGCGTTGGTGCCTGCCGGGATGAGCCTGCGCGAGCGGCTGGCATGCATGCCTCTTCTGCTGCCGACTCGCTCCAGCGGGCTGCGCAGTGGCTTTGATGGCATGCTGGGGCGGCTCGACATTACGCCGCAGGTGGCTGCCGAGGTTGATGACATGGCCATGCTGCGTTTGCTCACGCGCGAGGGGGTGGGGCTGGGCGTCATCCCGTCGATTGTGGTGCGCGATGAGCTTGACTCGGGAGAACTGATCGAGGCGGAGCGACTGCCCGAGCTCACCGAGGGGTTCTATGCGGTCACCATCCAGCGGCGCTTTCCCAACCCGTTGCTGCGCCGCGTGCTGCCCTAGCCCCGAAAGATTGCCGTATTGCAAATGGCGCCCCTGCCGCGCAACATTTTCAGCTGTATGGACACCGTGACTGACAAGGTCTGCCGGCAGATCAGGGCCCGCGTGCTTGATGGCCGTTATGCGGGTGGCGCCGTGCTGGTCGAGGAGTGGCTGGCCGCCGATCTGGATGCCTCCGGGGCATCGGTTCGGGATGCCATCGTGCGGCTGGGCCGTGAGGGCTGGGTTGATGTTATCCCCTACCGCGGGGCGCGCGTGGTTGACTGGACCACGGCCGACATGGACGAGGTCAGCGAACTGCGTGCGCTGCTTGAATCGCAGGCCGTGCGTCGGGCAGCACGGCATATTACCGCTTTCCGGCTCGAGCGGCTGGCGCAGGTGGTCGCCGAGGCGGAGCACCTGCTTGAAACCGGGGATGCCACTAACGATCGACTGGCCGCCCTCAACCTCGAGTTTCATCAACTCATCATTGCCGCTGCCGGCAGCCGGCGTCTGCAGCAACTGCTGGCGACGGTGATGGATGGGGCGGTGTCCAGCCGTAGCACCTATCAGCTCCCGCTCGACACGCTTGCCGAGACCACGCACCACCATCGCGACCTGCTCGAGGCCATCGCGGCCGGCGATGCCGAGACCGCCGCCGAGCTCATGCGCGTCCACATCGAACGGGTCTATTCCCTGCTGCCTGCCTGACCGACGGCCCGCCGCCAAGCGAACCCCGTCACACCTTTCCCCGCCAATAAGCTACTAAATTAGTAGCCGAAATTCGTTGCGGTGGGAGATTGCCATGGATAGCGTCCGGGAGGTGATAGGTACAGGTTTTGGGGGTCTGGCCATGGACGGGCAAGACGATATCGACGGAGCAGCATTAACCGAGCGGGTCCGGCAGGCACTGGCACCTGTATTGCCGTATGGGCCGTCACTTATTCCGCTGGATATCCTGGTGGTTATTGCAACGTCCGAGCATGCCGGGGCGCCGGTTACCATGAAGCAGCTGCTGGCCGTGCTGCCCTATTCGGCCACCGGTATTCGCTACAACCTGGCCCAGCTGATTGCCGATGGGTGGGTGACCAAGGACGCGACGGCCGATGATCGCCGTCTGGTACATCTGCTGCCCGCGGCCCGGGTCGAGGCGGCATTTGCCGAGGTTCGCGCCGAGCTCCTCCGAGGGCTGGACTCCGATTCCATGCACTGATCGGGACTTGCATCCGGGCCCTCGCATGCCCAGCATGAAGCGCTCTAAACCACTACCGAGCGCGTTGGGAGTTCAGCATGAAAAACCGCACCCTCAGACTGGCCCCCGGTGGCGGCTTTGACAGCGCCAGCATCAGCGACGAAGGCCCTCCCGCCGCGCCTGGACCCGGCGAGGTCAGCGTTCGCATTCATGCCAGCTCTCTTAACTACCACGACTATGGCGTCGTCAAGGGCCCCATGGCCCCAAAGGACGAGGCGCGCATCCCCCTGTCCGACGGGGCGGGCGAGGTAACGGCTATTGGCGAGGGTGTGACCGAGTTTGCCGTTGGTGATGCAGTGGTCAGCACCTTCTTCCCCGACTGGCTCTCGGGCCGCCCGGTCAATGAGGGCTTTGGCAGCACGCCGGGCGATGGGGTTGATGGGTATGCCCGTGAGCATGTCACCGCTCCGGTATCGGCCTTCACCCGCGCGCCGGCTGGCTGGTCGCATGCCGAGGCGGCCACGCTGACCACGGCCGGTGTGACGGCCTGGCGGGCGCTGTTCGTGAACGGCGGCCTTGAACCGGGCCAGACCGTGCTGACTCTGGGGACCGGCGGGGTGTCCATTTTTGCCCTGCAGCTGGCGGTGGCTTCCGGTGCCCGGGTGATTTCGACCTCGTCCAGCAATGAAAAGCTTGAGCGGCTCAAGGCCATGGGGGCCGAGGCGGTGATCAATTATCGTGACGAGCCTGAGTGGGGCCGGGCCGTTCGTTCACTGACCGGGGGGCGCGGCGTTGACCATGTGGTCGAGGTCGGCGGCCCCGGCACGCTGCAGCAGTCAATGACGGCCGCTGCCGTGGGTGGGCATATCTCGCTCATCGGCGTGCTGACCGGGGTCAAGGGCGACTTCCCGCTTATCCAGTCGCTTACCCGCCAGCTGCGTCTGCAGGGCGTGTTGGTGGGCTGCCGGCAGGACCAGCAGGATACCGTGCGCGGGATGGAAGCTACTGGCATCCGGCCGGTGATTGATCGGCATTTCCCGCTCGAGGAGCTCATCGATGCGTTCCGACACGAGGAGTCGGGCGCGCATTTTGGCAAGATCTGCATCGATATCTGACGGGGGCGGGGCTAATCGGCCGGTCGGGTCTCGCCGGCACCGCGGGCACGCGATGCCTCGGTGGCCGCGACCAGTTTGCGGTCGGCCAGTGATTTCAGCTCCTGCCAGACCCAGCGGTCGATTTCGACGCCCTGATCCCAGGCCCGCCGGGAGCGGGCATCGAATTCCTCGGCGGTGACCATCTCGAGCAGCTCAATGCGGGGGTGATCGGACGGTGCCGCCGGCAGCATCGCAAAATCACGGGTGGCCATCAGGGTGAGGGTGTCGGTGTCAGCCTCCTGTTCACCGCCGCCATCGGCGCGAAAACGCCGAAACACCGGAAGCCGCTCGTCGGCCAGTGCCACCGCTACGTTCTGAATGGCCCGCCGGGGTTCACCCGTGCACCAGAACGCCGCAATGTGATGCCCGCGACGGGCGCAGCGGGCCAGATACCCCAGGATAAAGCTGCGATCGCGGCACCCACGCAGGCGAACCAGGCCAAGCCCGCTCTCGAGCGCACGGGTGCAGGCCAGGTCGGCGGCAAGGCTGCCGCCGTGCAGCAGCGAGCCGTGCTCCATGGTCATGATCACGCAGCCGCCATCATCATGGCGCAACGCAAGTGCGGGCCACTGCTCGCCGGCAAGCCGCGGCAGGATCTCACCCAGCAGCCGGGCGCCGCCCAGGCCGTGCTGCTCGAGCCAGACCACCATGTCGGCGGCGTCCTCGAACTCGCCGGGCGGGAAGCCAAGGCCGTCCAGGGCCCGGCGGCAGGTCAGCGTGAACTCGTTGAGTGAGACATGCATCAGCCGTCTCCCTGGAGCTCGGGTTTGAGGGGCATCCACCAGTCATCCGCAAAATGCTCACCGATATCCTCAACCCGCGGGGCACCCTGGAACATCGTGATGCGTACCCAGCGGTCGGAGCGCGGATCGAACTTGGTCGCCCCGAAGAACGCGAGCTTGCAGCGCAGCAGATGGATGGGGAGCGTGCCGCGGGCCAGCAGGTTGGCCCGGATATCGCCATAGGCATGCTCCGAGAGCGTTTGCACGCGCCGGGCGATGCCCTTGTAGCGGGGGTTGGCCAGCAGGAATTCAACCAGCGGCGTGGGCCTGCCCTGCTCGGTCTGCCAGTCGGTCAGCGCATTGCACAGGCCGCGTGTCTGGCGGGCGATGTCCAGCCCCATCTCCCATTCCTCGCCCGGGTCGACGCCGCGCTCGCCCAGACGGGGCTCTTCCTTCTCGGCCGAGCGATACCAGAACAGATGGGTCTGCTCGGGGTCGTCAAAGTCGTAGGCAAGGGCCCAGTCATAATCGCGCCGCAGACGCGCCAGCAGGTCGTCGGTGCCCATCTCGGGCACCAGATCCTGTGACTCCGAAGCCCCCATGGTCTCCTCGAGCTCATCGACGCGGTCCGGGTAGAGCTCCATTAACAGCGAGTTGAGCATCTCCTGGGTCTCGAGCGACCAGTGCTTCCGTGACCAGTCGAGCAGCGCCTGCCAGAGCATGGCCTCGGGGATGGTTGTCTTTTCCAGCCAGTTGCGCGCCTCGACAAGCTCTTCGCCGAGGCGCTGATTGCAACCCGCCTGGCGGACATCGTTGGTGGCTGTCTCGGTATTGTGGGCGATGGCATGGTCGATCAGCGCAATCATGCGCTCGCGAGTGTCCTGCGTGGGCACTTCGCCCAGGCAACGGGCCAGTGCCGATTCGCGCATGAGCAGCCACTGGTTGATCAGCTGCGGGTGGTTGATCAGAAAGGGCGCCATGCCAAGCCCGGTGCTGTTGCCAATGCCCAGGTAGCGCTGCAGCTCGGGGTGCAGAGCCACGGCCGTTGCGGGCGCGCGGCAGCGGGCAACATGCTCGGCCTGGCGGATGCTGAAATCGCGCAGCAGATAGACCGAGAACATCTGCGCCGAAAACGGCAGCCCAAAGTCCTCCGAATCGCGGATACGCGGATAGTCGGCGATGCCGAACTTGCCGTTTCCGTACACGGCCGTAGTCCGGTACAGATACCCCACCCGAGCCAGCTGCTCGGGATCGGGTTGGCGCCCCGCAGCCAGGGCCTCGACCGTGCTGTCAAAGTTGCGCAGCGAGCGATTGGCACGCGAGAGCACCAGCACGCGGGGATCGCAGCGCCCCGCCTCCTGCCGCGGTACATTCTCGCGCAGCAGGGCCAGGTAGTTGTCATCAATGTCTCCCAGGCACAGGGCAAACGCCACATCCCAGGCATTGGCGATCACCCGGTCGGAGCGCGCGTCCGGGTCGAGATACTGCGAGAAGATCACCAGGTTGTAGATGCGCGTGGGGCTGGCAATGCGGTAGATGCAGGTGCCGTAGCCGTTTTCATCGAGGTCGAAGCGCTCGCGCTGAATGCCCCAGCGCTCGGCCATGACCTTGCGCATCAGTGTGCGGATAAAGCTGATGCGGCACTGATGGAGGCTGCCAAGCCGCTCGAGGTCCATGACCTCGGCGGCAGGGCGAAGAGGGACGCGACCGGTATCCGGCCTGGGGTTGTCGGCCTGCACACTGACTGTGCGTCGGATTGCAGCCACCATGTTTGTCCCTCCTCTTCGTTTTTGCAGAATGTCCCAACCGGGTCCAGCGCACCAGCCCTTGGCTGCGTGCTCATTGTCTCTCCCCCCATTAACCCTGCGGCTGCAGTGCCTCATCAAGAAACCGCCGCCAGTTGCCGCCCATCAGGGCGTCAACCTCCGACGGGGCAAACCCCCGCGCCTCGAGCCCCCGCTCGAGGTTGGGGAAATCGGCGGCGCCCCTGAGCCATTCCAGGGGGGCGGGCCAGTCGGGTTGTTCGGCCGAGCCCTCGCCGTAGTCCATCACCCGCGCCCAGTTGCCATTGCGCATCCACGAGAGCACCTCGACGGGTTGGTCCTGACACAGGTCGGTGCCAATCGCGAGGTGCTCGACGCCCATGACGTCGACGGCCTGCGCGACCATCTCGCTGAACTGCTCAAGCGTTGTGTCGGCGCCCTGCGGCAGATGAAAGGGGTAGCAGCTGAAGCCCATCAGCCCACCACTCTCGGCCAGTGCCCGCATGACGCGCTCGGACTTGTTGCGGGGCGTGGCCCTTGCGGATTGCGGATTGGCGTGTGAGACCACCGTGGGTCGGCTCGAATACTCGATGGCCTCGAGCGTGGAGCGCTCGGCCGTATGCGAGGTATCCACGACCATGCCGACGCGGTTCATCTCGCGAATCACCTCGCGGCCAAAGCGGCTGAGGCCGGCGTCCTCGTCCTCGAGATACCCGCAGCACACCAGCGACTGGTTGTTATAGGAGAGCTGCATGATGTGGACGTCGAGCTGTTTGAACACCGACACCAGATCGATCGAGTCTTCGATGGGCGAGCAGTTCTGCAGCCCCAGGATAATGCCGGTCCGCCCGCTTGCCTGTGCGCGATCGATGTCCGCGGCCGTGCGCACCGGCATGATGAGATCGGCATGCTCCTCGAAGCGCCGGTGCCAGGCGCCGATGTTGCGCATCAGCTCGCGGGCGTTCTCCCAGTAGGTGGCGGTCACGTGCACGGCGTCCAGCTTTGCCGCGCGCATTTCCTCGAAAATGGCGCGGCTCCAGTTGCCGTACTGCAGCCCGTCGATGCGCAGTTGTGCGCCCATGCTCAGCCCTCCCCGGTGCGCACGTAGCTGGTCTTGACCTGGGTGTAGAACTCGCGGGCGTACTGTCCTTGCTCACGCGGGCCGTAGCTGGACTCGCCACGGCCGCCAAAGGGCACATGGTAGTCGGTGCCCGCGGTGGGCAGGTTGACCATCGTGCAGCCAAACCGGGCCCGGCGCCGGAAGGTGTTGGCGGCCGCGAGCGACTCGGTGATGATGCCGGCCGTCAGTCCAAAGCGCGTGGCATTGGCGGTGGCGAGCGCCTCGTCGGCGTCTTTCACGCGGATTACGCTCGCCATGGGCCCGAACATCTCTTCCTGGTTGATCGTCATGTCGTTGCGCGTGCCGGTGAACAGCGTTGGCTGCAGGAAATAGCCCTCGGTATCCGCGCTGACCCGCTCGCCGCCTACGGCAACCGTGGCGCCTTCGCGCCTGGCAGTCTCGATCCAGTCGAGGTCGCTTTGCAGTTGACCGGCATCCACGACCGGGCCGATGTCGGTGTCAGGGTCAAGGGCGTGGCCGACGCGGGCCGCCGCCAGGCGCTCGGCCAGGGCCTCGACAAAGCGGTCATGTATGCCTGCGGTCACGATCAGGCGGGACGAAGCCGTGCATTTCTGGCCGGTGCCCGAGTAGCCCCCGGCAAAGGCGCACTGCACGGCGGTGTCCAGATCGGCGTCGTCGAGCACCACCAGCGGGTTCTTTGAGCCCATTTCCATTTGCACGCGGGTGAGGTTTTGCATGGCGCGCAGGCCCACCCGGCGGCCGGTTTCAACCGAGCCGGTGAAGGTGATGGCGTCCACGTCCGCTGAGCCAACCAGGGTGTCGCCCACCTCGCTGCCCCGGCCCATGACCAGGTTGAAGACTCCGGCCGGCAGGCCCTGCCGGGAGATGATTTCGGCAAAATGCCAGGCGCTGGCGGGGACCAGGTTGGCCGGCTTCCAGATCACGGCATTGCCAAAGGCAAGCGCCGGGGCGATCTTCCACACGGCCGTCGCGAGCGGGAAGTTCCAGGGCGAGATGACGCCGACCACGCCGACGGGCTCGCGCTGGGCCAGCACCTCGATGCCGGGGCGCACCGAGTCGGCTACATCACCGATCTGGCGATGCACCTCGGCGGCGTAGTAGTGGAAAAATTGCCCGGCGCGGTAGACCTCGCCCTTGCCCTCGGCAAGGGGTTTGCCCTCCTCGCGGGAGAGCTCGCGGCCCAGCTCCTCGGCGCGCGTCATGAGCTCGCTGCCAATGGCCAGCAGGGCGTTGTAGCGAACCTCGAGCCCGGTCCGGGCCCACTCCGGCTGGGCGCCGCGCGCCGCCGCGATTGCCTCGTGGGTCTGGGCGGCGTCGGCCTGGGCGAACGTGCCCAGACTGTCGCTCAGGTCGGACGGGTTGCGGTTGTCAACGGTGTCAACGCCCGGACGCCACTCCCCCGCCATGTAATTGTTGTGCTGCGTGTCAGCCATGTCGCCTCCTTGATCCGATCCGTCCATGCTTGCAGTGTTGAGAAAAAAGTAAAGTTGATTTAAAAAATCATTTGATAAGAAAATTTGATCAATGGATTGTCAGAAGCGGGCGCGTCCCCGTGGGGTCAGGGTTGCTGAGGGTCTGGCACGGGAGCGCGCCTGCGGGGAGGCACGAGGATGTTCCTGAAGCTGCAGCCGCTGCGCTATTTCCTGCTGGTAGCGGATACCGGCAGCTATCACGCCGCCGCCGATCAGGCCGCACGCAGTCAGCCGGCGATATCCCTTGCCATCCGCGATCTCGAAGAGCAGCTCGGGCAGTCACTCTTTGAGCGGGGGCGCCATGCCGAGCTCACGCCCTTTGCCCGCGAGCACCTGCCGCAGATCCGGGCGTTGGTGGATCATCATGCGCGGGTGAGTCGGATGCTGCTCGACAGTGCCGAGCGACGCACGGGACGGGTGGCGCTGGCCTCGATCCCCTCCTACGCCGGGCGTGAGCTGCCGGCTGTGCTGGCAGGGTTTGCGCGGAGTTATCCCGACGTGGAGGTGTCGGTCGAGGATGATACGGCAACACGGGTACAGCAGCGGGTGCTTGAGCGTCGCGTCGACTTTGGCATTGCCATCGATAGTGGCCTGGACCCTGATTTGCGCTTTGAGCACCTGGCCGAAGACCGGATGGGGCTGGTGTGCCGCGCTGATCATCCACTGGCGGCATCCGCTCAGCCCTGTCCCTGGGAGGCGCTGCGTGCGCACACCCTGATTACCAACGGCACCTTCCGGCAGGTGAGCGATCCCGAGGCGCGGGCCATTCTGGATGCCGCGCGTTTTCATGTGCCCAACCTTGTCTCACTACTGGCCATGGTGCGTGGAGGGCTGGGGGTGACGCTGCTGCCCGAGTTGGCGCTGCTTGATGAGCGCGAGGATCTTGTGTTCCGGCCACTTGCAGGTGACAGCGCCACCCGCGATATTGGCCTGATCAGTCCACGGCGCGAGACGCCTCGGCCGGTGGTGAGGGCGCTGATGGAGGCAATTCGGGCGCAAGCCGCACCGCACAGATCTTGAACTCGGGGATCTTGCCGTAGGGATCAAGCTCGGGTGTGGTGAGCAGGTTGGCCGCGGCCTCGCGAAAGTGCATGGGCAAAAACAGCGTGCCGACGGCGACATCGCGGGTGATCCGAGCCTGTACGCTGACCTCGCCGCGGCGCGAGGCAAGCCGTGTCCATGCCCCGTCGTGAATGCCAAGGCGGCTGGCATCGTCCGGATGCACCTCGACGCGTGCCTCGGGCGCGATCGCATCGAGTGCCCGCGAGCGTCGGGTCATGACCCCGGTGTGCCAGTGCTCGAGCTGCCGCCCGGTGTTCAGTACGAAGGGGTAGTCGGCATCGGGCAGATCTGGCGCCTCACCCAGCTGCGCGGGCACAAAGCGCCCCCGGCCGATGGGGAAGGTGTCACCAAAGAGCACCCGCTCCCCCTCCGACTCCGGGCCGGGGCAGGGGTACCAACGGCCGGCCATGCCCAGACGTGCATGGCTCAGGTTGGCGTACAGCGGTGCCGCCTGAACCAGCTCGTCAAAGATGGCGGCCTCGTCGGCGTAGTCCCAGTCATGGCCCAGGCGCTGCGCCAGATCGCGCAGGATATGCCAGTCCTGGCGGGCCTCGCCCGGCGGCTCGCGGACCGGGCGGCCGATCTGCACGCGGCGGTCGGTATTGGTGAAGCTACCGCGCTTTTCCATGAACGCCGAGGCCGGCAGGATGACGTCGGCAAACTCGGCGGTCTCGGTAATGAAAAGATCCTGCACCACCAGGAAATCGAGGCTTGCCAGCGCCTCGCGGACGCGGTTGATGTCCGGGTCGGAGAGAAAGGGGTTTTCGCCCATGCAGTAAAGCCCGCGGATATCGCCATCAAGGGCGGCATGGGTGATCTCGGCCGTGGTGAGGCCCGGGTTGGCTGGCAGCGATGCGCCCCACAGGGCCTCGAACCGGGCCTGCACATCGGGGTCGGCGACCGATTGGTAACCGGGGTAGTACATGGGGATCAGCCCCGCGTCCGAGGCACCCTGGACGTTGTTCTGGCCGCGCAGCGGATGCAGCCCGGTGCCCGGGCGGCCGATGTTGCCGGTGAGCAGGGCAAGCGCGATGAGGCAGCGCGCATTGTCGGTGCCAAACACATGCTGGCTGATGCCCATGCCCCAGAAAAACATGGCCGAGCGGGCCTGGCCAAGGCGGCGGGCAAACGCGATGATCTCCTCGGCCGGCACGCCGGTCATCTCGCTGGCGGTCTCGGGCGTGTACGACTCGACCGCCGCGGCAAGCGCCTCGAAGCCCTCGGTGCGCCGCTTGATGAAGTCCCGGTCGTGCAGGCCCTCGTGGATGATCACGCGCATGACCGCATTGTAGAAGGCCACGTCCGATCCTGGCCGGATCTGGCAGTACTGACGGCAATAGGGCGCAATGCCCGGGCGGCGCACATTGACCGCGAGCAGCTCGGTGCCCGCCGCGGCGGCCTGCTTCATGAAGCTGGCCGCGACCGGATGGTTGGCGGTGGGGTTGCAGCCGGCGATAACCGCCACCTCGGCGTTTTCGATGTCGCGGACTACATTGGTGACCGCGCCCGAGCCGATGCCCTCGATCAGCGCATAGACCGACGAGGCATGGCAGAGCCGGGTGCAGTGGTCGACATTGTTGGTGCCCAGCACCGAGCGGATGAACTTCTGGAACAGGTAGGCCTCTTCGTTGGAGCCCTTGGCCGAGCCAAAGCCGGCCAATGCGTCCGCCCCGTGCCGCGAGCGGATCCGCCCCAGCCCGTCGGCCACGCGATCCAGTGCCTCCTCCCAGCTGGCCTCGCGAAAATGCGGCATGACCTCGGCGTAGTCGACGATACCGCCGGGCTTTCGTGGCCCGCTGCTATCGGCGCGACTGAATGTGGACAGCGGGCCTTTGGGGTAGGCCGGGTCCCGACGAATCAGCGGGCGGGTCAGGCGCTGCGGATGCGCGGCATAGTCAAAGCCATAGCGGCCTTTAACGCAGAGCCGGCGGGCGTTGGAGGCGCCGTCACGCCCCTCGGCGTACTGGATAACGCCATTGGCGTCGGCGCCGTAGCTCAGTGCGCAGCCCACGCCGCAGTAGGGGCAGAGCGTGGGGACTTCGGTAATGGCGGCCTTGCTGGCGCCCGCCCGGGTGAACGCCTTCATGATGCCACCTCCTCGAGGTGTGCCGGGCGCTCCGGCAACGCGCGATGAGTCAGGGCTCCGGTGGGGCAGACGGCCACGCATTCGCCGCACGAGACACAGCTGCTCTGGCCCATGGGCTGATCAAGATCAAACGCAATCCGGGTGGCATGGCCCTTGCCGGTGCGGGTGATGACATCGTTGTGCTGGATGTCGTCGCAGGCCCGCACGCAGCGGTCACAAAGGATGCAGGCCTGATGGTCGACGGCGATTACCGGCGAGCTGGTGTCGTGGCCCCGGGGTGTGTTCTCGCTGCCATCGGGCCACGGGATGGTGCCTACCTCCAGCTTGCGTGCAAGGGCATACAGGGCGTCATCCCCGGTGGTTGTCTCGCGCCGGCTTGTGGCGGACTGGTCGGCCAGCAGCAGCTCGGTCAGGACCCGGCGGTGGGCGGTGATTTCGGCCGTGTCCGTGTGCACCACCATGCCGGGCTCGACCCGGCGCACGCAGGCGGCCGGCAGGGTGCGCTCGCCGATATCGACAGCGCAGACCCGGCAGACCCCCACGGGCTCCAGGCGAGGGTCATGGCAGAGCACCGGGATATCGATGCCGGCCGCCGCAGCGGCCTCCCAGATCGTGGTGCCGGCGGGTACCGTGACGGATTGCCCGTCGATGGTCAGGGTGACTTCACTCATGTCCCGCTCCTTGGAGCGCCTGCAGCGAGGGCTCGTCGGGGAAGCGCTCGAGGGCATCAACAATGGGCAGCAGCGCGACCTGACCCAGGCCACAGATCGAGGTGCGCTGCAGTGTCTGATGGAGGGTGCGAAGCTCGTCGGCCACGGCAGTAGCGGCTTCACCGCGACCGGCTGCGCTGGCCATTTCGACCCCTTTGGTCGAGCCGACCCGGCAGGGGACGCACTTGCCACAGGATTCGTTGCGAAAAAACCGTGCCTGAGCAATTACCACATCGGCCAGATCGCGCCCGCTGCCGACGATGAAGAGCGCGCCGGTGCCAAGGCCGCTGCCGGCCTCGCGCAGCGCATCAAATGCCATGGGTGTGGCGGCGGCAGAGGCCGGTAGAAACGGCGTTGAGGCGCCGCCCGGGGAGAACGCCAGCAGTTCGCGTCCGTCGGCCATGCCCCCGCAGTGCGCGATCGCCTCGGCCACGGAAGTACCCCAGGGCAGGCAGAGCACCTGGGGCCGGGCGACATCACCCGAGACACTGACATATTTGAGCCCGGCGTAGTCGCCGCAGCCCTGGGCCTGCCACCAGTCGGCGCCGCGCGCCAGAATGGTCGCAACGGCGGCCAGCGTTTCGACATTGTTGATGAGCGTCGGGCCGCCGTGCAGGCCGTGGGTGACCGGGAAGGGCGGTTTGTGGCGCGGCTCGCCGCGGCGGTCTTCGAGCGCTTCGAGCAGCGCGGTTTCCTCGCCCAGGATGTAGCCGCCCGGTGAGATGAAAAGCTCGATGTCGAAGCCCTGCCCTGGGCCCCGCGCGTCGGGGCCCAGCACGCCGCGCTCGCGCGCGCGGGCCAGTGCCGCCGCGAGCGCAACGCGGGCACGCTCGTACTCGTGGCGCAGATAGATGATGCCCGTGTCGGCCTCGATAACCGCCGCGCCCATGAGCATGCCTTCAATGATCAGGTGCGGTGCCTGTTCCAGGATCAGGCGGTCCTTGAAGGTGCCGGGTTCGCTTTCGTCGGCATTGCAGATGACCGTGCGCGGACCGCCGGGGGCCTCACGCGTAAAGCGCCACTTGCGCGCGGTGGGAAAGGCGGCGCCGCCCAGGCCCTGCAGCCCGGCGGCTTCGAGTGTGTTGATGACGGCATCTGCCGGTTCGCAAAGCCAATGGCGACTGGTCGCGTAGTGTTCGTCGGGTCCGGCATAGGGGTCGGTGGGCAGGGGAGCGGTCATGCCAGTGGCCGGTTCGGGCAGATCCCCGGCTCCGGCGATCCAGGCGGCCAGTGTGTCGTGGCTGGGCAGGGGGCCGTGGTGGTGCTCATCAATCGCGGCGGCCGGGGCGCAATCGCACTGTCCCAGACACGAGACAAACTCCACGTCGATGTCGCTGTGCCCGGCAAGGGCCGCCGCCAGCGCCTCGCCACGAGCCTTTCCGGCAAGGCGGCAGGGGCCGTCGCGACAGATGCTGATGCGATGGCTGGCGCCGGGTTGAGCGCGAAACGAGGGGTAGAAGCTGCGCAAGCCCTCCAGCTGGTAGAGCGGCACCCGGCGCTGCTCGGCCAGTTCGCGCAGTGCCGCATCCGACACCGCGCCGTCGCGCGACTGGATCGCTGCGAGTTCGGCCAACAGCCGCATGGTGCTCCTCCTCTGCCCGTCACGCCCTGCTACGGGAAGTGTCTACCATGCCAGCAAGCGAGAGCCAGTGCCTCCCACTTCATTCGTCGTGGTCAACAACATTAGTGCCGCTGCTGGTGCTGTGGCCGCCTAGCGCACACTGGCAAGGAGCTGGGCATTGCCGCCCGAGGCCGTAATGTCCACGCAAACATGCCGCTCGTGGCTGACATGGGCACGGTCCGGGGCGCCTGTGAGCAGCGGCACGATGGGGCCCTCACGCTTTGCCAGCGCGGCTGCCAGCGCTCTCGCGTGTGCCTCACCACCCCACCAGAGCGCGGCGCTGAAGCCTTCCAGGCGCTCGAGCCTATCCGGTGCAACAGCGCCGTCGACTACGATCGCTGTTCCCCCCAACGCCTCGACCTGGCGGCGTTGTTCCCCGGCGGCCTCCGGGCCGGGGCCAAGGCAGAGCAGCGGCGGGCGGGGCACGTGATACAGGCGGTGGGACTCGCCCGTTGGCCCGGGCATGTCCGTTCCTTTGGCCGGCATACGGGGTGTCGAGCAGGCGGCGAGGCGGTGTTGTAACGCCTCGATATCGGCGCTGTCATCACCCTGACCGGGCTCTGTCGGCTCCGCCGTTGCGGCGGCGGTGACAGGTGCAGCAAAACGCGGGACATAGTCGGGGCCGCCCGCCTTGGGGCCGGTGCCGGACAGGCCCTCGCCGCCAAAGGGCTGGCTGGCAACGATCGCGCCGATCTGGTTGCGGTTGACGTAGAGATTGCCGGCGTGGACGCGATCAACAATATGCTGTACCCGATCGTCGATGCGGGTATGCAGGCCAAACGTAAGGCCGTAGCCACGGCGGTTGATGGCCTCGATAACGGCGTCCAGCTCCTCGGCGCGATAAGTGGCTATGTGCAACACCGGCCCGAAGATCTCGCGCTCGAGGTCGTCGATTCCATCCACTGCGATGGCGGCCGGACCAATAAAATGGCCACCCTCGGGGGCTTCAAGTTGCTTCAACAGACGCCCCTCGGCCCGTGCGGCGTCGATATACGACTGGATGTCGGCAGCGGCGTCGGTGTCGATCACCGGTCCCACGTCGGTGCCGAGTAACCAAGGATCGCCCAGGCGCAGTTCATCCATTGCACCCTGCAGCATGACCAGAAAGTCGGTTTTGACGTCCTCCTGGATATAGAGGCACCGCAGCGCCGAGCAGCGCTGGCCGGCCGACTGAAAGGCGCTGGCCAGGACATCGCGCACGGCCTGCTCATGGAGCGCGGTCGAGTCGACGATCATGGCGTTGAGCCCACCCGTCTCGGCAATGAGCGGGGCGCCGGGCGTCAGATGGGTTGCCATGTTGCGCTGGATGACGCGGGCCGTGTCGGTTCCGCCGGTGAAGGCAACACCGGCGATGCGCTTGTCGCTGGTGAGGCGACTGCCCACAGCAGGGCCATCGCCGGGCAGGAACTGCAGGGCTGTCAGGGGGACGCCGGCTTCGTGCAGCAGGGCGATGCCCTTTGCAGCCACCAGCGGCGACTGCTCGGCGGGTTTGGCGATAACGGCATTACCGGCCGCCAGCGCACCGGCAATCTGCCCGGTGAATATGGCAAGCGGAAAATTCCATGGCGAGATACAGGCAAAGCACCCCCGCGGCGTGAGCTCCAGCTGCCGCGCCTGGCGGGCGTAGTAGTACAGAAAGTCCACGGCCTCGCGGATTTCGCCGACGGCATCCAGCAGATTCTTGCCGGCCTCGCGCGCCAGGATGGCGAGGATTTCGCCAAAATCGCGCTCATAGAGCTCGGCCGCGCGCTCCAGGATGGTTGCGCGTTCGCGGGGTGATGCGATCCAGGGGGTGGCGGCGGCGAGTGCGCTTTCCACCTCTTCGGGGCTCGCATCCCGTACCTTGCCGACCTCATCGCTGCGCTCGGCCGGGTTGCTGGCCATGCGCCAGTCGTCGGCCGCGAGCGGCTGTTCGAGATACGAGAGATCGAGGTCCGCGAACGCGTCGACAACTTCGAACGCGCTCGACAAATCACGCGCGACTACTCGTCTTGGTCAAGACAACAAACAAACACGAAAGCCAGTTTACGCGAGGACAGCTGCGATTCCTCGCACTGAGCTCTGCAAAGCCCGCGACCGCAAACGCGACGAAGCGCGCCCGCGCTCAATATCGCGCGACCGCGCTCGCGCAAACTCGAGCAATCAACGCCCAC
>CAJXMI010000025.1 GCA_913056145.1 uncultured Spiribacter sp.
AAACACACGCGCGGAAAGAAGTTGGCTTCGTCTTCCAGGACGCCGATACGCAACTGGTCGCCCCCACGGTCCTCGACGACGTGATGTTCGGCCTCCGGAACGACGGCGTGCCCGGCCACGAGGCGAAAGCGCGGGCGCGCGAGGCGCTCGCGACCGTCGACGCGACCCACCTCGAAGACCGGGTGCCACACTACCTGAGCGGTGGTGAGAAACGACTCGTCGGCCTCGCCGGCGTGCTTCTCGACCCGGAAGACGGTGCCGCGGACGTCGGCCGGCCGGCTGAATACCACCAGATAGCGCTGATCACCGCCATCCTCGACATCCTGGCGCAACAGGGTGAACTGCCGGCGCTGGCGGTTCCCGCTGCCATCGCGAATCAGCATGCGGGCCTCGGAGCGCCCATCGTCGCCGGCGTAATAGGAGGCCACGTTGGCCGCGTCGACGATCGCGACGGGATCGGTCATGGGCTGAGCCCCCACCCCGGCGGCAAGGGCGCCCAGCACGAGGGCGGTCAGTGAGGTTGAAACGGTTTTCATGCGCCTTCCTCCGTGGAAGTGGAAGCCATTGGGGTGTCGGGCATTACGCGGCGATGGACAAGGCGCAGGATCGCCGGTAGCAGCACCAGCGAGGCCAGCGCCGAGGCGGCCATGATGCTGGCAAGGAAAATGCCTACTGTGTTGTAGGGCACGAGCGGCGCCGCCAGCAATGGCAGGAAGCCAATCGCAATCACGATCGCGTTGCGGCTGATCGCCCGGGCCGGCTCCTTGAACACCTGTCGCATTGCCTCGTGGAAGTTACCCGTGCGGCGGTAGTAGGCACGGCTGCGCTCGATGAAGTGAATCGCAAAATCCACCGATAACCCCAGTGTGAGCGAGGAGAGCACCGCGATCGGCATGTCGTAGTACTTGCCGATCAACCCGACCACACCGTAGATCAGTGCGATGCTCACGCTGAGCGGCACCATGGCGAGCAGGCCAAAGACGATGGAGCGGAAGAGGATCAGCATCATCACCGCCACCATCACCCAGGCTACCGCCAGGCTCTGGGCCATGCCCTTCACCATGGCGTCCTGCCAGACCACGTTGATGTAATTGAGCCCGCCCCAGCGCATGGTGACGCCTTCCGGCAGGGGGTTGTCGGCCACATACTGCGCGGCGCGCTGCATGGCGGCTTCCATGTCCTGGTTGTCGCCGCTGGTGAGTTGCAGCCAGAGGTTGGCGGCCTGATAGTCAGGCGTGACCATGCGCCACAGGTCGTGCGGGCGATGTGACCCCTGGAAGCTCAGAATGGTCTGGGCGACGGCCTGGCGCGAGTCCGGGATGCGGTAATCGCTGTCCTCGCCACTGCGCAGCTCGCGGTAGACGGTACGGACCAGGTCGGCGATGGTGTTGACTTTGCCAACCTCGCCCGCACCGCTTAGATGGGCCTGGAAGTCGGCGATGTAGCGCAGCACCTCGGGGCGCTGGAAGGTTTTGAGCTCACCGCGCGTGGCGTCAATCAAAAAAAGCAGCTCCTCCCACCAGGGGTAGGCGCGCTCGCTCGCCTCGAACAGCCGATCCTCGATCGCCAGGCTCAGGGTGGCAAGGGCCTCGTCAAAGCCCGCGTCGCCGGCCTCGGCGGCGGCGCGCTCACGCAGCGTGTTCCAGTCGGACTGGATCGCCACCCCCTCGGCCGCGGCCCGCTCGAGCACGGCCTCGGCGTTGCTCGCAAAGCGTGCCGGGGCGGCGTCGGCAACATCTGATTCAAGGCGCAAATAGGCGCTATAGGTCCCGGCAAAATGCGCATTCAGCACCCGGTCGGCCACGCGTATTTCGTGATCCGACTGAAACCAGCGCACCGGGTTGTCGTTTACCGTGATTTGCGAGATGCCGTAGCCCGCGACGGCGATCGCACCGGCAAACACCAGCACGACCAAATGCGCTCTCTGAACCGAAAACCGCCCCAGCCACTCGAGCGTGCGGGCGAGCGGCGTGTGTTCGGGCGTCTCGCGGCGGCCGGTCTGGCGCAACGCCTCGAGGCGCTCGGGGTTCAGTTTGATCACATAGGCCGGGATGAAAATGATGGTCAGGATAAACGCGAGCAGAATGCCCGCCGCCACAAAAAGGCCAAACACCTGCACCGGCGGGATCGGTGTGAAGGCAAGCGAGGCAAACCCGATCGCCGAGGTAATGGAGGTGTAGAGCATGGGTGTGAAAAGGTGCTCCATCACCTCGGTCATGGTGCGCCGCGCGCCGCGCTCCGGGCGATAGCGGTCGGTGAACTCGGAGATGATATGCACCGAGTCCACCACCGCGATCGGCATCAGGAAGATGGGGATCATCGAGCTCATGATGTGAACGGTGAAGCCCATGCCGATCAACGCACCCATCGTCGTGAGTACCACCGCAAAGGCCATGAGCATGGGCGCGACCACCAGCGTGACCGAGCGGAAGAACCACCACATCAGCGCAAATATGACCAGTGCGGCCAGTGGCGCGGAAATGGCCATCTGGATGAACATCTCTATGCCAAAGGTGTCCTCGGCCACGGGCAGACCGGTGATGTGATAGGCATCACCGCTGTCGAGGCCACTGATCAGATCCCGGATCGCATTGGCAATCCGATAGCTCTGATCCTTGGCCTCGATGGGCACGTAGATGGCCGTCGCCTCGCCGTCGCCGGAGATCAGGGTGTCGCGAAAGAGGGGCAGATCGAGCGTGTTGTCGCGAATGGCCGTGGCCGCGGCCTGGGTGGTCGGGGGCGTATTCATCATCCATTCAAAGCGAATGGTCCCGGGGCCCGCCTGTTCGATGTTGTCCACCGTGGCCAGTGACAGCAGGTCACGGCGGATCACGCCGTCAATCTCGGCAATCCCGTCGGACAGGTCATGAACCGCCGTCAGGGACTGCGGGTTGAACACACCCTGCGGGTGGGCGTCGTTAACCACGCCCACCACAATCATGTCGTGGAGGTTGAACTGCTCCTTGATCAGGTTGTGGCGCACGCGGTCTTCCTGATCCGCGGGCAGCATGTTCTCGGGGTCGGTGTCGATCTGGATCAGCGGGATCAGCGCCGTACCCAGCAGCGTGAGCAGCAGCGTCGCGATGAACACGGCGCGTGGGTGATCCATGGCGATTGCGGCAATGCGACGGCCCATTCCAATTCCCTGGCTGCTGTGGCTTCACGCTACTATATGCACAGATGCGCATATAGTAAATAGTTACGGATTGCGTTAGTCTTGGCAGTACGGTCCAACGCGGAGCGCCCTCATGGCAACGCCCGAATCACTGAATCCCGAATCCATGGAGCTCATTGCCCGGTATTTTCGTGTTCTGGGTGATGCCCAGCGCCTGCGTATCCTGCACTGCCTCCAGACAGGTGAGCGCACGGTTGGCGAGATTGCCGAGTCGATCGACGCCACGCACTCCAATGTCTCGCGCCACCTTGGCCTGCTGCGCGCGAACGGGCTTGTGGCCCGACGCCAGGCGGGCAATCACGCCTACTTCGAGATTGCCGCGCCATTCATTTTTGCGCTGTGCGACATCGTCTGCTCCGGTACGCGCGAGCGACTGGCGCGCGAGCAGGCGCTACTGCCGGGCGACGCTCCGTCGGTTTGAGTTATAGTAACCGGCTATCGTTTGAGCCTGCCGGGAGACAATGCGGATGGGCGCTCAAAGGCCTGATCGCGGCCGGGACAAGGCATCCGTCGTGGTGCGCGGCGTCAGTCGGGTCTTCCCCGGCGATCTGAGAGCGCTCGATCGGATCAGCCTCGAGATTCACGCGGGTGAGTTCTTCACGCTGCTGGGGCCGTCCGGTTGCGGCAAGACCACGCTACTGCGCCTGTTGGCCGGACTCGAGGTGCCGGACGCCGGCGAGGTGGAAATCGGTGGCCGGGCGATGGCCGGGGTTCCCGCCCACAGGCGCAGCGTCAATACCGTGTTCCAGTCCTACGCACTGTTCCCGCACCGCAATGTGCGCCAGAACATCGCCTTTGGCCTCGAGATGCAGCGCGTCAGCCCTGCGGCTATCGCACGGCAGGTGGATGAGATCGCTGAGCTGATCGACATCGGCGCGCTGCTCGAGCGGCCGGTCGATGCGCTGTCCGGGGGTCAGAGACAACGCGTCGCGCTGGCCCGGGCGCTGGTAAACGAGCCGGCCGTGCTGTTGCTCGACGAGCCGCTGTCAGCGCTCGATGCCGGACTTCGCTCACGCCTTCAGGTCGATCTCAAGCGCCTGCAGCAACGGCTTGGCATGACGTTTGTTTTTGTTACCCATGACCAGGAAGAGGCCATGGTCATGAGTGATCGCATCGCCGTGCTTGACGAGGGACGGATCGCGCAGGTGGGCTCGCCACAGGCTATCTATGAACGGCCTGAGGATGTATTCGTGGCCCGTTTCATGGGGCATGAGAACCTGCTCGCGGTCACCCGCCACGATGCCGGTGGCGTCGAGACCGCGCTGGGGCGGTTTGAGGGCGGGTTTGCCGCGGGCACGCATCTTCTCCTTCGCCCCGAGGCGCTGACGCTTCACGCCGATGCGCCGCCGGGCAGCTCAGGCAACGGTTTTTTGGCCCGCGTCGAGGAGTGTCTGTATCGCGGTGCGGCTACGGATTACCGACTCCGCTGTGGGGAGGTGCCCATTGCCGCTCGGGTCACCAACGCTGGCCGGTCACAACCCGGTGTCGGTGACACGATCTGGGTGGAAGTCGCGCCGGATAGTGCGGCCACACTGAACGCCCGGAGGCATACCGGTTGACCCGGCTGCGACGGGACAGCCTCCACCTGCTCGGCACGGTGGCACCGGGGGCGTTGTGCATCCTGGTGTTTCTGGTGGCGCCCAGCATCTATCTCATGGGGATGGCGTTCCTCAGTACCGACGCGACCGGGCTGCCCGCGCTTCCGCTCAGTGTGCAGGCGTTTCGTGAGCTGGCCGGCTTCGGGTTTCTGGGGTGGAGTCCGGGCAACCTCTACACGCTCCTGCGCTCGCTCTGGCAGACGTTGCTGGCTACGGTGCTGGTCATTCTGATTGCCTATCCAGCGGCCTATTACATCAGCATCCGGCCGGCACGCTGGCGCCCGGTTCTGCTGCTTGCCGTGGTGGTGCCATCGTGGACCAATCAGGTAATCCGCTCGGTGGGCTGGATGAACCTTTTCGCGCCGGGGACTCCGATCTCCGATCTGGCCGTGCTGCTGGGTATCACCGAGCCACGCATGGGTCTCTTTCCGTCGCAGTTTGCGGTGATTGTGGGGCTGGTCTACAACTTTCTGCCGTTCATGGTGTTGCCGCTCTATGCCGCCTTCGAGCGACTGGATCACGCCCAGGTCGAGGCAGCGCGGGATCTGTTCGCCTCGCCGCTTGCGGTGTTTCGGCATGCCGTGCTGCCGCAGACGCTGCCGGGGCTGATGGCGGGGACTGTGCTGGTGGCCATACCGGCGTTTGGCATGTACGTGGTCACCGAGCTGCTGGGCGGCGGCAAGGCCACGATGATCGGCAATCTGGTGGCACAGCAGTTTGCCGCCGCCAGTAACTGGCCGCTGGGCGCAGCGGGCGCCCTGATCATGATCCTGGCCACGCTGCTTGGGCTCTGGGTATTGCGCCGGTTGGGCCGGCGCCTTGGCGGCGATCGCGAGGTGGTGATTTGAAAAGCCCTCTCGAGCGCGCATTGCGGGTGTTCTGGCTGCTGCTGATGGTCTTTTTGTACGCACCGCTCGTGGTGGTGGTGCTCTTTTCGTTCAACAGCATCAACTCCTCGGCCCGCTTTGCCGGCTTTTCGCTGGAGTGGTACCAACGGCTGTTCAGCAACGACGTGATCCTATCGGCGCTGGCCAATACCGCTCTACTGGCAGTCATGTCCACGCTCATCGCCGTTGTCATCGGCGCATTGCTCGGCTATGGGCTGTACCGGTATCGCGCACGCCGCATGGCCTGGCTGATCTGGCTGATCTATTTGCCGGTGATCATGCCGGATATTGTCTTCGGTATCTCGGAAATGACCTTCTTCATCACGCTCGAGCGCTTGTTCGGCGTTCTGAGTCCGGGGCTTGGCACCATGGTGATTGCCCATGTCACCTTTCAGGTGCCGTTTGTGGCACTGCTTATCCATGCGCGGCTGCTGGCGCTCGACCCACAGCTCTTCGAGGCCGCGCAGGATCTGTACGCGCGGCCCTGGCAGCGGCTGCGATTCTTTCTGGTACCGGTGCTCTGGCCCGCCATCATGGCCAGTGTTCTGCTCGCGCTGACCTTGTCCATTGATGATTTTGTCATCAGTTTCTTTACGGCAGGGCCGGACAGCACCACACTACCCATCTATGTCTGGAGTGCGATCAAAAAGGGGATTACACCCGAGGTCAATGCCATTGCCACGCTCATGATCGGTAGCGTGTTTGTTGTGGCCCTGATCAGTTTGCTGCTCCGGCGCCGTTCACTTACAGGGAGGCACCTTCAATGATCCAGCGTTTCGCGGCCCATGGTTTGTTTACCGCACTGCTTGTGCTCTCGGCGTCGCCGGCTATCGCGCAGCAGGACCAGCTCTATTTGTTCAACTGGTCGCAGTACATGGACCCGTCGATTATTGAGGCCTTCGAGGCGGAATACGACGTCGAGGTGGTCGAGAACTACTTCAATTCCAATGGCGAGATGTTCTCGAAGCTGCAGGCCGGCGGTGTGAGTCAGTATGACGTTATTGTGCCGTCCAACTACTACGTGCCGCGCTTGATTGCGGCCGATCTGGTGCAGCCGCTGGATCACTCTCAACTCCCCAATCTTGGCAATTTGATGGATGCCTTCATTGATCCTGCCTACGATCCGGACAATACCTATTCGGCCGCCTATCAGTGGGGCACGACCGGCCTCGTATATGACCGCGACGCTCTGGGTGAGCAGCCGGCGAGCTGGGATGTCATCTTTGACTCCGAGGTTAACCCCGATGCTCCCTTCGCCGTCCCGGAGGATGGCCAGGTCACGTTGGGTGCCGCCTGCGCCTGGCTTGGCCACGGCTATGACTGCACCGGGCGGGATCAGCTTGAGGAGGCTGCGCGTCTGGTGCTGGCAACCAAGGAGCGCAGCAACTTTGCCGGCTTTGTCCAGGGCACGCCGGTGCTCCAGCAGCTGGTCCGCGGATCGGTGAGCGCCGGGGTCACCTACAATGGCGACTATATCTTTTTCAAAAGCGAGGATCCCGAGGGGTTCGAGGCGATCGAGTTCGTGATCCCGGAGGAGGGCGCCGAGATCTGGGTGGATACGATGATGATCCCGGCGGATGCGCCCAATCCTGAGCTCGCGCATGCGTTCATCAACTTCATTCTGGATGCCGAAGTCGGGGCACAACTGTCCAACTGGAACTACTACTCCAGCCCCAACGAGGCCGCGCTGCCCATGCTGGATGAGGTATTGCAGAACCCACCGGTGAACCCGAGCGAGGCCGACATGGAAGCGCTGCGCTTTACCCCCAGCCTGATGGGCGATGATCTGCAGTTCTTGCAGCAGCTGTGGCGCGAGGTGCAGGCTCGATAGCCTGCCAGGTGGGATTGGCTCCCCGGGACGGATTCGAACCGCCGACCCAGTGATTAACAGTCACTCGCTCTACCGCTGAGCTACCGGGGAATTGCCTTGTCGTCGAAGCGCGTAGTGTAGCGATTCGGGCCGCGCCGTCAACCGCCGCGGCCCGGTTCTGCCGCCGCCCGGCCTACTCGCGGCCGAACACGCCTTCCAGCCGATCCATCGCCTTTTCCAGATTGTCCATGCTGGTGGCATAGGAAATGCGCACATGCCCCGCCAGGCCAAAGGCGGTGCCCGGCACCAGCGCCACATTGGCCTCGCCGATGAGGTATTCGGCCAATTCGGTATCGGTGCTGACGGCATCGAGCGTGGCAATGGCCCCGCTGACATCGGGATAGGCATAAAACGTGCCGTCACCGGCAATACAACTCACGCCACGCATCGCATTCAGGCGCCCGACAACGTAGTCATGGCGCTCGCGAAAGGCCTTGACCATGGGGGCGATGACGCCCTGATCACCATCGAGTGCCGCCACCGAGGCCGCCTGCGAGATCGAGCTGGCATTGGATGTGCTCTGCGACTGGATTTTCTTCATCGCGCCAATGACGTTTGCCGGCCCCGCGGCGTAGCCGATACGCCAGCCCGTCATGGCATAGGCCTTGGAGACGCCATTGACCACGATGGTGCGCTCGGCAAGATCGGGACAGGCCATGGCGATGTTCGAGAACCCCTCGTCGGTCCAGAGGATGTGCTCGTAGATATCGTCGCTGGCGATCAAAAGGTCGGGATGGCGCCGCAATACCTCGCCCAGGGCCTCGAGCTCGGCGCGCGAATAGGCGCTGCCGGTGGGGTTGGACGGGCTGTTGAGAACAACGATGCGGGTGCGCTCGGTAATGGCCGCCTCGAGCTGTTCGGGCGTGATCTTGAAGCGCTGCGACTGATCCGCCTCGATAATGCGCGGTGCGCCGTCCGCCAGTAATGCCATATCGGGATAGGACACCCAGTAAGGCGCCGGGATCACTACCTCATCGCCGGCGTTTAACACGGCGCTGAACAGGTTGTAGAGGCTTTGCTTGGCCCCGGATGACACCAGTATCTGGCCGGGCTCGTAGGCAAGCCCGCTGTCGCGCTCGAACTTGGCCTGAATGGCCTGCTTGAGTGCGGGTGTGCCGTCCACCGGCGTGTAACGGGTCTGGCCATTGCGGATCGCCTGGATGGCCGCCTCGCTGATATGCTCGGGGGTATCAAAATCGGGTTCGCCCGCACCGAGGCCGATAATGTCGTGGCCGGCCGCGCGCATCTCGGCGGCGCGCGCCGTAACGGCCATGGTGGGCGAGGGCTTGACGCGCTGCACGCGCTCGGCAAGTTGAATGTCCAAGGATCGCCTCCTGCATTTTGTGTTTGATGACGATGATACGCCAATCCGCAACGGGGCTGCATGGCAATGAGTGACGAAACCCGCCGTTTTGACCTGACCAGCGAGTTTGCGCCCGCCGGCGACCAGCCGCAGGCGATCGCGACCCTGGCGACGAGCCTGCAGTCCGGCAACGACCATCAGACGCTGCTGGGTGTGACCGGCTCGGGCAAGACCTTTACGATGGCCAGTCTCATTGCGCGCGAACAGCGCCCGGCCGTCATCCTGGCGCCCAACAAGACGCTGGCCGCGCAGCTTTATGGCGAGATGAAGGCTTTCTTCCCCGACAATGCGGTCGAGTATTTCGTCTCCTACTACGACTACTATCAGCCCGAGGCCTATGTGCCGGCTTCCGATACGTTCATTGAGAAGGATGCCTCGGTTAACGAACACATCGAGCAGATGCGCCTGTCGGCGACCAAGGCCATTATCGAGCGCCGCGACACCATTATCGTCGCCTCGGTGTCGTCCATTTACGGCCTGGGCGACCCCACGGCCTATCTGGAGATGGTCCTGCACCTCGCGCGTGGCGAGCAGGTGGATCAGCGCCGTATCCTGCGCCGGCTCGCCCAGCTGCAATACGCGCGCAATGATGTGGATTTCTCGCGCGGTACCTATCGGGCCCGCGGCGATGTCATCGATATCTTTCCTGCCGAATCGGAGGATGAGGCGGTGCGGGTTGAGCTCTTCGATGACGAAATCGAGAGCCTGGCCTGGTTCGACCCGCTCACCGGCGAGATCCTGCGGCGAGTGCCGCGGCTGACGATCTATCCGAAGTCGCATTATGTGACGCCGCGCGAGACGGTGCTGGCGGCCATTGAGAAAATCAGGGCCGAGCTCAGGGAGCGACTGGAGCAGTTGCGCAATGCGGGGCGCCTGCTGGAGGCCCAGCGCCTGGAGCAGCGCACGCAGTTCGATCTGGAGATGATGCAGGAGCTTGGCTACTGCAATGGCATCGAGAACTACTCGCGTTATCTGTCGGGGCGGGGCCCGGGTGAGCCGCCGCCGTGTCTGTTTGATTATGTGCCCGATGACGCAATGCTCTTCATCGACGAGTCGCACGTTACCGTCAGCCAGGTGGGTGGCATGTTTCGCGGCGACCGGGCGCGCAAGGAGACACTGGTGGAGTATGGCTTTCGGCTGCCCTCGGCGCTCGATAACCGGCCGCTCAAGTTCGAGGAGTTCGATGCGATCGCGCCGCAGCGGGTCTACGTGTCGGCCACCCCGGGGCCCTACGAGCAGAAACACTCGCCCGTGGTTGCCGAGCAGGTGGTTCGGCCGACCGGCTTGGTGGATCCCGCCATTGAGGTGCGGCCCGCCGGCACGCAGGTGGATGACGTGCTTGGCGAGATCCGGGAGCGAAGCGAAGCGGGTGAGCGCGTGCTGGTCACTACCCTGACAAAACGCATGTCGGAGGATCTGACCGAGTATCTGGCCGAAAACGGCGTGCGCGTGCGCTACCTGCACTCGGATATCGACACCGTGGAGCGCACCGAGATCATCCGCGACCTGCGGCTGGGCGAGTTTGACGTGCTGGTCGGGATCAACCTGCTGCGTGAGGGGCTGGATATTCCCGAGGTCTCGCTGGTGGCCATTCTCGATGCCGACAAGGAAGGATTCTTGCGCGCCGAGCGCTCACTCATCCAGACGATTGGCCGGGCCGCGCGCAACGTCAACGGCCGCGCCATTCTCTATGCCGACGAGATGACCGACTCGATGCGCCGCGCCATTGACGAGACCGAGCGGCGGCGGGCAAAGCAGATCGCCTACAACACCGAGCACGGCATTACCCCGCAGGGTATTCGCAAGGCGATCGCCGATGTCATGGAGCGGGGGGGTGCCAGCGCCCCGGATACTGCGGAGCATTACGCCGAGGTGGCCGAGGAGGCGCGAGCCTACGCCGAGCTGACCACCGCTCAGGCAGTGAGGCGCATCCGCGAGCTGGAGCAGCAGATGCACCAGCATGCCCGCAACCTCGAATTTGAGGAGGCGGGCAAGCTGCGCGACGAGATCAAGCGGCTACAGCGCCATGCCCTCGGTGAGCCGGAACGCGATACGGCCTGACGGATCGAGTCAGTCGCGGTCGATCGCAAACGGCGCCCATGCCTGGCGCGTGGCCATGATTTCCATGCGGTTGATATTGACATGCGCCGGCAGGGTGGCCACGTGGAAAATCTGCTCGGCCACATCCTCGGGCTGCAGGGGCTCGGTGCCGGCATACAGCTTGTCGGAGGCGGCCTGATCGCCCTTGGTCCGCACCAGAGTGAACTCGGTCTGGGCCAGGCCGGGGGCCACATCGGTCACGCGCACTCCGGTGCCCAGCAGATCGCAGCGCAGGTTGTAGCCAAACTGCTCGACAAAGGCCTTGCTCGCGCCGTAGACATGCCCGCCCGGGTAGGGCCAGGTGCCAGCAATGGAGCCCAGGTTGACGATGCTGGCGCCGCGGCCGCTGTCAATGAGCGTTGGCAGGAGCGCGTGTGTGACGTTAACCAGCCCGGTCACATTGGTGTCGATCATGGTGTGCCAGTCTTTCAGATCGACCGCCTGCGCGGGTTCCGGTGCCAGCGCAAGGCCTGCGTTGTTGACCAGGCAGGTCACTTGGGCGAACTCGGTGGGCAGGCCGTCGACGGCCTCGCGAACGGCGTCGGCATCCCGGACATCAAGCGTGACGGTGTGAATAAGCGCGCCGTCTTCCCGCAGCTCGCTGGCAAGCTGATCCAGCCGCTCGGTCCGTCGGCCGGTGGCAATGACGCGCCAGCCTGCACGCGCAAAGCGCCTTGCCGTAGCACGGCCGAAGCCCGAGGTGGCACCCGTTACAAAGGTGGTTGGCTCCCTGGTACTCACGGCATCTCTCCTGATTTTGAATGAGGCGGCTACTCTAACGCGTCTGCCGCGGCCGCCCCAGCCCCGAGGCCGAATGCGTCAAGGGGAGCAAGGCGCGACAGGACTACCTCCGGGCCTCGCGCAAACTCTACCGACACCGGCAATCCATGCGCGGACATTGCCTCGGGCAGGCGTTGATCGAGGTGAATGTCCACCATCAGCGCCGAGTCGGCGGTTTGCAGAAACGGGCGTAGCGCGGTGGGCATGCGCCCTGTAAGACGCGGACGATTGGCAACCCGACCGGGCAGGCGGGTGCCGTCCGGGAGCTCCACCCGCACGCTACGGCCGGGCTGTGCGAATAGCCCGTCCGCCGGTTGCAGGTAGGCGGTCAGGGTTGGCGCGGACGGGCGCGTCATGGTCAGCAGTGATGTTCCCGGGCCCACCGTATCCC
Source organism: uncultured Spiribacter sp. (assembly GCA_913056145.1). Lineage (GTDB taxonomy): Bacteria > Pseudomonadota > Gammaproteobacteria > Nitrococcales > Nitrococcaceae > Spiribacter. Next base: position 12,165 of record CAJXMI010000025.1, read on the forward strand.
CGGGCCGGACGTGCAGTTCGACAATCTCGCCCGAGGCATCGGCCCGGATCTGCAGGTACTGACGCTGTTCGCGCGCAATCTCGAGTGCCATGCGCAGTTGCTCGCTTTGGTTGCGCAGTGCCGGATCACCGGAATTGCGGGCGCGATCAGCCTCTTCCTGACGGGTCGTTGCGGCCGACAGCCGGCCCCGGGCCTCTTCCAGACGGGCGAGCGCCTCGTGGTACTCAAGCGCGGTCGCCACACCCACTTCGACCATGCGACTGATCTCGGTGGCCCACTCGCGCTGAGAATCAATGAGTCGCTCGAGTGCCACGATCTCGCGCTGCGCCGCGGCATATTCGCGCTCGGCCCGTTGCCGGGCCTGATCCTGTTCGACCTGGATCCGGGCAAGTTCCTGCTCCTGATGACGGATACGGCCATCCAGTTCGGGGTTGTCCAGTCGGATCAGCGGCGCCCCGCGTGCCACCGAGTCGGTCTCTTTGACATGCACTTCACGGACTGTGCCCTGCACGATGGCGCCGGTGGTTGTGGTGTCATAGGCGACAACGCCGGTTGACTCCACGATCAAACCGCCCCGGAGCAGGGCCCAGAGCAGATAGAGCAAAGGGCTTGAGACCACCAGCGCCACCAGCAGCCAACGTAGCCGGGGGGCGGGTCGGCGCGCAGCGCCATAGCGCACCGGAATGCCGCTCGATAGACGGCCGGGGCCACGGTCGCGAAAGTCGATATTCATTGCGCGCGCATCCCCTCGGGCACTGTCAGAAGGCGGTTATTTGGCGCGTCCGCGCCCCCACTCCGGCAGGATGCCGGCGATACCGACTCGACCCGGGCCCGGGCCTTGAGCCAGCGGGCCTCGCGCTCAAGGCGCAAACGGGCGGCGTCGTACCAGGCCATTCCCCGCTCCAGGGCAGTCAGGCCGTTGGTGGTGGCAAGGCGACTGCGCTGGCGGGCGGCCTGCCAGTCCTTGCGGGCCCGCTCAAGGCGTTGGGCGGCCGGCGCACGCTGCCGCGTGGTCTGTCGCAGCGTCGCGAGATCCGCGGTTACCGCTGTCAGCCGAGTTTGGCGAACGGCCCGAAGCCTCTCCTGCGCAGCCAGCATTTCGGCATTGCGACGGTGCCGATAGCGCGACGCGGCATTGCCAAGATCAAGCGGCATCTCGGCGGTGAGGCCGGCGCTCGTCTCATCGCCATTGTCATCGAGGTCCTCCATGACCTGACTGTGTTGCAGTAAAAACCCCGATTGGATGACAGCGGCCGGGCCAGGTGCGGGCTGATCGATCACAAGCGCCAGACTGGCGCGGGCTGCAACCACCTCGGGATCGGTTGTGTTGAGCGCCTGGCGGAGGGGGCCGGGACGGTCGCAAACCGGTGCATCGCCGGGCCAGACGGGGGTGAAGGCTGCGACGTTCCGGCCCAGCAGGGCACCGAGGCGCTCGCGGGCCGCGGTACGCTCAAGCGCGGCGATATCACGATCCATACGCGACCCGTCCAGCGCGGCGCGCAGTGCGGAGATATCGGAGGCCAGCAGGCGTTTGCCCACCTGCTGCTCGAGCTCGGGCAGCTGCTCGCGCAAGTGGCCATGCCAGCGGGTTGCAACGGCATGCCGTCGGTCATTCACCCAATAGTCGGTATAGGCATCGGCAAGTTGGTGGCCCAGTTGCGTCCGGCGTACGGCCGCCTGCGCCTTCGACTCAAGGCGGGCCCGTTCGAAGCGGGCCACGGACTCCTCCTGGGCCCGGCGACTTCCTAGCAACGGATATTTAAGCCCGATATCACCCTGCAGGCGCTCGTAGACCCGATTGTTGCCGCTGCCCTCGATTTCATTGACATGTGCGCCCGAGATGCCGGCAAACACCCGCCAGCCGCCCTTGCTGGCCTGCTCCTCGGCCTGGCGGGCGGCCAGATTTGCCTGGCTGTCCGCGGCGCGGGCGCCGGGCGCTTCCGCCAGCCAGCGCTCAAAGTGGGCGCGCTCGCGGGTGGGTTGGGCCATTGCGCCGGTGGCGATCAAGCTGGCAACAAGGACGGTCATGGACAACACGATGGGGATGGGTTTCATCGATGGGCACTCCGTTTCAGGACCCACCACGGCGCCATGCTCGTGTCTTTGTGGGCCGACAGGACGATCTCGGCGAGAATGGCCACCACTGACCACACCCGCATGAAGCCGCGAAAGACAGGAAACAGCAGCAGTGCGGGCAACAGCGTCAGGTCCTCGCGGCGGCGCTCGGACAAAAGCCCGATTGCCACGCTCGCCATGACGGCGGCGATGAGCAGATAGAGCAGGTAAATGAGCCCCAGCATGATGACGAGGCGATCGGGTGTCTGGGTAAACCCCATCCATACCAGATAGATCACAATGACAAAGGGCAGCACGATCTGATGCAGGAGGCCGTACCACGCCGTGGCGATCAGTCGCGGCCAGCCGAGGATACCGGGGCGGAACGCCTGCCAGTGCTTGCGGACATACACATAAAACAGATCGCCATCCCAGCGCAGACGCTGCTTGAGTAGATCGCCAAAGCGCGCGGGCACATCCGTGTGGCCAATCGCGGCCGGCTCGAAGGCGATGATGCGATCAGGATGCCGCCCGGTGTAGCGCTGCAGGCGCAGGGTCAGGTCAAGATCCTCGGCCGTTCCCGACTCCCACCCACCAACGCGCAGCAGGACATCACGACGGAATACGCCAAAGGCCCCGGAGACGTTATTGACCACATTGAATGCCGCAAGTCCGGTCCGTGTCGCAACAAGACCGATCAGGTACTCCAGAGCCTGAAAATGCGCCCAGATACTCTCGCGGCGGTTACGGACGCGCAGCGTACCCGTAAGCGCAATGACCCGCGGATCGGCCATTCGTGCGACGGCTTGCGCGACCATGTCGTCGTCAAAACTGGTGTCGCCATCCAGCGCCATGACGATATCGCCGCGGGCGAGGGAAAGGCCCGCGTTCAGCGATGACACGCGACCGCCCCGCTGCCACTTGGGCACGCACTTCAGGACACGCCCGGGCGAAGCGCGCAAGCCGTCGCCAGCGCTTCGCACGGCGCGCAGTGTGTCGCGGTTTTTGCTGGCACCATCCACCATCGCGATCACTTCGATCGGGCCCTGGTAGGCTTGCTCAAGCAGACACTCAACGGTCTTCCGGGCATCAGCGCCCTCGCTGTAGCAGGTCACAATGCAGCTCACCCGCGGGGAGTAGGGGCGGCTCATGATCCCGGGGCGACGTTGATGGATGAGGTGACGGCCGATCCCGGCGATTACCAGAAGATAGAGTGGCAGCTCTATGGCGAGCACCATCGGGAAGATGGGCGCCATCGCAACGGCCCCGAGCAGCAGTGTGGGTAGCGTCTCACTCATTCTGACCTCCGGCACTGACCAGCAGTTGCTGCATCAGCGAGTTCGCGTTCAGCTCATCGCTGCGCAGGCCGCTCGAGTCCAGCATCCGTGCCTGGCAGTCGAGGGCGTCATTGGCATACGGCGTGCTGCGCACAAGCTCCTCGAGCGTCTCGATCAAACGCCTGGCATCTGCCGGCCCCGATTGCGGCATCAATACCCAGAACTCACCCTCGCGGGTTCGGGCGCAAATATCGCTGGGTCGAGTGATTTCGGGCAGGCGCTCCCCCAGGTCATGGAGCAGCCGCGAAAAGCGCAGCGAATACCCTCCGCTTGAGCCGCTTGCGTCCCGTGGCAGCAGCCGGAGCAGCAGGAGGGTGAAGCGGGCCTGCGTGTGGTGCTGGGCCACGGCGCGCTGCCAGTCGAGCAGTTGCTCGAAGAATGCCGGTCGCAGGTAACCTGCATCTTCACGCGGACCAGGCCCCAGCTCGTGTACGCCGCTGCGGGCCGCTACCCGGCCATATTCGGTCAGTTCATAGGTGCCGACCTCGCGGGTGACCAGCTGCTCGGGATGCGTCTGCTGATCGCAGATCCCGCAGCGGGCGATCACCTCCGGGTCCACAAATCGCTCGCCGCAGGCATGGCACTGAAAGTGCTCGAGCGGGCGGTCATAGTCGGTCCCAATCTGGCGAAGCCGGGTGCGGCAATTGGGGCAGAGCAGCACCCCACTGGCCCGGAAGCTACCCTCCGACTCCACGTAGCCGCAGGCAAAGCAGTGAATGGATTGATCACGCTGGATATCGCGCTGATGGCAGTTGGGGCAGATGTCCACATACAGCATGTGGGCGCCGCCGCAGCTTGGGCACAGGCGCAGCCGCTCAATGAGTTGCCGGCGCGCCAGGACACCGCGATGCGCAAGGAGAGGCAGCAATGCGCCACCGGCATCCGCTCCGAAGGCCTCAAGAAGCGGATAGCGGTAAATGGCCGCCGCCTGCCAGTCCTTCAGTGGCCTGATGGTCTGCCCGGTGCGCAGGAGCAGGTAACTCAAAAGCCGTTGCTGGGGTGTTTCATCCGGCAGGACATCGGTGACGCCGGCCTGGTCCCAGAACCGTTGCGCGCTGACGAGTGCCGTGGCCGGCGACTCCGCATAGCCGTCGAGCAACAGCTCGAGCTCATCGGCCACCTGCCCGGTCGGCGGCGGGCCGACCCGCTCGGCAAAGAGCGGGAAATAGCCGTGATCGGAGCTCGCACGCTGGATGCGGGCCACGTCCAGCAGCGCCTCGGCGCGCACACCGGTGATCACGAGACCGGTTGTGCGATGTTGGCCAATGGGTGTGATGCAGGTGCTATGAGCCGGTTCGGATCGTTTCATCGACGCCGTGTTCCTCGCGGGGTGAGCGAAAGGTCGTTGCGTCGAAGCCTAGGTGGCGGGAGAGGGCCTCACAATGCGCCAATTTTACGAAAATGACGGCCCTGACAGGGAACAGGATGGTGTCCGGGCCGACAGCGCGTCAGGCAAGGGCGGTCCGAGCCGCCTAGAACCGCTCGGCACGCAGCACTTCGCAGTCGACCACGCTGACAACCCCGATATGCCGCTCGACAACCTCGAAGGCGGCATCCAGCAGGGGATCAACGCGCTCGGGTCGAACGATGCAGGAGACATTGACCATGCCGCCTGCGCGCCCGACCTCACCCTCGCGGGTCCACTGCCCGGAGCGGCCCGAGCCACCGAGTACCGGCAGCACCGTGTAGCCGGTGACACCCGCCTTGCGCAGTGCCGCAGTCAGGCGATTTTCCATCACCGCCTCGATCATGATGTCGACACGTTTGGCCTTGTGGGTCTGCATTGTCTCAGCCTCCGGACAGTGCCTGGGAAACCGCCAGATAAATCGGAATGCCCAGGGTCAGGTTGAACGGAAAGGTTACACCCAGTGACAGGGTGAGGTAGACGGAGGGGTTGGCCTCGGGCAGTGCCACCCGCATGGCGGCCGGTACCGCGATGTAGGAGGCCGAGGCGGCAAGCGTCATGAACAGCATGACGCCGCCGGGGCTGAGGCCCAGCAGCAGCCCGGTCAGCGCTCCGGTGCCCGCGCCGACAAGGGGCATCAGCACGCCGAACCCGAACAGCCCCGGTGTCAGCACCGAGCGCGCATCCCGCAGCCCGCGCCCGGCCACCAGTCCCATGTCGAGCAAAAACAGACAGAGCACGCCCTGGAAGGGTGCCTGGATGAAGGGCGCGATCATCTGCATTCCCTCATCGCCGGTAATCCAGCCAATGATGAAGGCGCCCACCAGCAGGACGATCGAGCCGTTCAGCAGGATTTCGCGCAGGAGCCCTTCCTCCATCCCGGCCGACTGCTTGCCGTAGCGCGCGATCAGCCAGAGCGCGGAGAGGATGGCCGGCGCCTCCATGACCGCCGCTACGGCCACCATGTAACCCTCGGGCGACAGCCCGGCCGAGGTGGCGACCGAGGTGGCGGCCACGAAGGTCACGATCGAGATCGACCCATAATGGCCGGCCACCGCCGCCGCATCAGTCACCGACAGCCGGCTCATCCCCCGCAGCAGCCAATAGGCAACGACGGGCAGCGTGAAAGACAGCACGGCACCGGCGAGCAGAGACAGCACCAACCGGGTGTCGACACCGTGATCGGCGACGCTGACCCCGCCCTTGAAACCGATTGCAAAGAGCAGGTAGATCGACAGCCCCTTGGCAATCGCCTCGGGGATGGACAGGTCGGAGCGCGCAAAGGCCGCGACAACGCCAAGGATAAAAAACAGAATGATGGGTGAGGTGAGGTTGTCGGCCGCAATCGCCAGTGTGCCGTCCATTACTGCCCCGTTCGTTGTTATTGGTGATGCGCGCTGCGCGAGCGGTTGTCATCCGGGGGCATGGCCCCGGCTTCCGGGGTCGGGAGTGTAAACCATCGGCCTGCAGGCGGCATCCGCCTCGCGCCGCCCCCCTTCGGTTTGCCGGTCGAGCCGATACAATGTAAGCCCGTGGGCGAGCGCGACAGGACGGCATGATGCACCCCGAACAACATGACTGGGCACGGTCACTGGATGGCCTGCACGACCAGGTCTGGAAGCGGCTTGCAAGGGGCGTTGCCGACCGGCGTGCTCCCGGCCGCCACCCGACGCTGGCAACGGTCGACGCACAGGGCATGCCACAGGCGCGCACCGTCGTGCTGCGGGCGGCCGATCGCGAAGCGGCGACACTCAGGGTGTACACCGATCGCACCGCCGATAAAGTCGAGGAGGTTCGCAACACGCCATGGGCCGCCATCCACATCTGGGATAACGTGGCGCATCTGCAGATGCGGCTGAGCGCTACAGTGACGATTCTGACCGGCGAGCCGGTGCTGCCCGTCTGGTCGCAGTTATCCGACCATGCCCGTCGCTGCTACGGCTTCCAGCCCGGTTCCGGCGCACCCCTGGCCGATGGCCTCGACTATGACAGATGGCCCGATCCGGGGGCATTTGCCATCCTGCAACTCCAGCTGGAACAGATCGAGGCGCTGCATCTGGGCCACCACCACCGCCGGGCACGGTTCCGGCGCGACGACCAATGGGGCGGGCAGTGGCTGGTCCCCTGAGCCGTCGGGCGCCCTGTAGCGGATTATGCGGACGGCCTCAGCTGGTTAGAGCACCACCTTGACATGGTGTGTTCGCACGTTTGAGCACCTCTCCCTTCGCCAGAAATCAAGCAGTTACGAAGCTGAAAGCGCCACATGGCGCCATCTTCTGCATCACATGTGCCGCGATTCAAGGCACAGGATCCAACGTCTTTTCGACTAGCTGACGCTGAGTACCACTCGGATTCATGCTTATCGCACAGAATTTTTTGCCAATACAGTGACAAGCACTTCGAACAATTCTGTGCACACATCTGGATAGCTGGGATCATATCGACGCCACCATCACCTTTCCGACGAAGACCACTAGTGCTTATCAGTTTGTTGACACCGCCCGACTCCGCATGTGTCCCGCGGAGTAGCATCAACTATGGTAACCGGCGTGCTTCTTGGTGATCCTGCGGCAGCTTGAGGCTCTTTGAAGGAGAAAACATGCGCAAGATCGACCCGGAAGGGGTGTGGAGCGACTTCGAGGACCAACTTGGCGAGCAGGCACGTTTCTACACACGTTCATTGGATGCTCTGACGTCGGCTCAAGATCGTAAGATCGCTACGGAGAACTACACGCTCACACTCGGCGTCCTGTTTGAAGGGTTCGTCAACGATTTGATCTTTGCATACGCTAACCGTGACTGCACAAGAGTCATGCAGCACTTGGAAACGAGCGTTCGAAAAACACTAGAGTCTAATCGTAAGGCCGCAGCAGCCTTTGACGGCTTTGCCGAATTCAAGTCGCAGCGCCACCTTACTAAAAAAGAGCTGAAGGCAATTCTCGACCCTGCAGAGCGCAACACCTCCTTTCCAAACTATGCCTCTATCGAAGATAGAGCTAACCAATGGCTTATCGCTGAGCATGCTAGGCGCTTCACTGGCCTGACAGCTCAGCAGAGAGCGATCATCGACCTAACTATCGCCTTCAGAAACAATCTTGCCCATAGGAGTAAGAGCTCGCTTGACCAGCTCAATGATATTCTCAAACTGGGGCCGTTGTACCCAACGGGGCTATGTCGTAGCGTTAATCGCGTACAGCAAGCTGGGCACTATCTAAAATCCCAGATGAACGGAGGTACGCGGGCAAGCGTGCTTGCTGTTCTGCTCCGAGAGGCTGCACACGAGTTAGTCCGATAGGAGGGTATCAGAAGTATGCCCTTTCCTTTGTCAACGCAGAGTATCGACGCCCTCGCCGAAGTCATCAGCGGCGGCGGGGCTAATGATCCCAAGCCCCCTATCGGCATCTACCGTAGCGGCCCGAAAATCGAGAAGTTCATGCGCACGTGCAACGTGGAGTTTTGTGTAAACGGCTCCCGTGTGCCTTCCCTGGTGCAATGCCTTACCGCCATCAATAATGAGCCCGAGGCGGATCAAATGCTCCCCCGCATCACCGAGGCCGCCGCGGATCCTCGCGACTTCATCCATGAGCCGGAACGTCATAAGGCTGTGGTCGATTACCTAAACAAGGCGCTTTGCTTCGATGGCTTCGAGCTTAAGCAGCAAAATAGGCGGATGCGCCTAGTTGATGCCGGCAAAGGCGCGCCGGTACTGTCAGAACTGGCAGGGCTGTCCGCGGTGATTAACTTCGACACCGTGAGCCGTGACCTGAATCGTGCCCTTGAGAGCG